>NZ_FJND01000025.1:0-1261 GCF_900067165.1 Trichococcus sp. ES5
AAGGTCACGAAAGAGACTGATCCCTGTTGGGATCCGAATCCGGTGGTCGCTCTGTAATTGCCTTTGAATGTTCGGTTCAACCGTTCGATGATTTGTTTTAACGGTCGGTATTCCTTTGACACCGGATCATTATTTGTAAGTCCGATTACTTGCTTCACGTCAAAGGGGATGCCGTGTTGGGCATAGTAGTGTTGAGCCAGAAGGTAGATGGGGTTGCCGTCGACGATGAAAGTTAGGTCCTCCGGTATCTGGGGCATCTTTTTGAAGACTTCGCGCAAGGCATAAATAGCGGATTCCGTATCTCGGTTTGGCGAAACATAGTTCGACAAAATTATTTTTTTGACGGCATCAAAGAAGAAAAACAAATAGTTCCAGCGACCGCCAACGCGGATGTAAGTCTCATCTCCGCAGAATTGATCGGATAATTCGTAAGGATAGTTCTCCAGGAACGGCTTCAGAACCACGGATGTACTGGAAGCGTAGTTGAGTATGGTTTGACCTGAGATTCTGACATTATGTACATCGTACATAAGTGCCGCTGTTTTTCTGGCCGAAAGACCGTAGTTTACGTGGTAGGTCAGTATCAATCCCAGAGTATGGGGCGAACAATGGATATTGGCCAGATTCACCTTCGGTTGAATGACTGAATCCTTTGAGATCGGATGAAAAGGAATATTGAATTGGCGGAAGAGATAGTGCATCTTGAATTGTTGGGAATCCTTCTCAAACAATTCTTTTTCTTCCGGAGTCAATTCTTTCAGCCTACGCAAGTAATAAGGACAGTCCGCTCTTTTACACTTGTAGACATCGAATCCATTGCGATCTTTGATTTTCTCCAACGGATGTGAGCAATGCGGGCACTTTAAAATGGCTTCTTTTGAATAGCGGTTTTTAGGGTTAAATAAGGCGTCACAGACTTTACAGTTGCATTGGCCTTTGGAGCCATTATTGGCGTAGAGGTAGTCCGAGGGAGCGTTGCAGCGTGGGCAGGTCGTGTTGAGGTCTAGGTTGATTTTAACGCCATTGCGGCGTTGAATGGGCTGGAGCACCTTCCCTGTTTTTTCGAAATGAGTTTGGAGAAGCAGCTGATAGTCCAACTTTTCAACTTTTTCGATCAAAGGCAGTTCATCGATTTTGAGCTTCTGGTAATTTAGATTGTCCGGAGCAGTTAACTGAGGCATGCGGGAATTTTGCGTCAACAGGATTACTAGCTTCATTAACGCAAGAATAATCATTCGTTGACGCTTGATAATATCAACTA
>NZ_FJND01000025.1:2994-26773 GCF_900067165.1 Trichococcus sp. ES5
CTGATATCCGCCACAGGAAATTACCAGCAGTGACATAGTTATTACCACCTAGTGACATCAAAATTACCACTGACTGACAGATAAGTTACCAGTGGAAAAAACGCTCACGAAAAGCTGCCCAAATCCTTTATCTAAAGGATTTGGGCAGCTTTTGTGAATAACGTCAAAATGGAACCATTAGTGTGTAAGGTTGAACAGTAAGTGGACAGAGCGTTTAAAACCAACAATCCTGACCCTAAGGTCACCTAAGAGCCGTTCCATATAATCCAGGAACGGCTCTTAGGGAATATCTAATATGTTTTCTACCTGTAAAATTTAAAGTCAGTATTGGTTGATGCTGCTATTGCCATTTCATTATCTCGGAAACAGGGTGATTTTTATTCCATTCAATACGCTCTTCAATGAGGCTTCGGTACTTCCTGTACGCGGAATAATCATCAAACACTTGATAGATGTCTCCCTCTAAATCCGGGAATGGGAGCCGTTCCTTATCCGATAATTGATTTACCGAACGCCTTAGGTCGACGACCTGTTCTTCCAACTCAGCTGAATATTCAACTAGAGCCACGATAAAAGAAATAAGTTCGTCCTCCTCAGATTGCTTATCTAACATCTCATAGTAATCTTCGGTTTCATCTTCATAACACATATTCATCTAATCCTCCTATTGAAATTTAGTTCCGGATGCCATGCCGTTCACGCATAGATATTTCTCCATCTATCAGTAATTGAATAGAGTTATGAACAATTCGATCCATAATCGCTTCAGCTACAGTGCCATTCCCAAGCTTTTGAGGCCATCCTTGCGGATCAATCTGGGAACAGAAAATAGTCGATTTGAGCTTGTATCTCATTTCCACAATTTCAAGAACGAGTGCAGCCTGTTCTGGCGAAATATCGATTAAAAGCCATTCGTCAAGAATCAGTAGGTCGACCTTGGAAATCTTCTTGATACTTTTGCGGTAAGAATCGTCATTTCGATATTGCTCTACCATCAGTTCATCCAGTAATTCCGGAAGGCGCACATACTTCACTGTATGGTGTTGGCGGCAAGCGGATATGCCAAAAGCTTGTGCGATATAGCTTTTGCCAGCTCCAGTTGGACCTTTGATGATAATGTTGTTTGTTTGGCGAACGTAATTGCAGCTGGACAGTTCCAAAATGCGCATCTTCTCTAATTTCCGGTCCTCGTGGTATTCGATGTCTTCAATGCAAGCCTGAGAATCTTGAAAGTTAGCGCTCTTGATCAATCTTTTTAACGTGTTCGATTTGCGTCTGTCGTACTCATGATCAATCAACAGCTGGAATCTTTCTTCAAAACTCATTTTTTTGAACTCCGGCGAACTCTCTTGATGCTGGTATCCTTCTACCATCCCTGATAATTTCATTGAAATCATTTTGCTTATTGTTTGTTCGTTCATTGTCCTTTTCCTCCCCAATAATCTGAGCCGCGTGTAAATCCGAAATCATCCTGAGACTTGGATGGTTTTTCCAGTGCTTGCTCGGCATCTTTTTTCTTATTTGCTTTCAGTTGATTTTGAACTAATTTGACCGTCGGTCGCTGGGTGACATTCAAGATTTCCTTGCACGCTCTTTCGATCTCGTACTTGGTATAACGGCGGGAACTATTTTTTAAAGAAAAAATAGACGAGAGTGCCTTGCGCTCAACCTGATAGGTATCTAAAAGATATTGAATGAGGCGCAAGGTGTTCTCTCCGATCGTTTCTGCCCATTGTAAGGCGTTTTCCGGCGTTTGCTCGACATACAGTTTGTGGTTGTCAGGCATGTGGTCTTTACTGGTGGATAACTGACCGAATTTCCCATATAATCGGGAGTGCGTAGCTACTCGCATTTGTTTGAAGAAGACCTCGATGAGATGCTCAGAAACACGTACATCGACGTTTTTGCCGATGTATTCATATGGGACGGAATAAAACATATTTCCAATACTGATATGATAATCCAGGCGTACTTTAGCGGTTCTCCACTCGGCCATTTTGTATGGTTTTGCTGGTAGAGGGGAAAGTGCGAATTTCTCCTCTTCTTCAAACGCTGTAAAGCGAGTGCCTTTCTTTTTCGAGAAGTCTCTATGATTGAATTCTTCGAGCTTCAGGCTGATTTTTTGATTCAAGTCAGTCAGAGTAAAACAATGTTCGTTTCGCAAGGCCGCAATTATCCATGTCGATATGGTGCTGACAGAGCCTTCAACAGATGCTTTGTCCTTGTTATTTTCAATTGAATATAAGCGCGATTATCCTCAAACTCAGATTATCTTCAAAAAGCCATAGGACAGCCTCTTTTACTAGAGATGCCTGTGGCTTTTTTGAAGATAATATTTTCCGTTGGTGGTATTCTTTGACTGTTCAAATATAGTATGAGGAGGACTAGAGATGGCAAACCTGGAAGAAATAATCAGCGTTGTTTTGGCACAGAGAAAATCTCAACTTGCACCTTCATCTTTTGAGTCGCTAAATTTTTATTGCAAGCAATTATCACAAATGGCATCTGAAATGAATATCACTGTTCCATGCCAAGAACTTTACGATGCTTTTATTGATGATGACAGAAACTCTAAGGAACGAAGTTCAAGACATAGGCAATGCGTTAAGATAGTAGATTATTACGCTGGCACCCATGCTAAAGATAAGTACGGAAAATTGCTTAACAGAAATTCTCTTCCGAGGGAAGATGAAACGCAGGATTTTTTCAAAGATATGAGCTACCCCATATCAATAAAGATTACAATCGATCACTTAATTATAAAATCTGAATTAGAAATGAGAATCCTGAATTTATCATCATCTACAATTGGACAATATAAGCACTCTTGGCTAGACATACGCGACTATTTCAATGAACAGAATGCAGGAATCTATGACAAAGAGGTATTACAACAGTATATTTTTGAAATAAATTCATTGCGGAATAAATGCTTCATGAATGAGTGGAAATGGAAATTTAACAGAAAGGCTGCTCATGTGTGTTTTGCAAGACATTCCTACACAATATTGCAAAGAAAAAGTACACACCTTTGCGCCTGAAATTTTTCTCTGATTATTTTGGTCTTGATAGAGCGTTTTTGAGCCGGAAGCTCTCTCCGGTGAAACTTAAAATGTGTGCGTGATGAATCAAGCGGTCCACCAATGCCGCAGTCAAACGTGTATCGATAAACACCTTATTCCATTGGCTGAACTCCAAATTACTGGTGATGATGATACTTTTAGTCTCATACCAATCACTGATCAGCTGGAAGAGCAACTCGGCACCTTCCTTAGTGAACGGCACATAACCCATCTCATCTAGGATAACCAACTTCACCTTGTCAAAGCGGTGCTTGAAGATCTCCAACGTGTTGTTCTTCCATTGACGCTCCAATTCTCCCACCAATTCAGAGACTCGCCAGAAGCGTGTTTCAACACCAGCATGCGTGGCCATTTCGCCAAGAGCACAAGCTAAATGCGTCTTACCAGTTCCTGGGGTACCCACGAAAACGGCGTTTTCTTTTTGGCGGATAAAGGAGAGACTGATTAACTCTTCCTTTGTGGTCGGATTTGGCAACGTGATATGATCATGCCAGTCGTAGTTGTCTAAAGTCCGGCGTACAGGGAATTTGGCCTGTTTGAAGAGCCGAGCAGTCTTTAGTTCCTCCCGACACTTCAATTCATTCTCCAACAGGAATAGCAACCAATCTTCTTTGGTTTCAAAGCCCTCCGTTCCAATGACTCTAGGAATATGAGAGAGCCGCAACTGCTTACAAACCTCTTCTAAACGATCGGTTTCCATCAACTCACCGCCTCCCCATTAGATGACTTGAGAAATGCATCATAGTCATTCCAATCCACATCATAGGCATCCGCTTCTTTCGAAGAACCGATAAGGTCGTAGAAGTTCTGATCAATACCTAACATATCGTTGGTGACAAGAAAAACGAGAAGCTGATCTACACGATTTGCCTGTTCTTTCCAATCGGGATGGCTGAGATAGAGCTTGATGCGTTCGGGTAGATATTTCCAATAACGAGAGTAATGCATCGCACGCAATTTGCGCCGCCAATCGAGTAGTATTGCTTGCCAGTCAATCGCTCGTTTCTTCATCATGTAGGGCCGGGGGCCTTCAGCGATAATTTCACCATCCGTGCTAACCAGTTGATAGGAGTCAAAGCGAAGCAGCCCGTAGATAATGGAATGGTTCCGGGCGCGAGGAACATGGATTCGCTCGCCATCCAGCTTGATTTCGTTGTACTTATTGGCTTTTACTTCGATTTCCTTGAAGACTGGATATGCGACATCGGGCAATGCCAAAAGATCCGCTTTTTCCTCAAGCCAGAGTTCACTGATAAGTACATGTTTCTCATAATGAACGCGTTCCCTGTCTTTCGCTAATTGAACCGCCAATGCCTCATTAAAGCTTGCGAAGTCCTTCATGATCGGAGTGGCGGGAAAGAAGTTGTAGCGAACATAGCCGACTTTATTTTCAACGCTGCCTTTTTCATTTCCGCTTCTAGGGTTGCACACCTGTGTCTCAAAGCCATAATGCGTAGCGAACTGGAGGAAACCATCCGTCAAAACTGCCGGTTCCGTCTTAGACTTCACTTGCGTCACTGCCGTAGACATATTGTCGATACGAATTTTTTTAGGAACACCGCCAGCCTGCCGGAACAACTCCTTCAAGCCTTCAAGGAGGCACTCTTGATTCTCCGCTGGTAATGCCACCGCAAGACCGCCGTTACTATAGGGAAAAGACATCACGAGTGCTTTGACATCCTTAAAGGATCCTTCATGGCAAACCTCCATGGTACCGAAATCCAGCTGCGCTTCCGCCGGAGGATGTTCCAAGCGCTCAAAACCTTGATCTTCATTGGCTTCAACGTAGTGAGTGGCTTTCCAGTCCCTAACAAAATCACAAACCGTGCGATAGGATCCGGGGAACCCCTGGTTCTTCAATTCCTTAGTCATAAAGTCAATGGTCCTGCGCTTCTTCTTCGGCAGCTTAGAATCTTCAGAAAGCCAGAGAGCAACGATGCCTCCCCAGTGTTCCGCATACATCATGCCCGTTTTCTTTCTAATCTTGGGCTCAGGCAGAAGATCTTCATCTGCGTACTTTTTTGCGGTGCGCCAGTTGATTTCCAATTCTTCAGCTATGTGATTAATAGATTTATCGTGATTGTTTCGTAGATTTCTGATAGTATTAATATCGGTCATTGCGAGCATTCCCTTTCTTACCTCCAGTTACAGTGTTGGAACTATAACTTTAGAGGAATTTCAGGACGCCCGCAATGGCTTTTTCTTTTGCCCTAAGCTGCTTGCGGAGTTATGTACTTTTGCGCTGCAATTGTATGTAGGTTTATCTTGCCACAAACATCATGTTCTTATGGAAGTCGCTGATACAGGTACATTTAAGTGGAAACCTATTCAACAAAATTTATCTTTAGAGAATCGTTACTTAGAAGAGCTGCGTACCATATATATCAGCACATTAAGTGAAAAAAACCTTAGCAAAGCTACAATTAATCTTCACGACTATGTTTTTCGTAAAACCTTATCATTGGCAGAAATACAAACAATTGAAGAATTAGCCGGATTATCTTATGAAGAAACCCAATTAATCATCGAGTCATTTTCAACCATCTGCAATAAAAGAAGTATGTCCACTATATTGCCGATATTAAGAAGTCTATTAGCCTTTTTGTTTAAAAACAATGTTATCGATTGTAATCTTTCAAATGTTGTCATGAGCAGATTCATTCAAAAAGGCAATGTCTCAGCCTATCTGTCTGTAGAAGATGAGCGGCGCTTGATTGAGCAACTAGAGCATGAATCCATGCGAACAAGAGCTATAATATTACTCGCCCTTCGTTTTGGACTAAGAGATTCAGACATCTGCAACCTAACCTTTCAATCTGTCGATTGGAATAACGAGAAACTATATGTAGTTCAGCAAAAGACTGGCGAATCAATTGTTTTTCCTCTATTTCCAGAAATCGGTAATGCCCTCATGGATTACATCTTGAATGAACGTCACCCTCGTAAAGACTATCCCTACATTTTTTTAAGAAAGCAAGCTCCCTACAACAAAATCACATCTGCTTATCCTTCTTGCTCAAAACTCCTGAATAAATTAAAAATCCAACCAGTAAATGGCAAAACCAAAGGTTTGCATCTATTTCGTTATACACTAACTCATCGTTTGCTTTCAGCTAAGGTTCCCCATCAGGTCGTAACAGATATTCTTGGGCATACTTCAAAAGAATCAGACAAACCCTATATCTCTCTTGAAGAATCTATGCTGCGTATGTGTGCTTTAGATCTTTCAGAAATTGGGAAAATACATTGGGGAGAGGATAAATTTGAGTGAGCACATCTTTAAAAGCAGATTAGGGCCTCATTTAGAAACCTTTATTGCTCAAAAGCAATCTGTTGGATTCCCTTATCAATCATCAGCACGAATTCTATATCATTTCGATGAGATGGTTTTTGAATATTTCCCGGATGTAGAGTCTTTAACAAAAGAGATTGTCGATAAATGGATACACTGCAAACCAAACGAACATCCTAATGGCCTTTTAAGGCGGATTACACCTATCCGGCAATTTGGTAAATATTTACATGCCATTGGGCATGAAGCGTACATCCTCCCTGGGAACATTCCTAATAAACAGCTCCAATATGAAGCTCATATTTTTACTACAAAAGAACTACAGGCCTTTTTTCATGCAATTGATAGTTGTCCCGTTTCTCCTTTTTCCCCTGCACGCTGTTATGTTATTCCTGTACTATTTCGCTTGTTGTATTGTTGTGGACTAAGGTCTTCTGAAGCCAGACTGTTGAACATTACCGATGTTAACTTAACGAACGGACAGATCTTGATTCGGGAGTCGAAAGGTTGGAAAGCCAGGATATTATTTATGAGTCCAGATCTTCTAGAGGTGTGTAGAGAATATAATCAAAATATAGAAAAAATTTTCCCGATACGACAAGCATTCTTTCCAAATATAAGTGGAGAATTTTATAACAAAAGCACTATCGGACATTGGTTTCATGAATTCTGGGATAACCTCTTCGAAGCGCAATTAGTAACAGGTAATTCACCAAGAGTTCATGATTTTAGACACACGTATGCTGTACACAGACTAAACTCTTGGATCAGAGAGAATGAAAATGTCAAAGGTCTATACCCATATTTAAGTGAATATATGGGACAGCAAGTGGCTCCGATATCGAATTAGCTTTATTATTCTCTTCTTCAAGAATCATTTCTTGTGATTCAGAAATAATCGTTTCAGCAGCGTACACCAATGGAGCTTCTAAAGTAGAAGCCAAGACAGAGGAACAGGACAATAAGATAAAGGTCTTTATTCCTCGTTTGTAAAACTTTGCCATTCTTCAACCCCCGAAAATTTAATCGTACTGTCAAAGTTTAGCTCTGCCAGACGTTCAATTTTGTATTTTTTCATTGATTTAACGGGGTTAACGACAAAAACAACTTGCCACCCCCCAATTTTTGGTTAATAGTAATGGTAACTACACCGCACTATTTCCCCAAAAGAAAGGAAGATGACAAGTTGCTACCTCTATTATTAACCTATTTAGTTGATATTATCAAGCGTCAACGAATGATTATTCTTGCGTTAATGAAGCTAGTAATCCTGTTGACGAAAAATTCCCGTATGCCTCAGTTAACTGCTCCGGATAATTTAAATTACCAGAAGCTCAAAGTCGATGAACTGCCTTTGATCGAAAAAGTTGAAAAGTTGGACTATCATCTGCTTCTACAAACTCATTTCGAAAAAACTGGGAAAGTTCTCCAGCCCATTCAACGCCGCAATGGCGTTAAAATCAACCTAGACCTCAATACAACCTGCCCTCGCTGCAACGCTCCCTCGGACTACCTCTACGCCAATAATGGCTCCAAAGGCCAATGCAACTGTAAAGTCTGTGACGCCTTATTCAACCCTAAAAACCGTTATTCAAAAGAAGCCATTTTAAAGTGTCCGCATTGCTCACATCCGTTGGAAAAAATCAAAGACCGCAATGGATTCGATGTCTACAAGTGTAAAAGAGCGGACTGTCCTTATTACTTGCGTAGGCTGAAAGAATTGACTCCGGAAGAAAAAGACTTGTTTGAGAAGGATTCCCAACAATTCAAGATGCACTATCTCTTCCGCCAATTCAATATTCCTTTTAATCCAATTTCAAAGGATTCAGTCATTCAACCGAAGGTGAATCTGGCCAATATCCATTGTTCGCCCTATACTTTAGGATTGATACTGACCTACCACGTAAATTACGGCCTTTCGGCCAGAAAAACAGCGGCACTTATGTACGATGTACATAATGTCAGAATCTCAGGTCAAACCATACTCAACTACGCTTCCAGTACATCCGTGGTTCTGAAGCCGTTCCTGGAGAACTACCCTTACGAATTATCCGATCAATTCTGCGGAGATGAGACTTACATCCGCGTTGGCGGTCGCTGGAACTATTTGTTTTTCTTCTTTGATGCCGTCAAAAAAATAATTTTGTCAAACTATGTTTCGCCAAACCGAGATACGGAATCCGCTATTTACGCCTTGCGCGAAGTCTTCAAAAAGATGCCCCAGATACCGGAGGACCTAACTTTCATAGTAGACGGAAACCCCATCTACCTTCTGGCTCAACACTACTATGCCCAACACGGCATCCCCTTTGACGTGAAGCAAGTAATCGGACTTACAAATAATGATCCGGTGTCAAAGGAATACCGACCGTTAAAACAAATCATCGAACGGTTGAACCGAACATTCAAAGGCAATTACAGAGCGACCACCGGATTCGGATCCCAACAGGGATCAGTCTCTTTCGTGACCCTATTCTGTGTCTACTTCAACTTTTTAAGACCGCACGCGGCCCTAGAAAAGAAGGTACCTGTGCTGATCCCTGAGCTGGACAAACTTCCCAACATGCCAGCTAAATGGACAAAATTAATCTCTTTATCCCAAGAGTGGCTGATGGACCAAACCCCTTAACTTTTGGCACCGGAGCCCTCTAAAAAAGAGAGAACCAATAAACTAAACAAACGGCGGAGCGTACTCTTGACAATCCGAAAAGCCAATGGTTTAAAATTTCCTAAGACCAAGGGCTACTTTGTGCTGCTCCTTTTGTATACCGTCGCCCTTGACGGCAAAGGAAGAAACCATTGGCTCGGTTGTCAAGAGCGTTTGTTTCACCCAACTTTGAATAGCAAGGCACGGATTTTCACATCACCTCATTATTCAGAGCAGTTTCCATAGAATTTTTGGCACTACCCTATCAATTCAAATTCACTGTTGAGAATCGGTCAAGCAGAATTTTACCGTTTAAATAATTGAAGTTACCATATAAATTATACCAGATGATTTATCGAATGCGCTTATTCTTATATAAAACGAAAATGTTGATTCCAAAAGACCTGATTAAAGTTCGTGCATCGGTCTTAATTCAACAAAATAAAGCCCTCTGGAAATACAATATTGTATTTTTGGGATGGGGGATTTTTGAACAATTAATAATATTATACATAATGAAATTAGTAAGTTATAATTGACAAGATATTACTGTTTTATGGAAACTGTTAGCGAGACCGAATTTTTGTTCCGATATGAAAATACTTATTTCAAGATAAGTGATGCAGGTGAGAGGGTGCGCAATGGTTAGTCTACTGGCGAATATTGGGATCATGTTTTTTGCTGTTTATTTCTACTTGAGAAGCAGCTTTGGGTCGCCGAATCAAGGGAATGAGACAATAGCCTACTTCATCAAAAGTATTCTTTTGGAGGTGTTGGTAGGCATCGTTTTATTGAGCTTTTCGACGGTCATTCTGGGGATAAGATACGATTTCAGATTTCTGATGTTCTGTTTTTCGGCTAAATATCTGGATTGGAAAATAACCAGTCCGACTATTCTGTTGCTAGGGATCCTCAGGTTTGTTTGGGGTAATAATGATATTGCCCAAAATAACCTGATCATCAGTATTTTGCTGGCTGTCACATTGCCGTTGCTGGTCCGTTATATCGAGCACCGGTTGAATGAACTGCCGCAATTGCTTGTCCTCGTCACGTATGCGCTCATCCCTACAGTTGTGCTGACCAATCAAATGATTGCAGATAAATCACTCGTGCTGTTGATTAGCACTATTTTGTTTACATCCGGGTATGCTGCGACTTTTGTCATGCATTTTTTTATTACGGATCTGTACAGGTTGATTTTGTCTGCCAGCACCGATCATCTGACGGCCCTCAAGAACGTGCGCACGTTCAACAACGAACTGATGGATGTGGAGCGGGAAAAGAAGCCAGTGACATTGGCAGTGATCGATATCGATTATTTTAAGGATTATAACGATAGTTTCGGACATGACAATGGGGATCTGCTTTTGAAACAAATGGCGCAGGTGTTCAATGAACTTTCGGCTTTTGACACGGATTTCTACAGAATCGGTGGTGAGGAATTCGCCGTGATCATCGACACTCCAAATCAAAGGGATGCAGAGGCGTTCATTCATGACTTGCAGGAAATAGTCGCTCATAGGCGCTTCAGCACAACTTCAGGTGATCCGGTCAGCGTCACAATATCTGTGGGGGTGGCGCACAGTCGCACAGGAGAAACCTTGAAAAGAACGCTCAAACGGGCCGATGTGGCGCTTTATCAAGCGAAAAAAAGCGGCAGAAATCAAGTTATTGTTTCTTTACCAATGCAATAGTAGCCGCAATTGTTGATTTGACAACTTTTGTGGCTGTTTTTTTGGAATTGTAAAGGGTGGATCCCGGCTCATTCTTCGGGAGGCTTCAGAGATAGGTATGAAAAAACGCTTGCTGGTTCATAGTCGTATTTTGGAAGGAAGGGAGGATGCGTATTGAGAAAAAGCGACAAGCTCAAGACGGTTGAAGTGACCTATTTTTTGGTACCTTTTTTGATTTTACTAATCGGCTTTTCCGTCTTGACGGGCCTGACGGTCAAAAATCGTGTCGAAGAAAAATATGCCTTATTTGAAGAACGCACAATCGAAATAGCGAATAGTTACTCACATAATTTGGCGCATACGGCAGAAGCCTATGATAGGATCACAGCCTTGTTGGATAACAAAATCAGAATTGTTGCTCAAGCGCTTATGCGCATCGAGGACAAGGACAATAGTGAGGTGCTAAAAGACATTGCCAAGACATTCGAAGTCGATGAAATCTATGTTTACAGCAGTGAGGGGAAGGTCGTATCGAGTACTTACGATCAGGTGTTGGGTTGGGAAGTTTATGAAGGGCATCCTGTACACGATTTTATGGTCAGTAATCAGACGGTCAGGATCGAAAAAATCAGGCAAGATACCGAAAATGGTCTGTACTACAAATTCGGCTATATGAGAGATGAGGCGGGCGGCTTCATCCAATTGGGGATTTTGGCTGATAATATCCAGGACTTTCTGGAAGACTTTGAAATAGCGAAGCTCATCAATGAAATTTCCCAACGCGATGAGGTCAAGCACGTGTTCTTCGTCAATACTAAGTTTGAAATTGTGGCGAGCAGCCTAACGAACTATGCAGGCACAACGATCGAAGATAAAGCCCTGCAACAAAAGCTGATGAGTGAACGGACCTATGCTGAACGGACAGAGGTGGGTGGCAAGGAAATCTTAAGAGTTGCAGTTCCAATCTATTCCGACTATATGCGGATAGGCACTTTAATGATCGATTGGCCTACCGATAATCTCGACGCACAAGTGCTGGAAATCATCCGTTTCGGTGCAATCGTCTTGGCAGTGATCGTATTGACGACTGGAAGCATTCTCTATTATGCTTATCGAAAAAATCAGGCGAACATCAAAATTGCCTATTACGATCAGTTGACCGGTTTGCGGAATAATAAGTACCTTCATGATTATCTGGATCATATCGTTGCTGTGCCGAGAAGACGGAACAAAGCAGTGCTTTTGTTGCATGTCAAGAACCTTAAGACAGTGAATATGACATACGGTTTCGAATACGGTGATGCGTTACTGAAGCAGATAGCAGATAAAATCAGACAGGAACTGAAGACGGATGACAATTTTTTCCGTTTCGACGGAAATCGATTTGTTGTAGTGAGCGACAGTGTCGAGGGTCAAGAAGAATTAAGAAAGCTGGCGGAGCGGCTGATTTGTATTTTTGATGAACCGGTAGCTGAGGGAACCGATCTCCAGTACGTGGATATCCAGATTGCGATTGTGGAAATACAGGCAAGACATACATCCACGGATAAAATATTGCAGGATGCGTTGTTGACTTTTCCCCATATCGAAGACAATGCCGCGCATCCGATCGTCTTTTTTGATGAACGGATGGAAAAATCGCTGCAGCGTGAGGATAAGATCATGAAAGTGCTGCGCGACGTTATCGGCGGTAAGGATGAGACCTCGTTTTATCTTGAGTACCAACCTAAACTTGACTTGAACAAAAATCGGATCATCGGCTTCGAGGCGCTGGCCAGACTGCGCATCGATCAGTTGGGTCAAATTCCACCGGACGAGTTCATCGCTTTAGCGGAGAAAAAATTATTGATCAATGAGCTCGGAAATCATATCCTTCGATTGGCGGCGGATTTTATCGGGAGGATGCAAGGGCAGGGAATCGAGGATATAACGGTTGCGGTGAACATATCGGGTATCCAATTATTGCGCGAAGGTTTCGTGGAGTATCTTCAGCGGGCGCCTTATCTGAGCGAACGGATTCTGCAGGCGATGGAATTTGAAATCACGGAATCAGTGCTGTTGGAACATTATGAGCAGATCAATGAGACTCTTGAACAGATCAAACGGATGGGCATCGCTGTTTCGTTGGATGACTTCGGAACTGGATTTTCTTCCCTGTCCACAATCGGAGAACTGCATATCGATACAGTGAAAATCGACCGGTTTTTCATCAGTCGCATTTCACGGCTGCCGGATCAGGACCTGATCACGTCTGATATCATCTCGATGGCGCATAAGATCGGCCTGCTCGTAGTAGCGGAAGGTGTGGAGGATGAAAGGCAGGAAGCGTACCAGAGAAAGCATGGGTGTGATATTATCCAGGGGTATCTGATCAGCAGACCCTTGGCGGAGCAAGATGCGGTCGCTTTTTTGAGAGATTATAATGATTCGGAACGCGAACAGTAGAAGGAGTGGGAGAATGCAAGAAAATCTTCAGAATGATCAAGTGTGCATCGATAAACTAAAAAAAGAGAACACTGAGCTGCAGCGTTTTCTTTCTGTTACGAGAGACTTGTTCTGCGTCTTCACTTATAGTGGTCAGATTGTTGCCGTCAATGCGAGCTGGAAGGAGTCCTTAGGGTACAGCGATTCCCGGTTGGTCGGGAGAAACATATTTGAAATCATCGCCAAAGAGGATCTTTATGCAACCAAATTTGCGATCAGCGAGTCCGTAAAGGTTGGGGAAATGGAGAAATTCATCAATCGACTCATAAGTTCGGATGGAGAAGCCCGTTATTTCGAATGGCGCGTGAAAATTTTTGGGAACAGAATCTATGCAGCCGGGCGAGATATTACCGATTTGATGAAAACCCAGGAAAAGCTGGAGTTTTACCATACGCGGGATTCGTTGACTGGGATGTATCAGCGCAGTTTTTTGGTGACGTCGCCTGAAGCGGTTCTTTTACCATACAAATTACCGCTCAGCGCTATTTTCGTGGATCTGAACGGATTGAAATTGATCAATGATTCTTATGGGCATGATCAAGGGGATGAGTTGTTGCGTGGCATTTCGGAACGGATTCTCAGTTTCAAACGGGAGGGGGATCTTTTCGTCCGTTATGGCGGCGATGAATTTGTTCTGTTGCTTCCGTACACGAACCACCACACAGCATCGCTTCTGGCCGGGGAACTCCAACGGAAGGACACATTCAAAATTTCCGGAAGATTCCCTTCCGAGTGGATTTCCATTTCTCTGGGTGTTGCGACCAAAATAAGTATGGAAGACTCGATCGAAGAGTTGATTGCAGAAGCGGACCGGTTGATGTACGAAGATAAACTCCGCAAGAGCCGAAAACACAAAAATTCCATCATTGAAGGAATCAAATCGAATCCGCGTTTGCTAAAAAAGTGGGATCTGCAGCATGCTGAAAATGTGGCAAACTATGCCGGAAAAATCGCTAGAGAGATGGGATTGGAATCCTCAATCCAAGAGATGGTCAAAAAAGCGGCGCTGGTTCATGATATCGGCAAGATTACCATCCCGTCGGCAGTCCTGGGGAAACAATCGGAATTGAGCAAAAAAGAGGTCGAGTTGATCCGACGCCACCCAGAAACCGGCTATCAGATTCTTCGCTCGGTGGATGCTTACGCACCTGTTGCGATGATCGTTTTGTCCCATCATGAGTGGGTGAACGGAAACGGTTATCCGGAACAGTTGAAAAAAGAGGAGATTCCTTTGCCTTCACGTATCATAGCGGTTGCGGATGCTTACGATGTGATGACGAGAGATCGGCCGGACAATATCCGCAGAAGCAAGGAAGAGGCGATCGAAGAACTGCAAAAATATTCAGGGACACAATTCGATCCTGACGTAGTTGCTGCATTCAAAAGAGTAATGGTGATGAAATCGTGCGACGATCCGACCACTGATAGCGAGCAGTCCTAAAAAAACCTATTTCTGCGCAGTCAATGGATACGCAGAAATAGGTTTTTTTCAAAGAATGATCCGATTCCGACCGGTGTTTTTTGCCTTGTACAAGCGTTGGTCCGCCAAGTCGATCAACTCGTTCAGGGTCTGTCTTTCTGTACTTGAAGCAACGCCGGCGCTGAAGCAGACCGGTTGCGTGAACGGGAGCTCGGCTTTCAAGAGACCTTGTTGGATAATCTCGCCAATCTGTGCGGCTGTTTGACTTTCGCAACTCGGAAAAACAACCAAAAATTCTTCTCCACCGTAACGTGCCGCTATATCGGAGTCGCGAATGTTGGAACGGATTGTTTGCCCGAGTGTAGCTAATACGCGGTCTCCCACCAGGTGCCCATAGGTGTCGTTGATCCTTTTGAAGTGATCCAAGTCCAACAACATAATCGCGTAAGGTTGCTGCTGCGTTTGGTGGCGCTGATGAAGGGAAAAAAGTTCCTCTTCCAAAGCCGCACGGGTATATAGGTTGGTGAGACTATCCATCCGTGCTTTGGTGCGCCAAAAAGCCGTTTTTTGGATCAATTCATGTTTCATGATTTCATCTTCGGTGACGTCAAAAACATTTCCGGAAAGGAACAAGGGTTTGTTATCAGCAGAACGCTGTGTCACTTTGCCGCGATCATAAAATACTTTCCAGGAACCATCCTTTGCTTGGATGCGGTACTTGACCTCCCAGACCGGAACGCGACCGCTCAAGTGGGCCCTCATCTCGTCCATGACCATATCATAATCTTCGGGATGCAGTTTTTCTGTAAAAAATTCGAATCCGGCTTCTTCCGGGATATCCTCTGGCGCGTAACCCAAAGCGGTCGCTTTCATCGGATTAAAAGTGACGATATTCCGTGGATAGTCCCAGAACCACTGGCCTAAATTACCTGACCAGGGTGATTTCGTGATATCGTCCTCAAAGATTTGTTCAAGCAATTCTTTGTTCAGGCGTTTTAAGTAGGCGATTTCCTCTAATAGTTGCTCTTTTGTCATATCCAGATGCTGCATGGACCATCCTCCGTATCATTTTATTGAGATTTTTTTCAATAGAAATGTTTCTCTTACGATAGCCAGCGACAGAGTGGAAGAGTGAGTGGACAGGAACTTGCTTCAGCATCCTCACATTTGGAGCCAGGCTATACCATAGTAATCTCAGTGTATCATCATTTCAAAAATATTGACAGTATATCGTTAAGATACTATACTAATCATTAATATATTACGGTACAAGCTACGTGAGAAATATTGGAAAATAATATAAAATTTCATAAATATATTGAACAGGAGAAGCGCTCCATGAACAGTCGGCATAATCAAACAAATAGAAGCTTGCTGAAGTCAGAAGAGGGAATGACTTTGGTCGAGGTGTTGGCATCGATTTTGCTGCTGTCGCTGATCATTACGACGTTCTTATCCTTTTTCATTCAGGCTGCAAAAGTCAATAACCAGACCGATGCAGTGAACGAGGCGACTTTTATCGCCCAAGAACAGATTGAATTGCTTACTTATTACGCAACCACAAAGACTGTGGAGGAAACGCTGGACCTGATGGAGACGGAAAGCAACGGTTTTGCAATTGAATCGCATCTGTCCAAAAATTCGGGAGAAACGCTCTACAGAGGAACTGTGGAGGTTTCGAAGGAAGGGAAAACTTATGCACAAATGGAAACGCGGCTGTCGTTCCGTACAGCAGAAGATCTCGAAGATTAGCCTGCGCAACGAATCAGGGATGACGCTCGTGGAATTGTTGGCCAGTATCGCGCTACTTTCGGTGGTGCTCTCATTGGTGGGGGCTGTCCATCTGTTTGGCCAGAGACAATACTTGGCGCAATCCTATTCGGCAGGTCAGTCAAATGATTTCGCTTACACGTTGTCGGTCATTTCAAGAGAAGTGCGAAAAACGTCTTTTGCTGATGTGACGGTATCGGAATCAGGAGATGCCCTGTTGATTGGCGGCGCTGAGGCATTCAGCCAACAGGGGGAACAGCTGGTGAAAAATGATGGTCAGGTTTTGGCGGAGGATGTCGAGGATTTCGTTGCCACTACCGATGCTGAAACAAAAAGCATCACAATCGTATTGAAAAGTATGTCAGAAATGAACAGCCAACCAAAAGAATACCAAACTACGATTTATTTCAGAAGGTGAGTGGATAGGATGGGAATCAAGCGTCTCCGGGAGGACGAAAAAGGCAGTGGCTTGGTGATGACATTGATGGTGTTGCTCGTGCTTTCAGTGCTCGGTGTTTCAATCGGAACACTCACACTCGGCAGCTATCGCTTGAGTGCCGCCAATCGTGATGATACATCCGCTTATTACGTGGCGGAGGCAGCCGCGGTTGATGCGTATGATGATATCCAGCGATCCGTGTTGAGCGCTTATGAAAGTAACGCAACGGAAGGCTCCTTTTATCAGCATGTGTCGTCCATTGTGACTTCCAAAAATGGGCAGTCCGCTGTTTCTTTCGGAGAACAATTCGGCACCGAGCCGACCGCGACAATCGCAACAACGCAAAACGATACGAATAGCTACACGATCACATCCACCGGAGAAGTGGACGGGAAAAAACGGACCGTCACCAAACCGTTCACGGTGAACTGGATTGAGAAAAATACCGGGAGTGGTGGTGGATTGCCGACACTCCCCGAGAAGACCGCACTACTTGTAGATGAAGAAATGAGATTATTAGGTGGTACTTTGAATGGAAATGCGTATATTCAGTCCACTGATAATAATGCAGTCAAGATGGGTGATTATGGAGAGTTCACAGAATCCACATTGCACTATTCAAGTCAAACGACACCAGATAAGTTAATAAACTACAAAGAATGGTTCAAGAATAACCTGCCTAAGCTCTCTACTGAAATACAGAATATAGATTTTGAGCTTTATAGAGGTCTTATTTCTCAAGTAAAGGTACCAACTGCAACTATCACAGATTTTAATAGATTGACTGATGAGACAATAAAAAAAGATGAATGGAACTCATACAAAGTTCTGGATAACGGGAACCTTCTTCTGAATAATTGGATGCTTGAAACCTATAATCTAGAGGTTACAGACAACATTGCATTCAAAAAAATAATCATAGAGTCGGGTAAAACATTGACGATTGATACGATGGGTGGGAATCGCACCATCTCAGTAGAAGATTTATTGATTGGCTCAGGGACTCTCAATATTGTTGGAGGAGGCACAGTCACTTTAGTAGTCAATAATTTACAACTAAATTCCAGTAACCTAAATATAGTGGGAGACAGCGCTGTTACATTTTTACTGAATGATTTACAAATGACATCTAGTAGCTTCACTATTTCTAAAGAAGGAACAGCTAGAATGGTTGTAGATGGTAAAATGACATTTAACCATGACTTGTTCATCAATAAAGCTGGAACGAGTGATCAGCTTTTGCTGATGTACACTGGCCCAACGCCTAATTTCAATAACATCACAAAGATGAATGCTCATGTTGTAGTTTTAGGAAATAAGGGTCCTGTTAATGTAGATGATTCAAATATAAATGGCGTCTTTCTGACTGATAATAATAAAGTTAACTTTACTTCAGGTAATAACAAAGAAGGAGCTTCCAACATAATGCTGATTGCGCCAAACGCAACGGCATCATTATCAGGGAGTTATTCAATCAAGGGTACAGTCATCGCAAATAAACTGGAGCTGACTGAAAGTGCGCTCCTAGAATATGCAGAAGTTAAAACAGATGGGTTTCCATCCGGGGGGGCCGCGGCGCCTACTGTCAGTCCGGAGCCGGAAGACATCATCAGCGCGGGAGCAATCATAGAAAACTAGCAGAAAGGTGGGATTATGTGGCAGATTTTGAGAAGAAAAAATTAGGCGATTTGTTGAAAGAAGCGGGGCTCGTAACGGAACTGCAGATTGTGGAAGCACTCAGCATGAAAAAGCAGGACGAAAAATTAGGCGATCTGTTGGTTGAACAAGGCTATATCACCGAGAAGCAACTGCTGGATGCACTGGAAATCCAATTGAAGCTGGAAAGTGTGTCCTTGTATCAATATCCGATCGATATGTCTGTAGTCGAGCTGATAGCAAAAGATTTTGCACGATCGAAATTATTGCTCCCGATCAAAAAAGCGGGTAGTCGCTTGATTGTGGCAATGAATGACCCATTGGACTTTTATGCCATCGAGGAGCTGGAGTTTTCCACCGGCTATGCCGTCAGACCAGTGATCGCGACACGGGATGACTTGCTGCAGACCATCAACCGCTTGTACGACTCAAAAGAAGTGAATATCGACTACGTGGAGGGAGAGGATGCGCCAGCAGTAAGAATTTTCGATCAACTGTTGGAAACGGGTGTCTCGCTGCGCGCCTCCGATATCCATCTGGATCAGACCGAACGACAGGTATCCGTGCGTTACCGCGTGGATGGTCTACTCCGGAATGAACGGCCCTTGCCGAAAACATTGATGAACGCTTTGGTTGCCCGGATCAAAATTATGGCCGGGCTGAACGTCACGGAAACGCGCCTGCCTCAAGACGGCCGGATCAGCACAACTGTTTTAGGAAAACGAGTGAATTTGCGGGTATCAACCTTGCCGACCGTTTTTGGCGAAAAAATTGTGCTGCGGATATTGGATATCTCCAATATGTTCCGGAAAGTCGAGGACATCGGCTTGGAAAGTGATATTCTGGCCGATTATCGGGAATTGATTACCCAACCGTCGGGACTGATTTTGTTGACAGGTCCGACCGGTTCCGGGAAAACGTCCACGCTGTACGGCTCGATTAATGAACTGAACCATCCCGAAAGCAACATCATCACGATCGAAGACCCGGTTGAATACCAACTCGAGGGCATCAACCAAGTCCAAGTCAATACCCAGATCGGACTGACTTTCGCGACCGGCTTGCGTTCAGTCCTGCGTCAAGATCCGAATATCATCATGGTAGGAGAAATCCGGGACAAGGAAACGGCAGAAAACAGCGTACGGGCGGCTTTGACCGGCCATTTGGTGTTCAGCACGCTGCATACAAACAGCGCCATCGAGGCCATTCCCCGCTTACTGGATATGGGCGTTGAACCTTACTTGATCGTCTCCGCTTTGAGCGGTGTCGTCGCGCAACGGCTCGTCAAAACCATCTGCAAAGATTGTGCCGATACACGACCGGCAACCCCAGTCGAGCGGGAAATCTTCGAACGGCGCCATCAGACAATCGACACGATCACTTTCGGAAAAGGCTGCGATGTTTGCCGCCATACCGGTTATCGGGGACGGATGGCGATCCATGAATTGATTGTGATCACGGAGGATATAAGGCAGCTGATGATGAATCAGGCATCCATCCAGGAAATCAAGCACCATATCCAACAGCAAGGCATCCGCTTTTTGGTTGATGATGGCTTGATAAAAGTAAAAGCAGGCAAGACGACACTCGAAGAAGTGTTGCGGGTTGCTTCGATCAATGAATAAGAGGGCGGAAACGATGGAACAACTGGATATGATATTAAGTGCCGCCTACGAAAAAAAAGCTTCCGATGTCCACCTTGTCGTAGGCGCTGCGCCGGTTTTTCGGGTGGATGGAAAGCTGATTCCCCAGAAGCAGGCATTTCTTACGCCTGAAGATACAGAAGCGTTTGCCAGAACCATCCTGAGCCAAGACTTGTGGGAAACGTTGGAGAAAAAACGGGAAATTGATTTCTCCTATGCCATCACGGACATTGCCCGTTTCCGGGTGAACGCTTTCTACCAACGCAACGCGCTTTCGCTTGCTTTTCGGATCATTTCCAAAGACATTCCCAGCGTGGAAAGTTTAGGAATACCCGGCATCGCCAAAAAATTAGTCCAACAGCCTCACGGACTTTTCTTGGTTACCGGACCGACCGGCAGCGGGAAAAGTACCTCACTGGCGGCGCTGATCGATTATGTGAACGAAACGATGAACCGGCATATCATCACATTGGAAGATCCGATCGAATACTTGCATGTGCATAAGCAATCCATCATTGAACAGCGGGAAGTGGGCTTTGATACCTTATCATTCAAAGACGGTCTGCGCGCGAGTCTGCGCCAGGATCCCGATGTCATTCTGGTAGGAGAGATGCGTGACATGGACACCATCTCCACGGCCATCACAGCCTCGGAAACCGGCCATTTGGTGTTGGGGACGCTGCACACTTCGGATGCAGCCGGCAGCATCGAGCGGATGATCGATGTCTTCCCGGCCGGACAAAGGGAGCAGATCCGTTTGATGCTGGCGAATGTGCTCTTAGGAATCTTGTCGCAGCGCTTGCTGCCGACCAAGAAGACCAATGGACGGGTGGCGGCGACGGAAATGCTGGTCAACAATGCGGCAGTCAAAAATCTGATCCGGGCAGAAAAAATGCATCAAATCCCGAATGTGCTGCAGACTTCGATGGATCAAGGCATGCACACGATGGAGATGAGCATCAAACGGCTCGTTGAAGCAGAAACAATCAGCAGGTCGCATCTATTACTATAATAGTAGAAGAAAAAAATTCGTTTGATAAGGAAGGAGGGGAATGATGGCCATTTTTGCCTACAAAGCCAAAACCAAAGACGGGAAATTGATGAAGGGGAAAATCGAGAGCGTCAATAAGAAAGAAGCCTTGAATGAACTCCGACACATGGATCTGATCGTCTTTGAAGTGGCAGCGCTGAATACGGTCCTGAATAAGGATATCTCTTTGCGCAAGTCATTGAAATCAAAGGATTTCATCGTGTTCCTGAGGCAATTTTCCTCTTTGATGAACGCAGGCATTCTGCTTGTGGATGCCTTGGACCTGCTTGCCGCCCAATCGACAAGCCTGGCGCTCAAAGAGGCGTTGGAAGAAATATCCGAGGAAGTCAGGGAAGGGGTGCCTTTGTCGGAAGCGATGGCGAAAAAGTCAAAATTGTTTCCGGAGCTGTTGATCCACATGATCCATTCGGCCGAAGTGAGCGGGCGTCTGGAGGAAGTGCTCCAACAGATGGCGGACTATTACGAAAAGCAGCACCGCATCAAGCAGAAAATCTCGACTGCCATGACCTATCCGCTTGTGGTAGGGGTGCTGGCCTTCTTCATCACAGCCTTCTTGTTGGTGTTCATCGTGCCGATATTCGGCGATATGTTCGCCTCGATGGGCAGTGAACTACCTGCGATTACGCAAATCGTCCTGACTTTGAGCGGCTTGCTTCAGCGTTACTGGTGGCTGGTGCTCTTAGGCATCGGAGGCCTTGTGGCGGTTGTCATTCAGCTTGGGAAAAAAGACCAGGTCGCCTACGTATTCGATGTGCTGCAGCTGAAGGTGCCTATTCTGGGGACTTTCATCCAGAAAACGCTGTTGGCGCGGATGACGCAAACCCTGAGTTCCTTGATCAACAGTTCCGTTCCTATCTTGCAGGCTATTGAAGTGACCAGCAAAGTAGTCGGCAATCGCGTGGTTGAACAGGTGCTGCTGCAGGCGCAAAAGGATGTCGAGCAAGGCGAGTCGCTGGCGAAGCCGATGGTCGATCACTGGTTTTTCCCGCCGCTGATCATTCAGATGATTCAGGTCGGGGAATCGAGTGGAGAGTTGGACGAGATGCTGAAAAAAGTATCGGAAATCTACGATCAGGAAGTACAAGAAGCGTCCGATAAACTGCAGGCGTTGATCGAACCGATCATGATTATTTTCCTTTCCGGAGTCGTAGGAGTGATCGTGCTTTCCATTGTTGTGCCGATGTTCAGCATGTTCGAAACGTTTGGTAAATTGTAAAATGAAATGCATAAGGAAATAAACGAAAAAATCATGTAGATACGATATACTTGTTAGCGACCAAACCAAAAGTATAAGGGGTATCTACATGACTAATAATAATTGTATCATAGAAAACCGCACCTTCACACACCTTACTGATATTCAACGGGGAAAGCTGGAACAGATGGCTAAAATCGGCACCTATAAACAAGCGGAGATGGCGCGTGAATTAGGAGTCAGCCAATCGACTGTTTCTCGTGAGTTGAAACGCGGCAGAACGCGCCAACTTGACTATCAACACAATTATTACGAGCAGTATATTGCCGCCTCAGGCGCACGGGTTTATAAAGAAAATCGTGAGAACTCGCATGCGCGGAATCATCATAAATATTCTGCAGCTTTCCTTGCTGCCTTACCTGAAAATCTAGCACCCAAGAAGGGGTTGCGGATTCATAGTGTGGATACTTTTGTACACTCTTATAGAAAGTTGCACCCTGACGAACGCGTACCATGCACGAAGACCGTTTACGCTTTGATAAATGCTGCCGTACTTCCAATCCGTAATATCGATTTACCTATGAAGACTAGGATGCGGCCACGAAAAACAACCGTTTCTGAACCTAAAGGTCATAACGCTAAACACTTGGGACGCAGTATCGAAGAACGCTCTCCAGAAGTACTCTCGAGGGAAGAATTTGGGCATTGGGAAGTTGATTTAGTATTAGGTAAGAAAACAAAAAATGAGCCTGTCATCATCACTATGGTTGAACGGAAAACACGCTACTGCCTCACTAAGAAAGTTTGGGGAAAAGGCGCAGCGCTGGTTCAAAAAGGCGTGCTTGACTTGATGAAAAAACAGGGGCTAGAACAGTTCAAGTCACTCACAACTGATAACGGCTCTGAGTTTTCAAGTCTGTCTCTTATCGAAAGCATCGCTGAAGACGTTCAGGTTTTTTTTACTCATGCGTATGCTTCTTGGGAGAAAGGAACGAACGAAAGGCATAACCGCATGCTCCGAGAATTTATCCCAAAGGGAGTCACTCTGCGTCCATTGTCCTATTCGTATTTACTGGAAGTAACCGATACGATCAACCACAGACCAAGAAAAATAATGGGCTATACAACACCTGCAGAACGCCTTCAGGAAGAACTGGCCGATTTACAAGCAGCTTAAGGTGTTTTGTTGGTTCTATAGGATAAGAGAATAGATTAGCTGAGTCAAGAGCCGCTTTGCTCCTTCTCTTGACTCAGCTAACCTATCCTCTTGGGTCAGAACCACCAACAACTCACCTGAAAAATGGTAAGGGATGAAACACTCCCTGCCGTCAATGGCTTCAAAGCATTGGTAATACTGGATTATTGAGTAATTCGCTGTCTATAAAGGTTTTTAAAATTTTTTATGCATTTGATATTGCAATTAAGC
>NZ_FJND01000026.1:0-26606 GCF_900067165.1 Trichococcus sp. ES5
CGCGAAAGCGAAGGTTGTGAAGCCAATGTACTTTTTTCAAGCATCTGCTGGAAGAAAGGATCATGACGTAAGATGTTGGCAGATGCATCGGTATCATAGCCTGCAATTAATTGGAAAATCAGTTGTTCAAGGATGGTTTCATTTGAATGTGTAGGTAAAAGACGGGAGTCTTGAAAATGAAGCTCTTTCTCCATCAACTGTTCGAATCCGATTGAATAAAGGAATTCTTTAACTAAAACGAGACCAGCATCCGTGGAGAGATTACCTCCAGTATTTGTAACCGTCATTTTTTTGTTGAAGTTTAGCGTATTTTCGTATAAAGTTGCCATTGAGAGAACCCCTTTCTTTGGTTGTTGGTCGTACATTAACCATAACAGATTGGGGTTCTTTTTTCACACCTTTTGGGTGTGAACTGGAAAGACAAAATATGTTGGAAGACTAACGTTTCAAGACGTTTTCTGAAAATCTATGAATAATTCAGGTAGAAAGTACTCGTTAAAAAGTACTAAAACATTTTGCTTGACAACACATCAAATCACATGTTAACTTATAAACATCTCTTTGCACTGCATATAGATCTACAGTACAAACTGAGCAGGCGATGAACTTTTATATGAGTTCATGGGGCTGGGCCTAACAAGGCAGCAGGTGAAGTATATCCTGTGGGATAGTAATATGTTCCACAGGTTTTTTTTATACCTATTTTTGGACATATCTGAGGATTGCAATGCCATAGAGCTATCTTTAAAATAATCAAAGTTGAAGGTAACTAACATGACAGAAAAACAGATTAATGAGCTGAAGGGGATAACAACCTTAGAGGCAACAAAACTTCAAGAACAGTATGGCAAGAATGAGCTAGTACCTGAAAAGAAAGAAAATATTCTTCATAAAATCTTTCAAGTCATCACTGAGCCGATGTTTCTATTGCTGATAATTGCAGCAGCAGTCTACTTTATTCTTGGAGAACCAAAAGATGGAGCAATTATGCTTGTATTTGTAGTCGGGATAATTAGCATTGAAGCGATCCAGGAATGGAAAACAGACAAGACGTTAAAGGCATTGAAGGACTTGTCGGCTCCACGCATTAAAGTTCTACGTGATGGGGAAGAAAAGACTATTAACAGCTCGGATTTAGTTCCTGGGGATATCATGTATATTGCTGAGGGTGTCAAAATTCCGGCAGATGGTATTGTTGCAAGAGCAAGTACACTATGCGTTGATGAATCCTCGCTCACAGGAGAGTAGCTTGGTGTCTGGAAAGTGACTAGCGATAAATATATTAATGAAAACAACGATTATTGGAGACGGGATTATTGTTATGCAGGGACATTAGTCACGCAAGGGACGGGGACTATTTTAGTTGATAAAATTGGCCTATCAACAGAGTATGGCAAGATAGGTAAGGATATAGCGATTGCTCCTGTTGGAGATACACCTCTTCAAAAACAGACGGGCAGACTGGTAAAACTGAGCGGTATGATTGCTGCAGTGCTATTTGTTTTGGTAGGTGTTGTAACATTCTTTAATATTCCTGATCATTTTCTTAAAAGCAGAATTATTGAAAGCATTCTATCAGGAATTACTCTTGCAATGGCCATGATTCCTGAGGAGTTTCCAGTTATATTGACAGTTTTCTTATCCATGGGAGCCTGGAGACTTGCAAAAAAACAATCTCTTGTAAGAAGGTTACCATCAGTTGAAACCTTGGGCGCAGTTTCTGTTCTTTGTGTAGATAAGACAGGGACAATAACGATGAACAAAATGGCTGTTAGAGAAACATTCAGCACATCAGGTGATGAAAAATATGTATCCAGGATTATGGGTATGGGATGTAAACCGGACGCATACGATCCTATGGAAAAGGCTATGATCGCCCGATGTGAAGAATTAGGGATTTCAAGGGAGATTCTTTTTGGTGGGCAGCTGCTAAAAGAATATGCCTTCACGGATGAAACAAAAATGATGGGGCATGTCTGGAGAAATGGAAATGAAATTGTAGTTGCTGCGAAAGGTTCTCCCGAGCGCATTCTTACAATATGTGATATTTCTTCTTATGAAAGAAAAATAGCCGAAGATAAAATTTACGAGATGTCAAAGCAAGGTCTTCGTGTAATTGCTGTTGGTCGAATGTTGATTCAAAATGAAAATGAAATTCCAGATACCCTCTTGGAATGCAGACTGGAGCTTTTAGGCATGATTGGCCTTGCAGATCCACCGAGGGAATCGGTAAAAGAAGATATCAAGACCTGTACAAAAGCTGGAGTTCGAGTTGTCATGATAACTGGTGACAGCGGAATTACAGCAAGCTCCATAGCAAATCAAATCAATATGCCGAATAGCGACCATATAATAACTGGTGACGAACTCAATGAAATGAGTGACGATGAACTGAGAGAAAGAGTAAAGGATGTCAGCATCTTCTCTCGTGTTCTTCCTGAGCACAAGATGAGGATAGTGAAAGCCTTCAAAGAGAATGGTGAAGTTGTTGCAATGACTGGAGATGGCGTTAACGATGCACCTGCACTTAAATATGCTGATATTGGCATAGCAATGGGCAAACGCGGTTCCGAGGTTTCAAGGGAAGCGGCAGACTTGATACTTCTAGATGATAACTTCTCAACAATTGTTGATACTATTAAGGATGGAAGAAGGATATACGACAACATTAAAAAGGCAGTTGGTTATGTATTTACTATTCATATGCCTATAGCATTTGCTTCACTACTTGCGCCTATGATGGGTATAAATCCTGCAAGTCTGTTACTATTACCATTGCACGTAGTTTTACTTGAGCTTGTAATTGACCCGACATGCTCAATAGTATTAGAACGCCAGCCAGCTGAGTCTAACATTATGCAAAGGCCGCCACGCAATCCTAAAGAAAAGCTTTTAACAGCATCAATGTTGTCCAAGAGTGTAATCCAAGGATTGATGATATTTGGAGCATCCTTTGCAATGTACTACTATTTCATAAATTTATATCCGGATAATGCCCCGCTTGCCAGAACAATGGGACTAAGCATCATATTACTTTCCAATGTTCTGCTCGTGCAAGTAAATAGTTCAAACACAGAGTTTGCATTCAAAACCTTTATGCGGCAGATTAAGGATAAAGTAATGTGGGCGGTTATTATTGGAACAATTGCAGGAATATTTATTATGATCTATACACCACTGAGCGGATTCTTGAAATTAGCACCTTTATCCGCAACACAGCTGCTTCTTTCGATAGGGATTTCATGCGTAGCGGTGCTGTGGTATGAATTGGTTAAAGCAGGTAGATATGTACTTTCAAGAAAGAGCAAATAAAGAATCGGTAGACTGCGAAAACAAGGAAAAATAAAAATGAAAGAGGTATAAATGTATGAGTTTTTTTTCAAAATCTTCAAAAAATAGTCATTATAAAAATGGGAATTATGGAAGCGGTCATTATCAGAAAAAGGGGATATTAGGCGGTTTGTTTGATATGTTAGCATCAAGAAGCCATTCTGGTGGCTTTTATAATGATGGACGGAACCAGAACAACAATATTCCTATGCAAAATCAGCATTTCTCAAATCAAGGCTCGAAAAATTGCAGCAAATGTAACAGTCAAATTCCAGCGGGTTCAAAGTTTTGCTTGAATTGTGGGGAACAAGTAAAAACTGAAATATTTTGTTTGAATTGCGGAGAAAAAATGCCGCCGAATGCTAAATTTTGTAATAACTGCGGAAATAAACTAAACGGGTAATAGTATGCATTATTTTAATGAAATAAAATATCGTGGAAAAAGATTTAGGGAATATACTGTTGAGGAGATTGCTGGCGAAGGAAGATATGGCTTGTGCTTTCATGCTAAAAATGACTTTGGCAGAAGGGTTATCATAAAGAAATTCAAGAACACTATTCTTACAAAGAATTCAAAAAATAATATACATGAAGCAGTAATACTTTCAAAGCTCAAGGATGAAAGAATTCCTGAGCTTTTGGGAGTAATCAATGAAAAATCTTTTTATGCTTTTGTTATAGAGTGGAAACCTGGACTTACTTTAAAGGACATGATTTTTAGACATAAGCATAAGTTTTCAAATGATGAAATCTATAATATTGGCATTAAGCTTTTAGACATAATAAAGCACCTGCATGAAAATGGTATTGTTCACAGAGATATAAGAATACCAAATGTTCTCATTGATAATGGAGAAGTTTATCTTATTGACTTTGGATTGGCAAGATTTGCTGATAAAAATCAATACAGCTATAATTTGGATTATTCATATTTTGGAGATTTGCTTCTTTATCTGATTTATTCTTCATTTCAAAAGAAAGACCACAAAAAGCTGTCATGGCATGAAGAATTAAAATTAATTGACAATCAAAGGTTATTTTTAAAGAGATTAATGGGACTTGATGCTGTATATGAAAGAATCAACGATATAGAGACGGATTTTATTGCTGCATTTGCTAGAGCTAAGGATTGCATATAGACACAGGCCAATATCAAATTTGAATAATAGGACTGGCAAGGTAAGTTGAAAATGTTAAAAACTCAAAAGCATTGATACAA
Source organism: Trichococcus sp. ES5 (assembly GCF_900067165.1). Lineage (NCBI taxonomy): Bacteria > Bacillati > Bacillota > Bacilli > Lactobacillales > Carnobacteriaceae > Trichococcus > Trichococcus sp. ES5. The sequence continues at coordinate 4,550 of NZ_FJND01000026.1, forward strand.
AAACAAAACTTAAATTCTGTATCCTTCCATCACTGGCATGATTTATCGGTATTGGCGTTTTGGAGCAGAAGAAGTTTATAAATACTAATAGTAGACATGTTTCCTTGAACGTCGGTTTCGAGAAAAACAGCAAAAAAGCCATTGATATGTTCCCGAGAACGTAAGGTGCAAATGACATCAATGCTGTCCTCTCGAGCCATGTTGAATCTGTCGTGGAGTTGACACGCAACAAATAAATGAAATAAAACAGAAAGCCGCAAGGTAGTCATGAATGATGACTGTTCTTGCGGCTTTTTGTGCCCTGACAGTCCATACTGGTATGATATAATCAACCTAAATGAGAACGGTTACATAACCATATTATAGGGAAGGGTTTTGACGACGGATAGGAGGGGGATCTTCTGTCCAAGTTGGAATGGCTGAATGCAAAATATTGGAGGAGTTTTATGAAAAACATTGTGATAACGGGTAGTACTCGTGGCATTGGTTTTTCTATGGCAACCGAGTTTCTGCGTGCCGGATGCAATGTCACGCTGTCCAGCAGAGGTGAAGCAATAGCGGCATCAATTCGAAAGGAGCTGTCGCCCTTTGAGGGGAAATACATCTATGTCCCCTGCGATGTCCGGGAAAAAGAAAATCTGCAGAAACTCTGGGATACTTCTGTGGTGCAGTGGGGAGAGATAGATATATGGATAAATAACGCGGGGCAAAATACGACACGCATGTTTTCTTGGGAAACGGACGGAACATGTACCGAAAACATCATTAAGACCAATCTAATCGGTATGATATACGGCTCACAGATTGCGGCAACGGGAATGCTGAAACAGGGTCATGGTGCAATATACAGTATGGAGGGTTTAGGTTCAAACAACATGGTCCAGCCAAAAACAATATTGTACGGTACGACTAAGCATGCCTTAACGTACTTCATGAGAGGGCTCGCCAAGGAACTGGAAGGTACCAATGTAATAGCCGGGCGGTTGTCCCCTGGCATGGTGCTGACTGACTTCATCACAAAAACGCCTGATGGTAAGCGGTCTGAGGTCTTCTCAGATGAGAAGTTCAGAAAGACATTCAATATATTGGCAGATAAACCGGAAACGGTTGCAAAATATTTTGTGCCGAGAATACTGAAGAACCTCAAAAACGACGCCCAGATTGCTTGGCTGACAAACCGAAAAGCGGCCTGGCGTTTTAAGACTGCAGAATTCCGCAAAGACAGGCTGATATAGGGAACTGTCTCAACTTGAGCTCTTACTTTCCTAAGAAAGCATGGATCGAAACAATCGAAATAGATAGATAAGCAAAAATTTGGGCATATTGATCTGTGCGTAGTATGATGAAGTAACGAATAAATATGATGAGGAGTGCTATTATGACGGCATATGAATTACCAAAAGTGTGGCAGTGGGAAGAAGAGAATTTAAATAAAGTGGGCAACCGTCCAACAGCCGGCAGTCGTTTCGAGCAAAAATTACCAGTCGGAGAGGCTCCGTTCCAACTCTATTCATTGGGAACGCCGAATGGCATTAAAGTAACGATCATGTTCGAAGAACTGAAAGAATTAGGTTTAGCGGGAGCAGACTATGACTTGTACACTATCAATATTGGGAAAGGCGACCAGTTCGGTTCGGATTTTGTCGAGATTAATCCGAACTCCAAAATTCCGGCTCTTGTTGACCAAAGTCTAAGTCCGCGTTTGGAAATTTTTGAATCGGGATCCATTCTTCTTTACTTGGCAGAGAAATTTGGCCAACTGATCCCGACAGATATCCATGGCCGGACCGAAACCCTTAATTGGTTATTCTGGCAAATAGGGGCGGGACCTTATGTTGGTGGAGGATTTGGCCACTTTTTTGCATATGCTCCGGAGCCTATGCAATACCCGATTGATCGCTTCACGATGGAGACAAAACGCCAGCTGGATCTGCTCGATAAAACCTTAGCGCAGCGCCCTTATATAGCTGGTGATGCCTATACCATCGCAGATATTGCCATCTGGTCTTGGTACGGTCGTTTGGCTTTGGGAAAACTATATAAAGGATCTTATGAATTCCTGAATTTGAATGAATACCCTCACCTCTTGGAATGGTCCAAACGTATTGCAGATCGACCAGGTGTTCAAAGAGGTTTGGCAGCAGAGTATCAACCGCTTGGGGAGTAGTCTAGGCAAGTAGTGCAAGGGGGAATAAGGATGGTTACTTTATTAATGCTGAACTAATCCGGTATCCATTCATCCCGTTTGAATACGACATTGACAAATTTTCTCCGAAAAATTATAATCAAGTGATATCAATCTAATAGATAACCCTCTTTTTGCCACCGGGCAGAGAGTTCAAGGTGTTCAGAAACATTCCGTAGGTCTTTGAAGGAGTGTTTCCGGGACACCTTTTTTATTTTGGAAGGAGACAGCAGCATGGAAAAATCACTAGTGAAGGACTTTTCGAAGTATGTCAGTCTGAATATTTTGGGCATGATCGGCGTGTCGTTCTATATTTTGGCCGACACGTATTATATCGCAAAAGCTTTGGGGGCTACCGGGATCGCGGCGTTGAATTTTGCTATCCCGGTTTTCAGCATCATCCTCGGAATCGGTCTGATGATCGGCATCGGCGGAGCAGCCCGTTTCGGTATCCTGAAATCCCGGAACAAACACAAAGAAGCAGAGGCGGTCTTTGCAGGGGCGCTTAAGCTTGGCACTCTGGCAGGCTTGTTGTTCGCTGTGCTCGGATTGTTCGGTTCGAAGGCATTATCATCGATTTTGGGTGCCGATGCAGTCACATTGCCTTTGACACATGCCTATATGGCCACGATTATGGTGTTTGCACCATTTTTCATCCTGAACAATACGGTCCTGGCTTTCGTCCGGAACGACAACAATCCCAGACTGGCTATGCTTGCGATGATTGGCGGAAGTGTTTCGAATGTCATTTTGGATTACATATTCCTTTTCCCACTAAAAATGGGGATGTTTGGTGCCGCTTTTGCGACAAGCTTAGCCCCGATCATCAGTCTGGGCATCCTCTCGGTACATTTCGCAAAAAAGAAATCCCGGCCCGCTATTTTGAAGCACAAGTTGACGCGTCCGGCAATCAAGGACATTCTCAAACTGGGATCTTCCACTTTCATAATGGAAGTGTCCTCGGCAGTCGTGCTGACGACCTTCAACTTGTTGATTTTGGGGCTCGAGGGAAACAAAGGGGTTGCCGCCTATGGGATTGTCGCAAATATTGCCTTTGTGGCGGTCGCGATTTTTACCGGGCTGGGGCAGGGTGTACAACCGCTCATCAGCAAATATTATGGCCTGAAGGATCGCAAGACGGTCCGGCGCGTGAACCGCTATGCACTGTTGACGGCGGGTTTCATCGCTGCCTTGATTTACCTCGGGACCTTCTTCAACTCGGAAGCGCTGATCGGCCTGTTCAACAATGGAAATGATCCGGTGATTCTAAGGTTGGCTGACAGCGGAATGAAAATCTATTTTCTTGGATTTTTCTTTGTCGGAATCAATATCGTGACGGCGATGATCCTCAGCGCAACCGAAAAGGGACGGGCAGCTTTTGTCCTTTCGGTTCTGAGGGGACTTGCGGTTATCGTACCGATGGCAATCCTCTTGAGCAGCCTTTGGGGAATGACTGGGATCTGGTCGTCATTTGTGCTTTCCGAGCTGATCGTTGCCGGATTTGCACTTTATTTAACGACTGCCACCGAAAAGGGAACCATTGCGTATGGAAACCCTGACTGAATCTGTAAGACATTAAATGTGTAATTTTTCTCGTATAGTGTGAGCATACCAATAAAATAAGTGTAAAGAGCGTCAGAATTTTCCAGTTATATAACAATTGATACAGATTTGGATCTGATTATATAACAGGAATATCCTTATTTAACAGCTTTTTTAACTTTTTTTAAAAAAATTAAAATAACTGTTATAAAATCATTCATGATAGTGTATAATGTGAATATAAAAACAAACTACTAAGATGCGGAGGAATTAGTTTATGAATAATGCGTGGCGTGGTTTTAAAGGTTCTCAATGGCAAAACGGTATTGACGTCCAAGAATTCATCAAAGATAACTACACAGAATATGTTGGCGATGACAGTTTCCTGGAAGGACCTACAGAAGCGACAAATGAGTTATGGCAAGAGATCGTAGAACTTAAAAAACAAGAGATCGCTAATGGCGGGGTTTTGGATGCAGACACTTCTGTTGTCAGTACAATAACTTCTCATCCGGCTGGTTATATCAACAAAGATTTAGAAAAAATCGTTGGTCTACAGACAGAAAAACCATTGAAACGTGGCTTGAACGTTTATGGTGGTATCCGTATGGCAGAAACAGCATTAAAATCTTATGGTTACGAAATTGATCCTGAATTGGATGAGTTTTATACAGAACACCGTAAAACCCATAACCAAGGTGTCTTTGATGCTTACGACGATGACATTCGTATTGCGAGACGCAACAAGATCGTTACGGGCTTGCCGGATGCATACGGTCGCGGACGAATCATTCCTGACTTCAGACGTATCGCATTGTATGGTGTGGATTACTTGAAGAAACAAAAACTGAACGATTGGAACGCCTTGCAAGCAAAAACGTATACGGAAGAAGACATTCGTTTGCGTGAAGAAGTTTCAACGCAATATCGTGCATTAGGCAAATTGATTGAATTAGGCAAAATTTATGGCTTTGATATCAGTAGACCGGCAGAAAATGCACAAGAAGCAGTGCAATGGGTTTACCTAGGATTCTTGGCTATGGTTAAAGAAGACAATGGTGCTGCACAAGGTCTAGGCCGTATTGCAGAATTCCTGGATATTTATATCGAGCGTGATCTCCAAGAAGGCACTTTGACTGAAAAAGAAGCGCAAGAATTGATCGACCACTTGGTAATGAAAGTTCGTATCGTTCGTCAACTAAGAACACCAGAATACGAAGCTTTGTTTGCAGGAGACCCAACTTGGGCAACCTTGACATTTGCAGGTATGCTTGATGACAACAATTCATTGGTAACAAAAAATACATTCAGATTCTTGCAAACACTCTATAATATGGGTAACGCACCAGAACCTAACATGACTTTGATGTGGAATGAGAAGCTTCCTAAAGGATTCAAGGATTTCTGTGCAAAAGTAAGTATCGATACAAGTGCCATCCAATATGAGAATGACGACGTTATGCGTCACTATTATGGAAGTAATGACGTTTCGATCGCTTGTTGCGTAAGCCCGACAGCAGGAGATACGGGTAGTTCTATCCAATTCTTCGGTGCCAGAGCTTCCCTTCCTAAAATCCTGACGTATGCCGTTACTGGTGGTTACGATGAGAAAAACAGAAGTAAAGTTATCGATGGACTGGAACCGATCACAGATGAATACTTGGACTATGACACTTTGATGGAAAAAATCGATGTTGTTATGGATTGGGTAGCGACAACTTATGTGAGAGCATTGAATATCATTCACTACATGCACGATAAATATGCATACGAAGCTGTTCAATTTGGTTTGTTGGATACAAAACTACACAGAATGATGGCCACAGGTATTGCGGGAATCGGCTTGGCAACTGACTCAATGAGTGCTGTCAAATATTCTAAAGTGCGTATCGTTCGTGACGAAGAGGGCTTCCCGGTCGACTATGTTGTTGAAGGCGATCAGTTCCCGACATTCGGTAACAACGAAAAAGCAGCAGACGAAATTGCTGACATGCTGATCAAGAAATTTGTCGGCAAGTTGAAAGCTCAACCTACTTACCGTAATGCTGAAATCACAACTTCTATTTTGACAATTACTTCAAATATCGTTTACGGAAAAGCAACAGGTGCTTTATTCAGTGGACAAGATGCGAAGTACAAAGGCTACAGAGAAGCATTCACGCCATTGTCTCCAGGAGCTAACCCAAGCTACAGCAGCCCTTACAAAGGTGCGCTGGCAGCATTGAAATCAGTAAGTACGATTGATTTTGAAGACGTTAAAGATGGTTCTTCCTATACATGGGCAGTTCATCCGAAAGCTTTAGGAAAAGAACGTGACGTTCAAGTAGAGAACTTATCGATGCTATTGGACGGATACTTTGGAAAAGATGGCGGACATCACTTAAACGTTAACGTATTTTCTAAAGAAGGACTGGAAGAAATGTTGAGAAATCCAGAGAATTATCCACAGGCTACCATTCGTGTATCCGGGTATGCGCTGGAATTATCAAAAGCAACGAAAGAACAAATTTCCGACTTGCTGGAACGCGTTATCCACGGTTCATTCTAAATAAAATAATAAACAGAGACTGTCTTTGCGGTAAGGTCATTAACTGAAGCAACCTGACATCTGTAAAAAAAGCGAGAATGCATTCATTGCATTCTTGCTTTTTTTTGACGGAAAAAATCTATGCCGACCAACAGGTGCTTGTCGATGAAAACAACAACGAATACCATTATGAAGACCTTGTTTGGGCTGCAGACCTAAAAACTTTTTACACTATCACTGATTTGGGTAACCTGGCCCCAAAAATAAGAGAAAAGTTTGAAACAACAAAGGCATTGATGGCAAAAGGCAGGCCTAGCGAATCTGTCTTCTCGCTCTATTTGGAAGTTGATTTGCCGGTGTCTTATTTTAAGAAGTCCTTCAATGGGCACCTGTTTTACACACCTTCCAGAAAAGGGTTGGGCAACATCAACAAAAGTGAACTTAAGGGAATGCTGGAAAAATGGGGAGAGACGGATAAAGAGGAAGTTCTTTCCTGGCTGGATCGTTTCCTGGAATACAACACTTATGAAATAGCGATCCCGGCTATAAGAGATTCTGACTTGGCCCCAGAAGGCAAAACGGGTTTGATCGTCAGCCTGCTTATGGAGGCGGAATTGTTCTATAAAGTTGAAGAATCCGGCTGGTATGAAGAGTTCAGAAAGGAAATCGAAAATAAGATAATCAGTGTGCTTTCTGAAAGTTTATGCCCTGAGTTAAAAGACAAAGTGGAGAAGCAATTTTCCTTTACACCTTTAAGTGTTGAAAACCGAGTCGGGAGTATTGGCGGGGCTATAGTAGGATGGTCTTTTGAAGCCCCGATTCCGGTTGTTTATAAAATGCAGCAAGTGAACAAATCAGTGCTTACGCCTATTCCAAATATTTATCAAGTAGGGCAATGGGCATACAATCCAGCCGGAACACCTACATGTATTATTACGGGAAAATTAGCCGCTGACAGGATAATTAAAAAACACAAGTAAGCGCCAAATGATTCAACAGTTCTAATGCCCCTATTTTCAACCTCCAAAAAAATTATTTTCGGAAAAACGTTTGACTTAATGTTCAGGTGAAGTCGTAGAATCATATCAAGCGCATTGCTTAGAGATTAAACGATTATAATCATGAATAATTTGGAGGAAATGATATGGCAGAGAATACTTACAAAACTTTCACACTCAGCGACAAGGTAACGGTTGAACAGGTCACTTTCAAAAACCGCTACGGAATCACTGTTGCAGCAGACCTATATTTATCAAAGGACATCGACAAAGCTCAAAAATATCCGGCTCTTATCGTCGGCACCCCTTATGGCGGCGTCAAGGAGCAAGGCGCAGGGATCTATGCGCAGAATATGGCGGAACGCGGATTTGCAGCAATCGCGTTCGATGAATCACACAACGGAGAAAGCAGTGGTGAGCCAAGACACGTATCATCTCCGGACATCTTTGCCGAAGACTTCAGTGCAGCTGTTGATTACATCGGCACGCTTCCATTTGTGGACAGAAATAAAATCGGTGTGATCGGCATCTGCGGCAGCGGCGGTTTTGCTGTGACGGCTGCGCAGGTTGACACGCGGATCAAAGCAGTTGCCACTGTAAGCATGTACGACATGAGCCGGGTGATGCGCTACGGTTGGGCAGACAGCATGACGGATGAACAACGCTGGAAAGACTTCCAGGGCGATGAACCGGAATTGAAGCCTGCTTTCCCAAGCGAGCCTGTGGATTCTATCCCTGAAGGAATGGATCCGATCAGCAGAGAATTCTTCGGTTATTATGCGATGAAACGCGGCTTCCACCCGAACTCGATCGGCGCATTCACGAAGACGAGCGCCATGGCTTTCATGAACTTCCCGTTGATGAACTATATCCAGACGATTTCTCCTAGACCGATCCTGTTCATAATCGGTGAGCATGCGCATTCGAGATATTTCAGTGAGGATGCCTACAAAATGGCTGCAGAACCGAAAGAACTGTTTGAAGTTGCCAGCGCCGGCCACGTGGATCTGTACGACAGAACGGATCTGATTCCGTTCGATAAACTGGAGTCGTTCTTTACGGAAAATCTGTAAAAAAGATGTGGTTCAGATGAAAAATCCTAAACAAGTTGATTTTATTTTTGCATTCGCATTTTGTGCGGTTTTGCTGGTCGGCTGCACCAATAGTCCGCCGTCGAATGACGCCGGACTTGTTGCAGAAACAGACCAAATGCTCACCGAATCCAGCCCACAAGAAAGGGATGACGCCATGCCAATGATGACGATTCAAGTCGGAAACACCCGTTATGCTGTGTCGCTGAATGACAATGCGACAACGCAGGCACTGACCCAAAAGTTGCCGATGACTTCAAAAATGGATGAACTGAATGGGAATGAAAAATTTCATTATCTTTTGGAGACTTTGCCAACGGACTCCCAACGAGTCGGCAGAATCAAAGCCGGGGATGTGATGTTGTACGGTTCCGACTGTCTGGTTATTTTCTACAAAGATTTTTCGACCTCCTACAGCTATCCGCCAATCGGGAGGATTGAAGACCCAACTGGACTTGCTCAAGCGCTGGGACGAGGGAGTGTCGAGGTCACATTCAGCAACCGATAACAGAATCAAGCGAGAGATGGGTTTTGAACCATTTCTCGCTTTTTACTTTGTTGAGCTGGAATTCCACCAACTGTTCATTACCTATCGTTCCGAGGTCGGAATGATATTGCTTTTCAACACTAGGAAGCATAAAATGGAGTTGAGGTGAGCGATTATGGTATACATCAGCACAAAAGAAGCAAGCAACAATTGGGACATAAGCGAACGCAGGATTCGGGGACTTTGCCAAGAAGGCCGGATTGAAGGGGCAGTCAAAATTGGTCGGAACTGGGCGATCCCTGTTGATGCGCACAAACCTGTGGATGCAAGGCAAAGTGAACAAAAAAAGTATCTCGGCTTGGGATACGATTTCAGTCAAATCGATACGGCGATGGATACCATCAATAGACACAGACCGTTTTCAAAGGGATTGGCGGATTCCCTCCATGAAAAACTGATTGTTGAGTGGACGTACAATAGCAATGCGATTGAAGGGAACACACTGACCATGTCAGAAACGAAAGTCGTTCTCGAAGGGATAACGATAGGCGGAAAAAGCCTGGTCGAACATCTGGAAATCATCAATCACCGCGACGCCATTCTTTTCATCGAACAACTTGTTTCTGAAAAAGAACCGCTCTCCGAATGGAACATCAAGAACATCCATGCGCTGGTTCTGAAGCAAATTGATAATCAAAATGCGGGGAAATATCGGAGCGAGAATGTGGTAATCAGTGGTGCAAAGCATATTCCGCCGAAACATTATCAAATAAGCGAATATATGCAAAAATTGATTGCCGAATATCAGAACGAATGGCTTGGGTATCACCCCGTTGTGCGGGCGACTTTACTGCATGGCGAATTCGTGAAAATTCACCCGTTCATTAACGGAAACGGTAGGACATCACGGCTATTGTTGAACTTTGAACTTATGAAATCCGGCTATCCACCAATCATCATCAAAAACGAAAACCGTGCTGACTATTATAAGGTGCTTGATCACGCCCACATGACTATGGATTACGGACCGTTCATAAAATTGGTAGCCGAACTCGTGATTGAGTCGGAAAAATTGTGGTTAATGGTTCTGGAATGACAGAGCGGTTTTGTTCGAAAGGAAGGGATGAAAATGCCTGACAAATTAACAAATCTGGGATTCACGGACAGGTTCGCGCAGGAGGCGACCCTTAATCCGGATCTGCATCCGGCAAGAGTCATCGCGCAATACAAGGAATTGTATCGGGTTGCGACCGCAGAATCGGAGATGCTGGCCGAAATATCCGGGAAAATGCGCCATGCTGCAGTCGATATGTCGGACTATCCGGCAGTCGGCGACTTTGTGATGATCGACCGGAATGAGGGAAGCCAGGACCATGCCATCATCCACCAGACACTGAAAAGGAAAAGCGTCTTTATCCGCAAAGCAGCCGGAAAAGCGCATGACGTCCAGGTTGTGGCAGCGAACATCGATATTGTCTTCATTTGCATGTCGCTCAACAATGACTTCAATCTGCGGAGGCTAGAACGCTACTTGGCAATCGCGTGGGACAGCGGGGCAACGCCGGTGATCGTGCTGACGAAAGCGGATCTGTGCTCGGATATCCCGGGAAAGTTGCGTGAAATCGAGACGATCGCTTTCGGAGTCGATGTGCTGGTCACGTCCAGCCTGAGCGAGGACGGATACACGGCCGTCCTGAAATACATCACCCCGGGCCAGACTGTCGTTTTCATCGGTTCATCCGGCGTAGGCAAATCGACCTTGATCAACCGAATCCTTGGGGAAGAGCTGATTGAGACGCGGGAAATCAGAAGAGATGACAAAGGCCGGCACGCGACCACAAACAGGGAACTGTTCCTCATTCCTACGGGCGGCTGCATCATCGATACGCCGGGAATGCGCGAACTCGGTTTGGAAAGCGTAAACCTGGCGAGGACGTTTATCGACATTGATGAATTGGCGGAACAATGCAAATTCAAAGATTGCAAGCACGAAAATGAACCGGGTTGCATGGTCAGGAAAGCCATAGAGGATGGCATACTGACCGAAGAACGGCTGCAGAGCTACCTGAAGCTCAAGAAGGAAGCCAAGTACGAGGGCATGAATTCCAAACAGATTGAAAAAGAGAAAATCAGCACCATGTTTTCCGACTTCGGCGGCATCAAGAACGCTAGGAAATTCGCTAAGTCAAAAAATAAGGAAAAATAAAAGTTGGAGGAATTGCAATGAAATTAGGTATCATCATCGAAACGAAAGAATACGAAAAATCTTGGAACGCCATGAGGTTCGCCGTGACCGCTAAGAAGACCGGACATGAAGTGAAAGTGTTCCTGATGGGCGAAGCAGTCGAAATCGAAAACATGACCCACGAAAAATACGATGTAGCTGCACAAGTGCAAGCTTTTGATGATCTTGATGGAGAAATACTGGCTTGCGGCACGTGCCTGAAGTCGCGCAACATGGAAGGATCGGATGTTTGCCCGATCAGCACCATGATCGATTGCGTCCAGATGGTCGAATGGGCTGATAAGGTTGTTACTTTCTGAGGGGTCGATTGCACTTGATCATTCCTTTATTTCCTAAGAAAGGAGTGAAAAACAACGGTGAATATCAACAATTTCCAAAATCTCATCAACCGGACCATTTTGGATAGAGGGTATAATTATTATATAGGCGGCAACGTGGATGAGGATTATGTTCAAAGGGGCAACACCTACTTTTTTCACTTGCAGGGAAGCGATGACTATGAGGTTTCCGTAGAAATCGATGAAACGGGCATTCTTTCCTTCCATACTTACCTTTTAGTGCGTAATTTACAGATTCTAGAATCGTGCTAGACTGATGATAAGAACAGCATAAATCACTCATGTAAAGGGGAAGAAAAGCATGAACATACCTATGAAAGCAGAAAACTTTACCGCAGTTGGTTCCTTTATTAAAAACGTTGATTTTGACGGAACGGAAGTACTTAGGGTCACGAAAGATCCGAAAATCGAAGCTTTTGATGAACCAACCTTTGCAAGGTTGGTGGGCACTAAATTCAAGAACGGCACGATCGAAGGGAAGGTATTGAGCCGTCTCTTGCCTGACGCGCCCGAATTCGCCAGAGGATTCCTCGGTGTTGCTTTCCGCATCGATGAAAACAACGAGCATTTCGAATCGTTCTATATTCGTCCGACGAACGGCAGGAATGAAAGCCAACTGAGAAGGAACCGCGCCACACAATATTTCTCCTACCCTGACTACAAATTCGACCGCTTCAGATCCGAAAGTCCAGGCGAGTACGAATCCTACGCTGACATGGGATTGGATGAATGGATCGATTTGAAGATCAAAGTGGACGGAGAACATGCCGAATTGTATGTGAACAATTCGAAGCATCCCGTGTTGGTGGTCAACGATCTGAAGCTCGGGCCGGATGCGGAAGGTGATGTTGCGCTTTGGGTCGAGGAAGGCACGGAAGGGTTTTTCAAGGATTTGAAGATCAATCCGAGCTAGAACAGTGTTGTTAAAGAAGATTCTGCGGCGAGGAATGGATTCGGTTTATAAAAAATAGAACGCAATAACCAAAAGGAAAGCCTGTGGATCATAGAAGCTGATAGGGTGGTTGTGCCCACAGAAATTAACGGGAAGCTCTATCGTGAGGGATAACAAGCAACGGCAGTTTACCTTGAACAAGAATATGGAGGAAACGATCATGAAAATGCAATTTTGGTCCAAAACGACAACCGGGAAATGGGCAGCGAGTTTGACTATGGCTTTCATCGTGCTGATGGCCATCAAAATGACGGCAATTGGAGCTACAATCAGACTGCCTCTACCGACGCCCGTCCTTGCATTGCTGGGAGTGATCGGTTTCATCATGGAGCTGATAGCCATTATCAAATACAAGGACAGAGCCTTGCTGACGTTGTTGTCCATTCCGGTTGGGATAATTATCATCGCATGGACACTCGCTGAAATTGCTTTCCCGCACTGACGCATCGTTGCCCGAACTTCCTATCGTGTAAAGACATCCTTAGTCAGGGCGTCTTCTTTATCTGCCATTTGCATTGTCGTACGTAGGGCATCTACGCGGTATTCGCATTATAATGGGATTGAAAAGTACCTGCTAAAAAAGCGGGAGGCTGTTTCTGTCTATTTTCAGGATGCTTATTCTAAATGAGGAGCACTATTATGGAATCGATAAACGAAAGTATAAAGGAATATGCTGCACAGTTAAGCAAAGGACGGATTCAGAAAGCCTACAAAGGGATCATGACTTTTATGTCAGAACTCCGCTCCTATCTGGAAAGCAAGTACCCAGATTATACTGCTGGTAATTTATATTTTGGCTACATGGATATGACGTACTTTGCTTTCACACCTGCTGATTTGAAAAATAAGAAGCTGAAAATCGCCGTAGTTTATTTGCATGAAAAAGGCGTTTTCGAAGTTTGGTTGGCTGGGAATAACAGAAAAATTCAAGCTGAGTATATCGCGTTGATGAGCAGTGATAATATTGGTAAATATAAATTATCACAGGTTATTCCGGGAGTTGATTCCATTATAGAATCAACTCTGGTTGAGAAGCCGGATTTTGACCATCCAGAGGAACTCAAGAAGCAGATTGAAAAGAAGACGATGGAATTTATAAAGGATATCACTTCTATACTGGATGAACCTCAAGGAGTCTTATAAGCGGATATAAGGAAAGGAGCTGGATGACATATGAACAAAAAGTCTGGAATCATAAAGGAAGGATTGCTTGTTACAATAGCGAGCTTACTTACTTTGTCAGTTGCCTTTATGCTGTATTTTCTGATCTTCATGGTTTTTGAATCCTTTGCAAATCAGGATGGTTCCTATGGATTTGTGTCACAATTGCGCGTTGGGTATGGGATTATTTGGCTTGGCCTATGTTTGATCGTATACCGTACGACGATATACGATTGGCTCAAAGCCAGCGTGCTGACTGCTTCACTTACAACTTTTATGGTTGGCATTGGTGTACAATTGTACGAAAGTCCCATTGTAGTGGGGTTGGTCCTGTTTTTGGTTGCTGCAACAAGTGTATTTCTGCTTCATAAAATGAATCAGAAATGGTATCACTACTATGCTATTGCAATTGCCATCATTGCCGCATTATTTTATTTATAACTGATTTGAACGATTAAGGGAGGAAAAATGAAATGCCCGGTCCATTAGATTTCAAAAAGGAATATAAGAATCTTTATCAGCCCCCGACTGTCCCTGTGATCGTCGATGTGCCGAAGATGAAATTTATCATGGTTGACGGCAAGGGGAACCCCAATGATGAATCGGGGGAATACGCGAAAGCAATCGAAATGCTTTACGGGCTGTCCTACACCATCAAAATGAGCAGCAGAAGCGGCAATGACCCGGCGGATTTCTTCGAATATGTCGTTCCGCCATTGGAAGGCTTATGGTGGACGGAGATTGATCGCCCCTTTGACACGAGCCAAAAGGACAAATTGATCTGGACAGCGATGATCCGGCAGCCGGAATTTGTAACCGATGAAGTATTCCGATGGGCCGTTGAGGAATTGAAGAAAAAGAAACCGGAACTTGACCTCGCCAAGGCAAGGTTAGCGGAGTTCACGGAAGGGCTTTGCGTTCAGATGATGCATATGGGTCCCTACGATACGGAAGCAGTGACAGTCAAGGCTATCGACGATTTTGCTGCAGCCAATGGATACGTCAATGCCATTTCGGAAATGAGTCCAGACGGTACAATCCGTAGGCATCATGAAATTTACCTGAACGATCCGCGTAAAGTAGCTCCGGAAAAGATGAAGACGGTCGTCCGCCATCCGATCAGGAAATAAAAATAGAAAATGTGGAAATGTAATTTTCAAAAATAAAACGCTTCCCTTGAAGTGCACTCCAAGGTGTATACTTCTGTTTGTGATGCGAGTGGCGCCATTTTGATTCGCAAAAAGGCGCAATGATCAAAATAAACAGCTTCAGGAAGGAAGGAAACATTATGACAACATGGTTGATTACAGGCTGCTCCAGTGGTATCGGCAGAGGAATCGCAAAAGCAGTTTTAAAACATGGGGATAACGCGATAGTGACTGCACGGAACATTTCCACGGTGGCGGATATCGTCGAAAATTATCCCGACACTGCTATCGCGGTGCCTCTGGATATCACAAATATAGAAAGTATCGCGGACGCCGTAAAAGCGGCAGCTGATAATTTTGGTGGGGTGGATGTCCTCGTGAACAACGCTGGTTATGGTTACCGTTCTTCCATCGAAGAAGGCGAAGAAGAAAGCGTGAATCTGCTGTTCGACACGAACTTCTTCGGCCCGATTGAATTGATCAAGCAAGTCTTGCCATACATGCGGGCGCAGAAGAAAGGCGCCATCATCAATATTTCCTCGATCGCTGCCGCCCGCTCAGGTGTCGGTTCCGGTTATTATGCTGCATCCAAGGCCGCTTTGGAATTGATGACTGACGGCTTGATGAAGGAAGTCGCTCCGTTGGGAATCAAAGTGATGACCGTGGAACCAGGCGCATTCCGGACCAAATTCTACGACACTTCCCTGAAAGGTACGCAGAAGCAGATCGAAGATTATGCCGATACCGCTTGGAAAACTCGAAAAGAGAACATCGTTGACAACCAGGACCAGCCCGGCGATCCGGACAAAGCGGGAGAAGTCATCTACGAAACTATCCAAAAAGAGAACATTCCGAAACGGTTGTTGCTGGGTTCGGATGCAGTGAGGATTGTGTCCGCCGAGATGAAGGAACGATTGCAGGAAATCGAGGATTGGAGCGCAGTCAGCGCACAGACTGATTACTGATCGGATTTTTGGAAATGTCAAAAAATAAATGATGAAAGACTGTGGACGCTGGCGGGATGGCTGTTCCGCGGTCTTTTTTCGGTCGATAAGCATATTCAAGGAGCGCGGCTCTTGCAAAAAAGGATTCCTTATAATAAAATACATGCATGCGCATGCAATTTGAAGCGGTCGAGCATTTTGTTAGGGAATTTCCGGCAAGCTCGGTAGAATGAAATAAAGCGATCCAAGGGAGAGAAAAATATGTCAACAATGAACAGCAAACTGACTTTCAAACGCGGCCTGGAACTCAAGAACCGCATCATGATGGCACCGATGACGACGAAAATGAGTTTCTATGATGGGGTAGTGACAACCGACGAGATCAATTACTATGCGCTTCGTTCCGGTGAAATCGGTGCGGTCATCACAGGCGCTGCAAATGTTCAGAACGACGGCAAAGGCTGGGAAGGCGAATTGAGCGTCGCTTCCGATGTGTTCATTCCGGGTTTGAGCAAATTGGCTGCAGCCATCAAGAAAAACGGCACCAAAGCCATCCTGCAGATTTTCCACGGTGGCCGCATGACGGATTCAAGCGTTTTGCGTGGCGTTCAGCCAGTAGCGCCAAGTGCGATTGCTGCTGAAAGACCGAATGCCGAAACGCCGAGAGTATTGGCCGGTGACGAAGTTCTGGACTTGATCGAAAACTTCAAAGCCGCGACCCGTCGCGCGATCGAAGCCGGTTTTGATGGTGTGGAACTGCATGGTGCCAATACTTATCTGTTGCAACAATTCTTCTCGCCGCACTCCAACCGGAGGGACGACGAATGGGGTGGCACGCTGGAAAAACGGTTCAGTTTCATCGACAAGTTGGTTGATGAAGTGACAGCAACCGTTGATGAATCGGGTGCTGAGAACTTTATCGTTGGCTACCGCTTTTCCCCTGAAGAATATGAAAATCCTGGCATCCGCTTTACAGATACACTGTTCCTTGTGGACCAATTGGCCGACAAAGGTTTGGATTATCTGCATATTTCCTTGAGAGACCGTCAACTCGTTTCCGTTTCTGAGAATCATAAAGAGAAAAGCATGCTGGCGTACATCCATGAGCAAATTAACGGACGCGTGCCGTTGGTCGGCGTCGGCGATGTCCGCACGAGCGAAGATGCGGAGCAAGTATTGGAAAATTCGGAGCTGGTTGCCGTTGGACGTGCTTTGCTGATCGATCCGCATTGGGGCGCGAAAGCCCTCGCTAAAAAGGATGATTTGATCCGCCAAGAAATATCCAATTACGATCGCGAAGAACTGTTCCTCGCGAACGGCGTCTGGGGCTTCATGGAGTTCATGATGCCGGACCGCTTGGGTAAATAAACAATTAGTTGGACCATACAGACTTCCTGGGAAAAGGGACTTCTGTATGGTCTTTTTCTTGTGTGTTACCTGAGGGCATAAGCGATTCAGGCGCTCGTGATATGTTATAATGAAGGCGAAAAAGAGCGGTTACAAAATGGAGTGAATAGTCGATTGTCTTCCTTTGTCATCAGGTTTTTTAGTCCAAGGAGGGACTTCAGATGATCAAAAATAACAAACGCCGATGCATGTTTTTCTTCATCATGATCCTATTGTTGTTTATCTTTTCGGGCTGCGGTTCAGCGAGCGATGAAGCTGCCTCATCTTCGGATCCGGAAGCAATCAGGGAAAGCCAAATCAGCGAAGATCAATCCGCAGGGTATGGTTATGAACCCGAATACCAAGTGCTGGAGAAAATTTTAGAGTTTTTTGGCTATTCAGAAGAATGATATTTTTATGGAATGGATTTGGAGGTGAAGAGATGAAACGAAATGTCTGGCTATATCTGCTGGTATCCTTCGGCTTTTGGGAAGTTTGATTGCGAAGAAACCATTTAAAGACTGTTTTTATTTGAAGGGGCGGTCTTTTGCCATCTATGCGGTGCTGCTGTTTTTTCCGGGGACCCCATTTCTGATTTTGGTGCATCTGACAGCTTGGGCCATGGTCGGGTATGTGGAAAAGAAGCACCACTTGAATTGAGTAGAGATCCAGTGTGTTCACATTTTGTACGCAATACTGTTGAATTATGGACAAAATGTAGGCGCTTAAAAGTGCTATAATGGACCGGAAGTATATTTCTAGGAGGTCTGTGTTGATGAAAGATGAAAATTGCGCTTATTGCATGGAAGGCGAAATGGTGTTGGCTTTCGGATATCCTTGCTGCGAATTGCCATACAGTAAAGTCTACGTTTTTAAAGAACAAAGCCACAAAGGCCGTGTGATCGTTGCCTACAAAGACCATGTGAGCGAATTGGTGAACATCACGGATGAGGAACGCAACGGTTACTTCGCAGATATCGCTACAGTTGCGAACACGTTGCACAAAGCCTTCAGCCCTGAAAAAGTAAACTACGGTGCATACGGCGATACCGGCAAACACCTGCACTTCCACTTGGTGCCAAAATACAAAGATGATGCCTTCGAATGGGGCTCGACTTTCGACATGAATCCAGGCCGCGTAAGCCTGACGGATGATGCGTATGAAGCATTGGCTGAAGAAATCCGCATCAATCTATAAGGAAATGTAAAAATTTTCTTTCTAAGAAGCTGATTCCAAAAACGGAATCAGCTTTTTTGCGCGGACTCGTCGACTGTTGAGGGCAGGATATTTGCGGAATAGCCGACAAGCGCTTCAGGCGTCGACTGTTGCGGAAAAAGTGAATGCGGAACAGTCAACATAAGCTGCGGCCGTCGACTATTGTCGGAAAAATGAAGGACGAACAGTCAACGGGTGCTCACTTCGTCGGCTGATCTCTAGGGAGCGGATGTGGAACAGCCGACAAGAGGTATAGAAAACGCATAAACAGCCGACAGAACGCCCCATCGGCTGTTTGTGCGTTTCAGCATTTTTTCTGCAGACTATATTGTTTATTTCGCTCAAAAAGGGCACCGTTTCAGTTTGATTTGATTCGTAAAATTAGTAGGAGTCGGAGCGATGTTCTATAATAAGTATGACAACAAACGCTCACAAATTGGGGGGAACCGGATGATACTGGAAGAAAGAATAAAGCAACTGAATGACAAGAAAACAGCGATGGAGCGACCCTATGTCGTCTATTGGATGCAGAGCTCGCAGCGGGCGGAGTACAACCATGCTTTGGAATACGCGATCCGCCAGGCAAACAGGCTCGAGAAGCCGCTGGTCGTTTACTTCGGGATTACGGACGGTTTTCCGGAAGCCAATGAGCGCCACTATGCATTCATGCTGGAAGGGCTGAAGGAAACGAAGGCCGCCTTGGAGCAACGCGGCATCCAAATGCTGATACGGAAAATATCGCCGGAACAAGGAGCATTGGAAATTTCCGAATTGGCGGCCCTGTTGGTGGTCGACCGCGGTTATCTCCGGATCGAGCGGAAATGGCGCGCTACCTTGGCCGAGGGTGCTGAATGTGCCGTCGTTCAGATTGAAAGCAATGTTGTTGTTCCGGTCGAACTGGCTTCTCCGAAAGAGGAATATTCCGCCGCGACCCTGCGCTCCAAGCTGAAGAAAATCCTGCCGCATTGTTTGGCGCCATTGGAGGAGACCGTCTGCCAACATCCATCCGTAGCAGCGGAGCTTCCGTTCGAGGCCTATGACGTTTCCGATACCGAAAAGGCCTTGGCCGGCTTGGATATCGACCGTAGTGTCCCGCGCGTTTCCGATTATATCGGCGGAACCACGGTGGCCAAACGCTGGTTGGAGGATTTCATCGAGAATAAACTGGCCGGGTACAGCGAACGCAAGAATCGCCCCGGCGAGTCCTTCACCTCAAATCTGAGTCCATATCTCCATTTCGGCCAGATTTCACCGCTCTATATCTACCGCAGACTGATGGGGATGGACAGCGAAAGTCAGCAAAGTTTCCTCGAGGAACTTGTTGTCAGAAGGGAATTGGCCGTCAATTTCGTTTACTACAATGAACAGTACGATTCCTATGCAGCTGTTCCGGATTGGGCCAAGAAGACACTGGACAAGCACTTGGCGGATGAACGCGAATATCTGTATTCTGTGGAGGAATTGGAAGCGGCAAAGACCCACGACGACTATTGGAACGCCGCG
The DNA here is from genome assembly GCF_900067165.1 of Trichococcus sp. ES5. Lineage (NCBI taxonomy): Bacteria > Bacillati > Bacillota > Bacilli > Lactobacillales > Carnobacteriaceae > Trichococcus > Trichococcus sp. ES5. The sequence goes on from NZ_FJND01000026.1 coordinate 24,273, forward strand.
CAGCTGGAGATGAACCTGACCGGTAAAATGCATGGGTACATGCGGATGTACTGGGCCAAGAAAATTCTTGAGTGGAGCAGCACGCCGGAGGAAGCCTATCGCAAAGCCATTTATCTGAACAATAAGTACCTGTTGGACGGCCGCGATCCGAACGGGTTTGCCGGAGTGAGCTGGTGCTTCGGCAAGCATGACCGGCCGTGGGGAGAACGTGCCATCTTCGGCAATGTCCGGTTCATGAATGATAAAGGCCTGAAGCGCAAGTTCGATATGCAACTGTATCTGGAACAGGTTGCGGAACGGGCACGCAAACGCAATTAAAAGGAGGCGGAACGGATGGCGAGAAACGGCAAAAAGGCAGAACCCTTGCCTATAATCCTTTTGGTTCTTTTCGTTATAGTGTACATTATTTCGGCTATCCGTCCATTGGATCGGCTGGCTTGGATAGGTCAGATGACGCCAGCAGTTCTGTTAGTATTATTGCTGGTCGTGACTTACCGGAAGTTCCGTTTCAGCACTTTCGTCTATGTGATGGCTTTTCTGCATGCCTTGTTGTTGCTGTACGGCGCGCACTACACTTACTCCCAGAATCCGCTGTTCAATCAATGGAAAGAGCAGTTTGGTTGGGAGTGCAATTACTTCGACCGGGTGGGGCACTTTGCCCAAGGCTTCGTACCGGCTTTTTTGGCCAAGGAGTTTTTGTTGCGGGGCGGCTACGTCAAGAAAGGCAAACTGCTGATGCTTATCGTTATTCTGTCCTGCCTCGGCTTCAGCGCAGCCTACGAACTGAGTGAATTCGCGGTCGTTAAAATTATGGATGTTCCCGCCGACACCGTGATGGGGACACAGGGAGACGCCTTCGACAGCCTCTGGGATATGATTTGGGCCTTGATCGGTGCGAGCCTGGCGGTGTTCGTGTTCGGCCCGTTCCACGACAGCCAAATAGAACAGATGTGGGATGGTTAAAGGCATTCTGATTGAAGAACAGTTTGATTCAACGAATGAGAACGGTCAATTGGCATTATTTTCCAGTCATTTTAGAAAGGAAGCTATCATCATGAAGGAGATCACTACAGAAAAACTACGGCGCTTCAATCTGATCATGGGTGGACTCCACCTGATTCAAGGTATCGCAATGCTCTTTTTGGCAACAAATGTCATCCAGAAAATCGGTGAGTTCAGTCCTGAAATCAGCCAATTCTACTTGGCCTTCAATCCTGAAACGCGCTCGTTGGAGACTGCCTCGCGAGTTCTTTTTGAATTACCATTTGGAGTTATGGTCGCTTCGTTCTTGTTCATTTCAGCCATCGCGCATGCCTTGGTTTCCATTCCGAAAAAGCTTAATGAAATCTATAATGCTGATTTGGTGAAGGGTATCAATAAATTCCGCTGGTTCGAGTATGCGCTTAGCTCGTCAATCATGATTGTCCTTATTGCGACGCTGTTCGGCATCTACGATATCGCTTCTCTGATTCTGATCTTCATCGTCAACGCCACCATGAATCTTTTCGGGCTTGTGATGGAACAGTTGAATGTGGGCCGCTCAAAAGACAACATTGAGTGGGGACCGTTCATTTGGGGCTCGATTGCCGGTGTTGCGCCATGGATCGCTATTTTGCTGTACATGTTCGGGACCGGCAATTTCGGCGAAGTGCCTTGGTTTGTCTGGGCAATCGTCGGTACTTATTTCGTTGCTTTCAACACTTTCCCGATCAACATGATTTTGCAGTACAAAAAAGTCGGGAAATGGGCGGACTACCTCTACGGGGAGCGGGTCTACATCGTGCTCAGTCTGATTGCGAAATCGATTCTTGCCTGGCTTGTGCTTTTCGGAGCGATGCAGCCGTAATTTTGGTAGGCTTCAGGCGCTGTCATTTACCGAAAGATCGTCGTAAAGCCCCTTGCTTTAGCTATGGGGATATAAGACGTGCACTCAGTTGTGTTATGTGGGAATTCGCTGTATAATCAATGTATGGGAAATAAAAAATATAAATCAAATCATAACATCACTTATTCTTGTACCTACCATGTTGTCTGGTGTCCAAAATATCGGCGAAAGGTCCTTGTCGGACCAGTAGCGGCACGCTTAAAGGAGCTCATTGTAGAAACGTGCACCGGTCTATCCGTCGAAATTCAGGAAATGGAGATCATGCCAGACCACGTTCACCTCCTATTGGATATAGATCCACAATTCGGGGTTCACAAAGCAGTCAAACGCATCAAGGGAGTTTCTTCCCGCGTGTTGAGAAAGGAGTTTAAGGAACTGACGACGAAGCTACCCACTCTTTGGTCGAATAGCTATTTCGTTTCCACAGTGGGTGGGGCACCGCTTGAAAT
>NZ_FJND01000027.1:0-25202 GCF_900067165.1 Trichococcus sp. ES5
GGTCAGCTTGCTTTCCTACAACATCAACAATTTTATGCGTACACTAGCTTTCCCAGAAAAGGCCAAAGGCCTACAGATACAGAGTATTCGTCTTCGGTTTTTCAAGATTGCTGGGAAACTGATCCACAGCGGAAGACGCATGATGCTAAAACTCAGTACCCATCATGTCTATCAAAACGAATTTTTTCATATCTTACGGCAAATTCAATCCTTGTCTTGGTGAGTCCCCGTTAATTTAAAAAAAATCTTTCGAACAAAGGGATTAGTATGCCCTAAAACACAATAACAATCGCATTCCGTGCTTCTTTTCGTCTCTAAGAGACGTTTTGAAAGGAAAAAAATAACAACTCCGCGAAAAATCCAATATTGCAGATGAAATAGGGTTATTCATATCAAGATTTGGTATGGTATGAATAATTCAGGTATACCTTATTTTAGTGAAGTTAACCTTATTACTTTATTGTCACTGAATATAATGAATTCACTCTACTGAAGTCGGTAGGTGGTCGGCTATCTAAATGTTATTTTTTTGTCCAAGCCTATTTCTGCTGCAGTCCAATCGAAATATACAGTTGTCGTGACAATTGGCTTTATTCGTAGGGCTTCCAGTTTCAAAAAGTAGTTGACATTATTCCCTGCAGAACGTAATGTGTGAATAATATATTATATTTGGATGAAGAGAGGATGAGGATTCGGGTGAAGAAATCGGTTTTGACTTTCCGCAATGCCAAGCAGAAGAATGAGCGTTTGACGATGCTGACTGCCTACGACTATTCCACTGCCAAACTGATCGATGCTTCGGGCATCGACTCGGTACTGGTGGGGGATTCGTTGGGGATGGTGATGTTGGGCTATGAAGACACCTTATCGGTAACGATGGAGGATATGATCCACCACACCAAAGCTGTCGCCAGAGGAGTAAAGGACGCCTTGGTCGTAAGCGATCTGCCGTTCATGTCTTATCAGACATCCGTCTATGATGCGGTCGTCAATGCCGGCAGGCTGATCAAGGAAGGCCGGGCACAGGCAGTCAAACTGGAAGGTGGTCTTGAAGTCTGTCCGCAGATCAAGGCAATCGTGGAAGCTTCCATACCAGTCATGGCGCATCTCGGTTTGACGCCGCAATCCGTCAATGCTTTCGGTGGATTCAAGGTCCAAGGCAAAGATGAGGAAGCGGCGCGTAGTCTGATCGAGCAGGCGAAGGCTGTCGAAGCGGCTGGCGCCTTTGCGGTGGTGCTGGAATGCATCCCAGCCAAATTAGCTGAGTTGATCACAAAGAGCATTTCGATACCGACCATCGGCATAGGCGCGGGGAACGGCTGCGACGGCCAGGTGTTGGTCTATCAGGACATGCTGGGACTCTATTCCGATTTCACGCCGAAATTCGTTAAGCGTTATGCAGAAATAGGGCCGCAGATGGAGAACGCCATCGAAGACTATATATCTGAAGTGAAAAGCGGCGCGTTTCCGGCAGCGGAGCACACCTTTGCGTTGTCAGATGCGGTCATCGAAAAATTATATTAGAGGAGTAATCACGAATGAAGATTGCAGCAACGGTTGAAGAAATCCGCAGTGCCGTGAAGGCCTGGAAAAAGGAAGGTTTGTCGGTTGGCTTTGTTCCGACGATGGGCTATCTCCATGAAGGCCATAAAAGCTTGATGCAGAAAGCCGTCAGCGAAAATGATCGGGTGGTCGTCAGTATTTTTGTGAATCCGATGCAGTTCGGCCCATCCGAAGATTTGGAAAGCTATCCAAGAGATCTGGAAAAGGATGCCTCTTTGTGCGAAGCCAGCGGAGTGGACCTGATTTTCCATCCCGAGCCGAAAGAAATGTACCATCCCGATTTCAGCAGCTTTGTGGATATGCATGGTCTGACGGAGAGTCTATGCGGGAAAAGCAGACCGGCCCATTTCCGGGGCGTCTGCACAGTCGTGACAAAGCTATTCAACATCGTGCAGCCGGACTGTGCCTATTTTGGACAGAAGGACGCCCAACAATTGGCGGTTATCCAGCAGATGGTCCGCGACCTGAATCTGGACGTCACCGTCATCGGCTGCCCGATCATCCGGGAAGCGGATGGATTGGCTAAAAGTTCGCGCAACAGTTACCTGTCAGCAGATGAGCGTAAGGCCGCACTGGTGCTGAGCCAAGCGCTCGAAGTCGCCAAGCAGTTGCTTGCGAACGGAGAACAGAATGCTGCCAAAATCCGCAATGCGATTTCGGAAACGATCCAAGCGGAGCCGCTGGCGAAGGTCGACTATGTGGAGTTGGTGGATGCGCGTACGCTGCAGCAAGTGGACAGCGTCGAGCGACCTGTATTGGTGGCTTTGGCGGTTTATATCGGAAAAACGCGTCTGATCGATAATTTTATCACGGAATAAGTGGGGGAAAAACAATGCAACTCAATATGCTGAAAAGTAAAATACACCGCGCCGTCGTTGTCCAAGCGGAGCTTTCCTATGTGGGCAGCATCACTGTCGACAAGGACTTGTTGGATGCTGCAGGACTGATCGAATATGAAAAAGTCCAGATCGTCGACATCGACAACGGTGCAAGATTCGAAACGTATGTCATCGCAGGCGAACGCGGCTCGGGCATGATATGCTTGAACGGTGCCGCCGCCCGCTGCGTTCAGGTGTCGGATAAGATCATCATCATGGCTTACTGCCTGATGGATGAACTGGAAGCGAAGGAACACAAGCCGCTTGTGGTGTTTGTGGATGAGCAGAATGCCATCACAACAGTCACGCGCTACGAAGAACACGGCAGACTCAGTATGTAGACTATCCGTACAGGGACAAAAAAGCGCAACCGCATCCGGCCAATCGGCCATGATGCGGTTGCGCTTTTCCTATTTCACGGATTGCAGCGTAAATTGAATATCTTTGATGGAGAGTTGCAGTTTTTCGTATTCCTCATTATCCAGCGGCAAAGGGATCTGTTTCTCCAAGCCGTTCCTGCCGATGATGCAAGGCATGCTGAAGGCCGCTTCGCCGTGGCAGTTGTATAAGCCATTGACAGTTGCGGTCACAGGGAAGATGCTTTTCTCGTCCAGCATGACAGCGCGGGCCAAGGCCGCTGCGACTTCCCCGATGCCTGAATTCGTCCAGCCTTTCCAGTTGAAGACATCAGATGCCGTGTGGACCACTTCTTGGCTGACGAATTCCTGGTCCAATGGTATTGCGGGCATTAATAAAGCATCGCTTTGGGAAAGGGTGAGCGCACCCACAGTCGTGCTGCTGAAAGCCGGGAAGGCGGTACTGCCGTGTTCGCCCATGATGTAGCCGCTGACGTTCTTTGGATCGACCTGATAGTGGGCAGCAACAATCTGACGGTAGCGGAAAGTATCCAAAGTCGTTCCGGTGCCGAAAATCTTGCCTTTCGGATAGTTGAACTCATTTTCGGCGATGTAGGTGATTGTATCGACCGGATTCGTTATCAGGATGATGATGGCATCTTTTGTGTACCGGGTGATGCCTGTCATGATTTTGCGTATTTCAATGGCATTCTCTTTGCCCATCAACGCTCTTGGCGGCATATCTTCACCCGGGCGCGCCTTCTCACTGACGCCCGCGGAAATGATGATGATGTCGGCATCGGCGCAATCCGCGTAATCGCCGGCGTATATTTTACTGTTGGTCCGGTAGCTGGCGGCCAACGCATGGCGGTGGTCAAGAGCCTCGCCTCTTGCCGTGTCCTTGTTGCTGTCGATCAGGATGATATCGGAAAATAAGTTGAGGTGACTGCAGTCGGTCAATACCTGGGAACCGACATGGCCGACCCCGATGATGGCTAATTTTGTCTGGATCATAGGTCACATTTCCTTTCGTTTTGAGATGTTGTCATTTATGGCTTGGTGCATTTCCGCAACAGAATAGAAGGTTGGCTCCAGCACCATTTTTTCATCCTCCTGCTTGCGGCGATGGTTGTACCACAAGGTAGTCCAACCGGCAGCCTGACCGCCGATGATATCCGTTTCATACGTATCCCCGATGAAAAGCAGCTCGCCGGGAGTTGCGTTCAAAGACTCCTGAACATGCGCGAAGGCTTCGGCATAGGGTTTTGGGCAACCGATATTTTCGGAAATGAAGATGCGTGCTGGCGGCACCCATCGCTCCAGATTCAAGGCGTTGAATTTTTTCATCTGGTGTTTTTCAGGACCGTTTGTGAAGACGGCAATTGGTATATTTCTATTTTCCAGTTCATTCAAAAGCCGCTCGATACCGGGACTCAACACAATCTCTCCTTGCCTTTTTTGATAGGATTTCTGGAAGTGCATCGCTTCTTCGGCGGTGAGCGGAAGACCCAAGTCGGCGAATGTATGCTGTGTGCGCATGATGTGTGACTCGGCTAGCGTCAGCTCCCCGCTGGAGAATAGGTCGAAGGCGTTGTCACAATGCTCGCGGAAAAGAGCGAAGCTGGCTTCGTTACTGTAGTTGTTCCTAAAGCTGTAATCTGCCAATGTTTGGAAGAACGGCCTTGATGTGTCGTATAGGGTATCATCCAAATCGAATAGAATAGTAAACATTATTGAAACAGTTCCTCCCTTTTGTTATTAAAGTCAGTATAGCATCCAAAATCGGTATTTAAAATGAAATAAAACAAGGACAGCCAGTGCGTGAAGGGTACTGGCTGGCTGAGCAAAGCTCTTTTTGTTGCAAATTAAAATTACGTACAGTATAATAGCATACAATAATGTCATACGATCATACAATAATGGAAGAGGCTGCGGACATCAAGAGTAAAATGCCCATTTGAAAGGGGTGTTCGCCGAAATACAGCATTGGCTGTGTTGGGGTCAGGATTAAGAATCCTGGCACTGTCAGAACGATTTGCCCAAAATCGTTTGTGGAGTACTTTCGGTATTGCGGGCAGAAGGAAGCTGGATTATAGGGCCTTTTGCTTTATAGTCTATTTTTTTGCACAAAAACGGACTGAATTATCGTTGTTATGACGCTCTATGGGTAGAAAGGTGGACAAAAACGTAGTTGGACAAGAGGGTTGTTTAATTTTTTTGAGCATGTAAATAGGACTATAAACATTAGGAGGAACTAGAGATGAAAGTAAAAACATGGAAAACAACAATGGCGGCTTTGATGGGTTTGTTTATTTTAGCGGGTTGCGGTAACGGAACTACTGAGGATTCATCGGCAGCAGATGGTTCGGCTGAATCGGATGCATTCGTAGTCGGAATGGAAGCGGGATATCCGCCTTTTAACTGGACACAAAATGATGACAGCAATGGCGCAGTGAAAATTGATGGCGCGGACGGTTACGCAAATGGCTATGATGTTCAGATGGCCCAAAAAGTGGCGGACGGCTTAGGCAAGGAATTGGTCATCGTCAAAACAGAATGGGATGGTCTGGTTCCGGCATTGGTTTCATCTAAAATCGATGCAATCGTTGCAGGTATGTCTCCGACAGATGAACGCAAAGAAGCAATCGATTTCTCGGATTCCTACTATACTACTGAATTGGTAATCGTCGTAAAATCTGATGGGGCTTATGCAAATGCAACAACTTTGGCTGACTTCGCTGATGCAAAAGTCACTGCACAGTTGAACACGTTACATTATGGCGTCATCGATCAGATTGAAGGCGTGCAAAAGCAACCGGCAATGGATAGTTTCACATCTATGCGCGTCGCATTGGAGTCAGGCACAATCGATGCTTATGTCTCGGAACGCCCGGAAGCAATCAGCGCTTCAGCAGCCAATTCAGCTTTCAAAATGATCGAATTGGATCAAGCGGATACGTTTGAATTATCCGTGGCTGATTCAGAGATCGCAATCGGCTTGATCAAAGAAAGCGAATTGAAAGATCAGATCAACGAGATTCTGAGCGGTATCACCGAAGAAGAACGAATCCAAATGATGGAAGAAGCAATCAAAAACCAACCATCAGCTGAATAATTCTGGTGGATGGGACATCAAAAAGGGGCATAAATTAAATGGAGTTTAGTTGGGTTATCCGCATCATCGAAGAAAACTGGAGACAGTTTTTATCAGGTGCGTGGACAACATTATATATAGCTTTAATCGGGACCATCATTGGGTTGGGAATCGGTCTTATGATTGGTGTCATCCGTACGATTCCGGTTGCTGAATCGGGATGGAAAAAACATGTGTACAATGTGGTGAATTTTTTGCTGTCATGCTACATCGAAATTTTCCGTGGTACGCCGATGATCGTTCAAGCAATGGTCATCTATTATGGCGCGGCTCTGGCGTTTGATATTGACATGAACCGTATCTTCGCAGCGTTGCTTATCGTATCGGTCAATACAGGTGCTTACATGTCGGAGATTGTCCGCGGTGGAATCATTTCCATCGACAAAGGGCAATTCGAAGCAGCCCAAGCAATTGGGATGAACCACCTGCAAACGATGCGCAATGTCGTCATGCCTCAGGTCATCCGGAATATCTTGCCGGCGACAGGGAACGAATTCGTCATCAATATCAAGGATACGTCCGTGTTGAACGTCATCTCCGTTTCGGAATTGTTCTTTACGACCAAATCGATTTCCGGAAATAATTTCCGTTATTTCGAATCATTCTTCGTGGCTTCACTCATTTACTTCGTCATGACCTTCACGGTGACACGCATTCTTCGTGCCATCGAAAGAAAAATGCAAGGCCCTGATAATTATCAGATGATGGGTGCGGGTCAAGACCAATTGACTACACCAGAATTAATGGCTCGCAAAAAACAAGCAGAAAGAGACAGAGCAAATTAATTGCCACGGGAGGAATCATTTGATGGAAAAAGTAATCGACGTACAGCATCTGAAGAAGAACTTCGGTCAGCATGAAGTGCTGAAGGACATCGATTTCAGTGTGAATAAAGGGGAAGTTGTTTGTATCATCGGTTCATCAGGGTCCGGTAAATCGACGCTATTGCGCTGCATCAATCTACTTGAAAAACCGACAGCGGGAGAAATCATCTACAACGGCGAGAACGTTTTGGACTCGAAGCATGATATCTTCAAGTACCGCAGTAAATTAGGGATGGTATTTCAGCAATTCAATTTGTTCAACAATTTGGATGTGCTGCATAATTGTACTGTAGGACCTGTGAAGATTCTGAAAAAGTCCCAACAGGAAGCCGAAAAAATCGCCATGGGCTACCTGGAGCAGGTCGGAATGGGTAAATTCATCAATGCCAAACCGGAGCAGCTGTCAGGCGGCCAAAAACAACGCGTTGCCATCGCCCGCGCGTTGACGATGGAGCCGGATGCGCTATTGTTCGATGAGCCGACATCGGCTTTGGATCCGGAGATGGTGGGCGAAGTTTTGAAAGTCATGAAGGATCTTGCCAACAGCGGCTTGACGATGATCGTCGTGACGCATGAAATGGAGTTCGCGAGAGAAGTTTCCGATCGCGTCATCTTCATGGATCAAGGCGTCATTCTGGAGCAGGGAGCCCCTGAAGAAATCTTCTATCATCCAAAAGAGGATCGGACGAAGCAATTCCTGGAGAGATATCTTACAAAATGAAAAAAAAGAAGAACGGTTCTGCACTAAATGCAGGTCCGTTCTTCTTTTTTATTCATTTCTTCCTATTCGATGATGATGACATCGTCTGCAACTGCAAAGGGTGCCTGTTCATTGATGTGATCGTAGAACATAACGCCGTTAAGATGATCGATTTCGTGCTGGACTACAATGGCCGCATAACCTTTGTAGCGGGCTTTGTGCGTGGCTCCTTCAGCATCCTGGTAAGCTACCGTAATACGGCTATGCCTGACGACAAAGCCTGGTACTTCACGGTCCACTGAAAGGCAGCCTTCTCCACCTTTTAGGCAGGCACTTTCAATCGAGTGGCTGATGATTTTAGGGTTGAACATAATTTTAGCCAATTCCGGAGGATCATCTTCGTATTCCCCTGGTATCAGCAAAGCAACGATGCGTTTGGATACGTCGATTTGTGGTGCTGCCAAACCAACGCCTGCGCGCAAGTTGAGTTGCTCGGCAATTTTTTCATCCTGACTGTTCGAAAGGAACTCCATCATTTCTGCAGCGATACTTCGATCTTCTGCAGATAACGGAAAAGTGACCGGGTCGGCTGACCTGCGCAATGTAGGATGACCTTCACGGATGATGTTATCCATCGTGATCATGCATGCATTCCTCCTTTTACTGGTTTTTATATTGAAATGATTGGACTTGCAAACTGCAAAACACTTCACGTTACATAGTACACGTTTCGAAAAAAAAAAGCTAGACTCATCTTTTCTCTTGTAATATAGAATGGGTATGTGTAAAATAGAAAAATGAAAAAATGATTACACAATGGTGTGAGGTTTTTTTAACTCTATAGCGAAAGAAGAGATGATTTTTATGACAGCTGCTAAAGATTATATTGAAAAAGTCTATAAAAAGGTTGAAGATAGAGGCCCGCATCAAAAAGAATTCTTACAGGCGGTAAGAGAGTTGTTCGATACGATCGAGCCTGCTTTGGAAAAAAATCCGCACTATATAAAATGGAACATTCTTGAAAGAATGGTGGAGCCTGAACGCATCGTTTCCTTCCGGGTTCCTTGGATGGATGATAAAGGGGATGTTCAAGTCAACAAAGGATTCCGCGTCCAATTCAATTCGGCTATCGGACCCTATAAAGGCGGTCTGCGCTTTCATCCTACCGTCAATGAGAGCATCCTGAAATTTTTAGGTTTTGAACAGATCTTCAAAAACAGCCTGACCGGATTACCGATCGGCGGCGGAAAAGGCGGATCCGATTTCGATCCTAAAGGCAAATCCGATGCTGAAGTGATGCGTTTCTGTCAATCATTCATGACTGAGCTGCAAAGACATATCGGCCCTACGCTGGATGTTCCTGCTGGCGATATCGGTGTTGGTGGACGTGAAATCGGCTATATGTATGGCCAATACAAACGCTTAAACGGTGCTGAAACAGGTGTTCTTACCGGTAAACCAGTCGTCATGAACGGAAGTTTGGCGCGTACAGAAGCGACTGGATACGGCTTAGTGTACTATACACAGGAAATGCTGAAAGCAAATGGTAAATCGTTTGCCGGTCAAAAAGTAGTTGTTTCCGGAAGCGGAAACGTGGCTATCTATGCTATCCAAAAAGTTCATGAATTTGGCGGAACTGTTGTAGCTTGTTCGGACTCGAACGGTTATATCTACGATGAAACAGGTATCGATGTCGAATTGCTACAGGATATCAAAGAAGTTCGTCGCGAAAGATTGACGGTCTATGCTGCCGAAAAAGCGACAGCGGTTTATAAAGACGGTAGCGTTTGGGACGTCGATCTTAAATATGACATTGCTTTGCCTAGTGCAACACAAAATGAAATAGATAAAGAACAGGCTGAGAGATTAGTCAAAGCTGGCGTTTACTGTGTCAGCGAAGGCGCGAACATGCCGAGTACGTTGGAAGCTGTGGAAGTCTATGCGGACAATAATATTTACTATGGTCCGGCTAAAGCGGCCAATGCAGGGGGAGTCGCCACTTCGGCACTCGAAATGGCGCAGAACAGTGCTCATAGCCATTGGACATTCGAAGAAGTTGACGGTAAGCTACAGGCTATCATGGCAAACATATTTAAGACAGCTGAAAAAACAGCGGAAGAATATGGCATACCGGGAAATTATTTGGCAGGCGCCAACATCGCGGCGTTTGTGCAAGTTGCCGATGCCATGATTTATCAAGGCTTAGTGTAATAAAGCGCAGTACAAATTCAAATAAAAAAGGTCATTTCTTAATTGAAATGGCCTTTTGTTTTGTTCATGAGATGAATGAAGAGTTATTTTAATCAAATTTTCATAGTGATGAGATTGTGATTTTTTGAATGAACAGAACAACTGAATATGATCCGAGAAAAAATAAAAAATCAACTGTGAAAAACTGAAAAATTCGATATTTAAAAGAGGTAGTTGTAACGAATGGGCTGTTATACTTTTGAAAGCCCATGCCATCAATGCTTGCTGTTTTATGTAATAACAGTTTTGTTTTGGTTATAATACAGAATCTTTGTATCTGATTGCGACAATCTGTAAACATACATAATAATGATGTTTCAATATAAATCAAAATAGCGTGATTGGAGTCTCGTTAAAAAATGAACAATAAAGAATTGCTAAACGCTTACAAATAAGCAGTGGTGGATTTTCTGTGCACAAAAAATGAAAACTGTCCTTTTACCTTGCATATATCTCGGATGCGTGGTAAATTATTCATGTAACAACTGTGAATTGATACAGTTGAAATCATCTGTATAAACCTCATCCAAAGAGATGAAATATCAAGGGAATAGAGAGGAAAGTGTTAGCATGGCTACAAAACAAACAAAAATCGACATTGACGCATTACTAAGCAGCACGAACACAGATTTTCGCATGGTCCAAATCATGGACGAAGAAGGGAATATTGTAAACCCTGATCTAATGCCAGATCTTTCTGATGAACAATTGGTTCAATTCATGACAGATATGGTATGGTCCAGAATTTTACATGAACGTTCAACTGCGTTGAATCGTCAAGGTAGATTAGGTTTCTATGCGCCGACAGCCGGCCAAGAAGCGAGCCAGTTAGGCAGTATTGCAGCAATCGAAAAAGAAGATGTATTGTTGCCTGGTTACCGCGATGTTCCTCAATTGGTCAAGCATGGATTACCATTGACGCAAGCTTTCCTTTGGTCGAGAGGTCATGTGGATGGCAATAAATATGCTGACGACATCCAAGCTTTACCGCCGCAAATCATCATCGGCGCACAATATGTGCAAGCTGCAGGAGTAGCATTGGGATTGAAGAAACGCAACAAGAAAAATGTTGCCATCACATATACTGGTGACGGCGGAAGCTCGCAAGGGGATTTCTATGAAGGAATCAACTTTGCCGGCTCCTACAAAGCACCTGCCATCTTCTTCATTCAAAATAACGGATGGGCGATTTCAACGCCTCGCCACGTGCAGACCGCTGCTCAAACTTTAGCGCAGAAAGCTATGGCTGCCGGAATTCCTGGTATCCAAGTCGACGGGATGGACATCTTGGCTGTCTACGCGATAACCAAAAAAGCAAGAGAATATGCTGTTGCCGGAAATGGGCCTGTCTTGATCGAAACAATCTGCTACCGCTTCGGTCCGCATACTTTATCAGGTGACGATCCGACACGTTACCGTGACACTGCCGAATTGGAAGGCTGGCAAGCAAAAGATCCATTGATCCGCATGCGCAAATTCTTGACGGCAAAAGGTCTATGGTCTGAAGAAAAAGAAAATGAAGTCATCGAATCAGTCAAAGAAGAAATCAAAGATGCCATCAAGGAAGCTGATCAAGCTCCTAAACAAAAAGTATCTGACTTCTTGAAGAGCATGTTCGAAGAACCAAATCAAACTTTAGCAGAACAAATCGCATACTACGAAGCAAAGGAGACTAAATAATCATGGCACAATTAACTATGATCCAAGCCATCACTGATGCGCTTGCAATTGAACTTGAAAACGATCCAAACGTTCTGATCTTCGGAGAAGACGTTGGTAAAAACGGCGGTGTATTCCGTGCGACACAAGGACTTCAAGAGAAATTCGGCGAAGATCGCGTGTTTGATACTCCTTTAGCTGAATCCGGTATCGGTGGTTTGGCATTCGGTTTGGCCTTAGAAGGTTTCCGTCCTGTCGCGGAAATTCAATTCTTCGGTTTTGTATTTGAAGTAATGGATACAGTTGTAGCGCAGGCTGCACGTACACGTTACCGCATGGCAGGCACGCGTAATCTGCCTATCGTTTTCCGCTCTCCTTTCGGTGGCGGTGTGCATACACCTGAATTGCACTCGGATAACTTGGAAGGCTTGATGGCCCAATCACCAGGTTTGAAAGTGGTTATCCCTTCGAACCCATACGATGCAAAAGGTTTGTTGATTTCAGCTATCCGTGACAACGATCCCGTTGTCTTCTTGGAGCACATGAAATTGTACCGTTCATTCCGTGATGAAGTTCCTGAAGAAGCGTACACTGTTCCTATCGGCAAAGCTGCCATCACAAAAGAAGGATCTGACGTGTCTGTCATCACATACGGCGCAATGGTCCGCGAAGCTATCAAAGCTGCAGAAACACTTGAAAAAGAAGGCATTTCGGTTGAAGTAATCGATTTGCGTACGGTTGCTCCACTTGATATCGAAACGATCATTGCCTCAGTTGAAAAAACAGGCCGTGTCGTAGTTGTCCAAGAAGCGCAGCGTCAAGCTGGTGTAGGCGCAATGGTCATGTCCGAAATTTCTGAACGTGCAGTGTTATCGTTAGAAGCTCCTATCGGACGTGTAGCTGCTCCAGATACTGTTTTCCCGTTCGGTCAAGCAGAAAACATTTGGTTACCGAATGCTACTGATATCGAGAATAAAGTAAGAGAAACTTATCATTTCTAAGAGCTGAAAGCTTGGACAAATACAATTCCATATCCCATAGAATTGTATTTGTCTGCTTTTGTGCGTCGGAAATCCAAAAATAGACAAATGAAGGGAAGTTAAGAAAATGTCTTTTAAATTCAAGTTGCCTGCTCTAGGCGAAGGTATCATGGAAGGTGAAATCGTTTCTTGGTCAATCAAAGAAGGCGACACCATCAATGAAGATGACACATTATTAGAAGTACAAAATGATAAATCAGTCGAAGAGATCCCCTCCCCAGTAACCGGGAAAGTCTTAAAGATCGTTGCGCCAGTAGGTACGGTTGCAGTCATCGGTGATGTATTGGTGGAAATCGACGCTCCAGGTCATGAAGATGAAGGTTCTGAAGCTCCTGCACCAGCAACAGCTTCAGTGGCATCAACTCCAGCAGCACCTGCAGCTTCGACAGGAGGACTGTTCCAATTCAAATTGCCTGCTCTAGGCGAGGGTATCATGGAAGGTGAAATCGTTTCTTGGCCTATCAAAGAAGGCGATATGATCAATGAAGATGACACCTTGGTTGAAGTGCAGAACGACAAATCTGTTGAAGAGATCCCATCTCCAGTGACAGGTAAAGTTGTGCGCATCGTAGCGCCAGTAGGTACAGTTGCAGTCATCGGCGATGTATTGGTGGAAATCGATGCACCAGGCCAAAACGGTCCGGCTGCAGCAGCACCAAAAGCAGCCGCAGCACCTACAGCAGCTTCAAATGCACCAGCTTCATCAGGCGTGGCTGCAGCAGCAAATCCAAACAAACAAGTCTTGGCTATGCCGTCTGTTCGTCAGTACGCACGCGAAAAAGGCATCGACATCACTTCGGTTGCACCGACTGGAAAAGGCGGCCGTGTACTGAAGGAAGATATCGATAACTTCAGCGGAGTAGCTCCAGTGGCAGCAAAAGCTGTAGCTCCAGCAGTCCAAGCTCAAGCTTCGGCACAAGCTGCAGTCCAAGCGGCTCCTGTAGCAGCTGCTCAAGCAACACAAGCGGCAGCGCCGGCTCAACCATTCTCTTCCAATATGGGCGAAGCGGAAACACGCCAAAAAATGTCTCCGATGAGAAAAGCGATTGCGAAAGCAATGGTCAACAGCAAGCATACAGCGCCTCACGTAACCTTGTTTGATGAAGTTGAAGTGTCCAAATTATGGGATCACCGCAAGAAATTCAAAGATGTTGCTGCAGCACAAGGAACAAAACTTACTTTCTTGCCTTATGTCGTTAAGGCATTGGCAGCGACTGTACGCGACTTCCCAATCCTGAATGCATCAATCGATGATGCTGCTCAAGAAATCGTATTGAAGAACTACATCAACATCGGTATCGCTACAGATACAGACAATGGTCTATACGTGCCGAACGTTAAAGATGCGAATACAAAAGGCATGTTCAAAATTGCCGATGAAATCAACAACATGGCTGCTCAAGCCCACGACGGCAAACTGGCAGCTGCAGACATGAGAAACGGTTCAGTCACAATCAGCAACATCGGTTCTGTTGGCGGCGGATTCTTCACGCCAGTCATCAACTACCCTGAAGTGGCCATCCTAGGTGTTGGAACGATCGCGCAACAAGCTATCGTCAATTCGGAAGGCGAATTGGCAGTCGGTCGCGTTATGAAACTTTCATTAAGTTTCGACCACCGTATCGTTGACGGCGCAACTGCTCAAAAAGCAATGAACAACATTAAGAGATTATTGGCTGATCCAGAATTATTATTGATGGAAGGGTGAGAATAGACAATGGTAGTAGGCGATTTCGCAGTTGAATTAGATACAGTTGTTGTTGGAGCGGGACCTGGTGGCTATGTAGCTGCCATCCGCGCTGCACAATTAGGACAAAAAGTAGCAATCATCGAAAGAGAATGGATCGGAGGCGTTTGTTTGAACGTCGGTTGTATCCCTTCAAAAGCATTGATTTCTGCTGGACATCATTATCAAGAAGCTTTGGATTCCTCCGTTTTCGGCATCACAACTGAAAATGTGAAACTGGACTTCTCGAAAACTCAAGAATGGAAAGACAACAAAGTCGTCAAAACATTGACTTCCGGTGTTGAGTACTTGTTGAAGAAAAACAAAGTTGAAATTATCCGTGGGAATGCATTCTTCAATGACGGAGAAACATTACGTGTCTTCACTGAAGATGCAGCACAAACGTATACTTTCAAAAATGCAATCATCGCTACCGGTAGCCGTCCAATCGAAATCAAAGGCTTCAAATTTGGCGGACGCGTTATCGATTCCACTGGCGGATTGAATTTGACCGAAGTTCCTAAGAAATTGGTCATCGTCGGTGGCGGTGTCATCGGTACTGAACTGGGCGGAGCGTATGCTAATCTAGGCGCTGAAGTGACTATCCTTGAAGGTTCTCCACAAATTTTGCCGACGTTTGAAAAAGATATGGTCAAATTCGTTGAAAAATCATTCCAAGAAAAAGGTGTCACAGTCGTCACGAAGGCAATGGCTAAAGAAGCCATCGACAACGGAGACAGCGTAACCGTTAAATATGAAGCGAACGGTAAAGAAGAGGTTATCGAAGCTGACTACGTAATGGTTACTGTCGGTCGCCGTCCGAATACGGATGACTTGGGTCTTGAAGTAGTCGGAGTTGAAATGACTGACCGTGGTTTGGTCAAAGTCGATAATCAAGGCCGTACAAATGTAAAACACATTTTTGCGATCGGCGATATCGTTCCTGGTGCTGCTTTGGCTCATAAAGCCAGCTACGAAGCTAAAATCGCGGCTGAAGCAATTGCGGGACATCCCTCTGCAATTGATTACCGTGCTATGCCAGGGGTTGCCTTTACGGATCCTGAATTAGCTACTATCGGCTTCACTGCTGCCGAAGCAAAAGACAAAGGTATGGATGTCAAAGCATCCAAATTCCCATTGTCAGGTAACGGACGCGCATTGTCATTGAACCAGACAGAAGGCTTTGTTCGTTTGGTTACGACAAAAGAAGATAACGTTCTTGTCGGCGCGCAAGTTGTCGGTGTGAATGCCAGCGAAATCATTGCTGAGCTTGGGTTGGCGATTGAAGCTGGAATGAACGCAGAAGATATCGCGTTGACGATCCACGGTCATCCATCCTTATCCGAAACAATCATGGACGCTGCCGAATTGGCTTTGGGCATGCCGATCCACATCTAATTCCAAAATAGTAACAGGTAAAGAGAATCCGGATCCGGATTCTCTTTATTTTTTTTGTCAGGTATAATATAGTAGAAACAAGAATAGATGGAGGGAATAAGATGCAACATTATGACTATCCGTTCGAAGTGGAGTGGTCCAAAGAAGAGATTGTTAAAGTCATCTCCTTGTGGAATGCTGTCGAACGCGCTTATGAAAGTGGAATCAGTAAAGAGGACTTTATGCAGGCTTATCGTGAATTCAAAACGGTGCTGCCTTCAGTCGGTCAGGAAAAGAAATACGGCAATCAGTTCGAGAAAGAATCGGGTTATTCTTTGTACAAAGTGCTGCAGGAAATAAAGAAAAGTGAAAAGAATAAAATCTTCCTAGGGGAGCGTTAAATGACTGCATAAGTCGCGGGTAGAGGAGCGGTAGAAGGGAGGAGCCGGATGGATCAGATCGATAGAAGGCATAGCCTGATCAAGTCATGGTTACATGAAGCTGCAGACTTGCTGCGGGAATCGTTCAACAAGGAGCTTGAGATTAAAGAAAAAACATCGCGAACGGATCTGGTAACAAACATGGATCGGGAAATCGAGGTGTTCCTGTATGAAAAAATCACTGCGCATTTCCCGGATGAGCGTATTTTGGGAGAAGAAAGCGTAGGACACGATATACAGGATCTGGATGGAATTGTCTGGATCATCGATCCAATTGATGGCACACTTAATTTCATCAAGCAGCGAGCGAATTTTGCCATCATGATCGGCATCTATAAAGACGGTGTTGGTCATTTAGGCTATATTTATGATGTCGTAAGAGACGAGCTCTATTTTGCGATACGCGATAACGGGGCTTATTGCAATGATCGTAGACTGCCGCGGGTGGAGGATCTACCGTTATCGGAAGGGCTGGTCGCAATCAGTAATCGATTGGTTGTTTCCGATGCGGACGAAGCGCGTAGAATCGCCAGAAACAGTAGTGGGTTGCGCGTCAATGGCTCTGCCGGACTGGAAACGGCTTGGGTTGCTTCTGGAAAATTAGTGGCTTATATCGCGCCTTCCTTGGCACCGTGGGATATAGCGGCAGGGTTGGTCATAGCTGAAGAGGTAGGTTTGGTCTATAGACAAGTTACGGGAGAAAAAATAAATCTGCTCCAGAATAATGCGGTAATTGTAGCCAATAGCTTTGCTTTCCTGGAAATTCAAAATGAATGGCGCTTCATTTTTGGGCCTCATTGAGTATAAATTGAAGTGGACAAGATACAGATCAGTGTATTTTGTTCACTTTTTTTGATTGACGAAAGATGTTAGAATTCCTCACATTAAAAGGCAAGGTTTATGCGATTCTATTATCATATGTTGAAAAAAGATATTATTTTTCTTAGAAAGAGAATGAGACTAAAAATAATAAATGTGAGAAAGATGATTAATATGATAAAAAAATGAGTACATAAGAGTTTTTTTAATGCTATTTAATGAGAACGAATCTCATTTTTGTATCAGCGGAAGGTGGTTTTCTCATTTTTCTAATGAGAAATCTTACAAATCTATGTAAGGTTTCTCCGATTGTCAGTGCTTGTCTGCGGTATTTTTTTTAGTTAAAACATTTACATTTGATTAAATTATGGTTATAATCTTCGTATTAAGTGAGATGTATGTGAAACAGATGATAAACGGGGGTTATAAAATGTCGGATTTTAATCAAAATGCCATAGCTTCTTTTAGTTTGCATGGTCATCAATATGAATACTATAAATTAAAAAAATTAGAAAATAATGAAAAAATAAAAATTTCTAAATTGCCTTACTCGATTCGAGTTCTTCTGGAATCGTTGTTACGTCAAGTGGGAGAAAGCGGCATCAAAGAAGAACATGTTGTCACTTTATCTAACTGGAGTGCAACGGAAACGAATGAAGGCGAAATACCTTTCAAACCATCCCGCGTTATCCTTCAGGATTTCACAGGGGTACCGGCAGTCGTTGACTTGGCTTCATTAAGAAAAACGGTTCATGATTTAGGCGGAGATCCAGCGCTCATCAATCCGGAAGTGCCTGTTGATCTGGTCATTGATCATTCTGTGCAAGTTGATAACTTCGGGTCACCACAAGCCTTGATCGCGAACATGAAGATGGAATTCCTGCGTAATCAAGAGCGTTATCAATTTTTGAGTTGGGCCCAAAAAGCCTTCGACAATTACCGGGCTGTGCCGCCCGCTACCGGTATTGTCCATCAAGTCAATATTGAGTATTTGGCGTCAGTCGTCACGGAAAAAGAAATAGACGAAAACAGAAGCTTGGTTTTTCCTGATACATTGGTGGGTACGGATTCCCATACGACTATGGCGAACGCTCTAGGAGTATTGGGTTGGGGAGTCGGCGGAATAGAAGCGGAAGCCAGCATGCTTGGCGAGCCTTCCTTCTTCCCGGTTCCTGAAGTAGTGGGTGTACGTTTCATCAATTCGCTGCAGGAAGCAGCAACCGCAACTGATCTGGCCTTGAAAGTGACTCAGACGTTGCGCGAAATGAAAGTAGTCGGCAAATTTGTCGAGTTTTTTGGTCCTGGGTTATCTTCCATGACTTTGGCAGATCGTGCGACCATTGCCAACATGGCACCTGAATATGGTGCGACTTGCGGCTTCTTTCCGGTCGACGATGAAGTGCTTAACTACTTAACGCTGACAGGCAGAGATGAAAAGCATGTTTCTATAGTAGAAGCATATGTTAAGGCAAACGACTTATACTACCGTGTCGAGAATCCGGAACCGGAATATACTACAGTCGTAGAAATAGACTTGAGCACAATCGAGGCCAATGTTGCAGGTCCGAAGCGTCCACAAGATTTGGTACCTGTGTCAAAATTGAAAATAGATTTCCAGAGATCATTGATTGCGCCAAAAGGCAATGCCGGATTTGGACTATCCGAAGAGGATGCACAAAAAGAAGTTTTATTTGTCCTCGATGGGGAAGAAGTGAAAATGAAGACGGGAGATGTAGCGATTGCTGCCATCACAAGCTGCACGAACACATCTAATCCATATGTAATGTTGAGTGCCGGATTATTGGCGAAACGAGCAGTCGAGTTGGGGTTGAACGTGCCGAAATACGTCAAGACTTCGTTGGCTCCAGGATCCAAAGTAGTTACCGCCTATTTGGATAATGCTGGTTTACTTCCTTACCTGGAAGAACTGGGCTTCAATACTGTCGGGTACGGTTGTACGACATGTATCGGAAATTCAGGGCCGCTTTTGCCGGAAGTGGAAGAAGCAATCAAAAACAGTGATTTGTTGGTTTCTAGCGCACTGAGCGGAAACCGTAACTTTGAAGGGCGGATTCATGCTTTGGTCAAAGCGAACTATTTGGCATCACCGCCATTGGTAGTCGCTTATGCGCTGGCTGGTACGATGAACATCAATCTGAAATCCGATCCGATCGGAAACGGTAAAGATGGTCAACCTGTCTACTTGGCTGACCTGTGGCCGGAAAGACATACTGTGGAAGCGATGATCCGAGATTTTGTAACACCTGAGATATTCAAAGCAGAGTATCTGCATGTTTTTGATGATAATGCTGAATGGAACGCAATCGAAACAAATGATGATGCTTTGTACCAATGGGAAGAGGGATCGACTTACATTGCAAATCCGCCATTCTTCAATAATTTATCGCCTGAACCAAAAGCGATTGAATCCTTGAAGGAATTGGCAGTTTTGGGTAAATTCGGTGATTCGGTTACGACCGATCATATTTCTCCAGCAGGAAGTATCGGAGTCAATACACCGGCGGGCCAATATTTGTCTTCGAAAGGTTTGGGAGTCCGCGATTTCAACTCATACGGAGCTAGACGTGGAAACCATGAAGTAATGATGCGTGGAACGTTAGCAAATATCCGTATCCGCAATCAATTGGTCCCTGCCAAAGAAGGCGGTGTCACTATCTACTGGCCGACAGGTGAAGAGATGAGTATCTTTGACGCATCCGAAAAATACCGCGAAGAGAGTGTTGGACTGATTATCCTTGCCGGTGATGATTACGGAATGGGTTCATCCCGCGATTGGGCTGCCAAAGGTGTCAAGCTGCTTGGGGTCGAAGCGGTCATTGCGAAGAGCTATGAAAGAATCCACCGTTCAAATCTTGTCATGATGGGCATATTGCCTTTGCAATACCAAGCGGGTCAAGATGCAGAAAGCCTCGGGCTGGACGGATCGGAAAAAATTACGATTGATTTGAACGATAGTGTCGGTATCCATGCCGAAATTCCTGTGACGGCAGTCAAATCAGATGGTCAAGAAATCAAATTCACGACTATTGCCCGTTTTGATTCTGAAGTGGATATGACTTACTACCGTAACGGAGGCATCCTGCCGATGGTAATCCGTAAAAAAATGGGGCTTGCTTATTAAGCAGCAAGCCATCCAATTTGCTGAAGAGAGGTTTTTGAGAGGAGAGAAAAATCATGGAAGTACATAAAGGATTAGCAGATGTTGTCGTATCAGAAACCTCCCTAAGCGCAATTGTTGAGGGACAATTATCCTATTCAGGATATAATATCGACGAATTAGTGGAAAAAGATGCATCGTTTGAGGAAATCATCTTTTTGTTGTGGAATTCAAGAATGCCTAGCCGTGAAGAATTTGCGCAGTTGCAGCACGATCTTCACACGCATATGGCCTTATCTGAAAGTGTCATTGCTTGCCTGAAAATACAGTGCCGTCAGAATCTGCACCCGATGAGTGTCTTACGTACGACGGTCTCATTATTGGGCGTATTCGATCCGTATGCGGAAGATATGGATGAACGTTCTGTCTATATTCAAGCAATCTCGATACAAGCAAAAATTCCGACGATTGTCGCCGCATTCGCACGATTACGCAAAGGTTTGGATCCGATCGCGCCTCGCGAAGACCTTTCGTTCGGAGCCAACTTCCTATATATGTTGACAGGCGAAGAAGCGAATCCGGATTTGGTCAGAGCGTATAATCATTGTCTGGTACTCCATGCCGATCACGATCTTAACGCATCAACCTTCACCGCACGCGTTGCAGCTTCTACGCTGACGGATGTCTATTCGTGTATCACAGGTGCCATCGGAGCTCTCAAGGGTCCCTTGCACGGAGGAGCGAATGAGCGCGTATTCGATATGCTTTCCGAAATCGCTGAATCCGAAACCAGAGATGTTGCTGGCTACTTGAAAACAAAATTGGACAATAAAGAAAAAATCATGGGATTCGGTCACCGTGTCTACAAAACGGAAGATCCCCGCAAGAAACACCTGAAACGCATGGCAAAGGAATTGACCCAGGAATTTGGGAAAGAAGATTTATATGATCTTTCTTGCGAAGTAGAGGACTATCTGTTGCAGGAAAAAGGCTTGATTCCGAATGTGGATTTCTACTCTGCCACAGTTTATCACTGCTTTGGGATAGAACATGACCTCTTCACACTGTTGTTTTCGATGAGCCGTGTTGCCGGGTGGTTAGGACATGTATTCGAGCAGAAACGTGAAGCGACTTTGATCCGTCCACGTTCAAAATACGCGGGACCCGTTAATCTGACCTATATCCCTTTGTCTGAAAA
This sequence comes from Trichococcus sp. ES5, assembly GCF_900067165.1. NCBI lineage: Bacteria > Bacillati > Bacillota > Bacilli > Lactobacillales > Carnobacteriaceae > Trichococcus > Trichococcus sp. ES5. The sequence continues at coordinate 21,103 of NZ_FJND01000027.1, forward strand.
AGAAACTATTGGAGGTACTGCGCAATGACAGTTGGCGAAAAAATTGTTATGAATGAAACGGGTTTGCATGCACCTGATTTTCCGATCATCCCTTTCATCGAAGGGGATGGAATCGGTCCGGAAATTTGGCAAGCATCCAAAAAAGTATTTGAGGCTGCAGTTGAAAAGGCCTATGGCGATTCCCGTAAAATAGTCTGGAAAGAAGTGCTTGCGGGCGGAAAAGCTTTTGATTTGACCGGTTCATGGTTGCCCGATGAGACCATGGATGTCATCAGGGAGCATTTGGTGGCCATCAAAGGACCGCTGACGACACCGATCGGCGGAGGGATCCGTTCCTTGAATGTCGCTTTGCGCCAGACGTTGGACCTATTCGTTTGCTTGCGTCCTGTCCGATATTTTGAAGGCGTACCGACCCCTTTGAAACACCCTGAAAAAACTGACATGGTCATCTTCCGCGAGAATACTGAAGATTGCTATGCAGGGATCGAGTTCGAAGCACAAAGTGAAGAAGCGAAACGGATCATCGAAATTCTGCAGACCCAATTCGGTGTGGATAAAATCCGCTTCCCTGAGACATCGGCAATCGGTGTCAAACCGGTTTCGATCGAAGGTTCGGAACGGTTGATCCGCAGCGCCATCCAATATGCCTTGGAAAATGGCCGTACTTCGGTGACGTTGGTACACAAAGGCAACATCATGAAATTCACGGAGGGCGGTTTCAAGAAGTGGGGCTATGCTCTAGCGGAACGCGAATTTGGCGATAAAGTCTTCACTTGGGCCCAATATGACGCCGTAAAAGCCGCGGACGGCAGAGCGGCAGCTGATCAAGCTTACGAAGATGCGGTTGCGGCAGGCAAGTTGATCATCAAAGACCGGATCGCGGACATCTTCCTGCAGGAGATTTTGATGAACCCTGAGAACTATGATGTCATCGCGACCTTGAACCTGAACGGTGACTACATTTCCGATGCATTGGCTGCTCAAGTCGGCGGAATCGGGATTGCGCCAGGAGCGAACATTAATCAGAACACAGGCCATGCCATCTTTGAAGCGACTCACGGTACCGCGCCGGAATATGCTGGTTTGGATGAATTGAACCCTTCATCGGTGTTGCTATCAGGCGCTATGTTGTTCGATTACATCGGCTGGAATGAAGTCAGCGACTTGATCACCCGTGGCATCGAGAAGACGATTGCGAACAAAACGGTCACACGCGATTTCTATTACCTGATGAAGGATGAAGCTGCCCAAAAAGTCAGCTGCTCCGGATTCGCGGAACTGGTCATCGAAAACATGTAGGAACCCTTCGGAAAAGCAGAGGCATAATCACTCCGGATTATGCCTCTTTTTGCGGACAATTCCAGAAACGAGACAGCTTCTAGAATCCTTGCCGGCTAAAGACATTCATGGTGCAGTGGCAGCCGGAAGAAAAACTTTTTTAAGAAAGCCGTTACATTGAACTTTTTTCTTTCCAAATGGTTCTGGAGGTGATAGACTGGACAAGTTGATAGTTGTCTTCATGAGTTTTCAGCGGGTTTTCACCTATTCCGCAAATGAAAGCTGATGGGAAGTTCAAATTTAGAATTGTGATCGACTATATAATGGCAGTAGCAGTTGGCATATCAAACAGCAGTGAAAAACAAGTAAAATTTTGGAGGAAAACAACAAATGGAATTTAGAAAAGATATTCGTAATGTTGCAATCATCGCCCACGTTGACCATGGTAAAACAACATTAGTAGATGAATTGTTGAAACAATCGGATACATTGAACGCTAGAACTGAGCTCATGGAACGCGCGATGGATTCCAACGATATTGAGAAAGAACGTGGTATCACAATCTTAGCAAAAAATACTGCGGTACAATATAAAGGGACACGTGTCAACATCATGGACACACCAGGACACGCGGACTTCGGTGGTGAAGTAGAACGTATCATGCGTATGGTTGATGGCGTAGTGCTTGTTGTGGATGCTTATGAAGGAACAATGCCACAAACACGTTTTGTACTAAAAAAAGCTTTAGAGCAAAAACTTATTCCAATCGTTGTAGTAAACAAAATTGACAAACCGACTGCTAGACCAGCCGAAGTTGTGGATGAAGTCCTGGAATTATTCATCGAATTAGGCGCGGATGATGAACAATTGGAATTCCCTGTCGTTTACGCTTCCGCAATGAATGGTACATCAAGCATGTCAGACGATCCAGCTGATCAAGAAGATACAATGGACAACGTGTTCAATGCGATCATTGAACACATACCAGCTCCAGTTGACAATTCAGCTGAACCGTTACAATTCCAAGTAGCTTTACTTGATTACAGTGACTTTGTTGGCCGTATCGGTATCGGACGCGTATTCCGTGGCACAATCAAAGTTGGAGATCAAGTATCCTTACTTAAATTGGACGGATCATTCAAGAATTTTCGTGTATCAAAATTGTTCGGTTACTTCGGTCTGGATCGCGTCGAAATCGAAGAGGCGAAAGCTGGCGATTTGATTGCCATTTCCGGTATGGAAGACATCTTCGTCGGTGAAACGGTGACTCCTGTCGACCATCGCGAAGCTTTGCCGGTTCTGCATATCGACGAACCTACATTGCAAATGACTTTCTTGACAAACAACTCTCCTTTCGCAGGCCGTGAAGGTAAATGGGTTACTTCCCGTAAGATTGAAGAGCGTTTGATGAAACAATTGCACACTGATGTATCCTTGCGTGTTGATCCAACCGACTCTCCCGATGCTTGGGTCGTTTCCGGACGTGGCGAATTGCATTTGTCCATCCTGATCGAAAATATGCGTCGTGAAGGCTACGAATTACAAGTATCCCGTCCAGAAGTTATCATCAGAGAAGTTGATGGCGTAAGATGCGAGCCTTTTGAGCGTGTTCAAATTGACACCCCTGAAGAATATATGGGTTCCGTAATCGAAACGATCAGCCAACGCAAAGCTGAAATGCAAGATATGCAAAACAGCGGCAACGGCCAAGTCCGTATCATTTTCCTTGTTCCTTCACGTGGACTGATCGGTTACTCTACTGAATTCTTATCCATCACTCGCGGATATGGTATCATGGCGCATACGTTCGAAGCGTATTTGCCAGAGTTGCCAGGAAAAATCGGCGGACGCAGCAAAGGCGCACTTGTTTCTACTGAAACAGGCAAAACAACAACCTACGGCATCATGGGCGTTGAGGATCGCGGAACGATCTTCATCGAGCCTGGTGTGGATATTTACGAAGGTATGATTGTCGGCGAAAACGCTCGTGATAACGATATCGCTGTAAATATCACAAGAGCGAAGCAAATGACGAATATCCGTTCCGCAAATAAAGATTCTACTAACGTAATCAAACGTCCGCGTACATTGACGCTTGAAGAATCGCTTGAGTTCATGGGAGAAGATGAGTATTGCGAAGTAACACCTGAAAGTGTGCGACTGCGTAAACAAATTCTGGATAAAAATGAGCGTGAAAAAGCTGCTAAACGCAAGAAAAAAGCAGAATAAACCTATAACAATTTCTAAGAAAAGCTGAACGGGTTCGTTCAGCCCTGATTAAGGAAACACTGTGACCTAATCGGTCAAGTGTATCATGCCTCTAAGCGATTGAAATCGCAAGAGTCATGACAATTTAGGAAATCTGTCCACGCAACGTTCCCTACGGTCACCTTGTACTGGGGCTCTAAGGGATGAATCCCTAAGAGTCCCATGCAACTGAGCATCGAAGAGCGCAATATGCTGAGAGACTTCCTGCGTCAGCAGATTAGTCGAACAGTATCTCTTGGCTCGCAGAGACAAGAGGTTCCTTGATCCTTTCCGAAGGGTTAACCCGTGAAGCTGGACATTATTTTAGATGCATGAAACATGTTGCAAAATTGTGAAACACCTACGGTGATGCACTTTTCACTCTGGAAAATTGTATAAATTCCTGTATATCAAAAAAAGCTACCGACATTTACGCCGATAGCTCTCTGATTATTTATATAAAAACATGCGCGGCAATGTCCTAGTCTCACAAAGGGAAACCCTTCACTACAATCGGCGCTAAGAAGCTTAACTTCTGTGTTCGAGATGGGAACAGGTGTGACCTTCTTGCCATC
>NZ_FJND01000028.1:0-24734 GCF_900067165.1 Trichococcus sp. ES5
ACCTTCATGAAAAAGGAATCGACTTCTCCACGGAGGCAATCCAGACCGCTCTTCGCAGCGCTACAATCACCAGTGTGAATATGGACAATACTGATATTTTTATCAAAAACAAAGCAACCGAAGGTTTCACCGACATTCTGGGTGTGCTTGGGTTAGAAGATATTCCCCCCTACGGGAAAAAAGACAAACGCAAGCGTGCATATCTACATACCAAAAAATAAAAAAATCCCCATAAACGCATATATAACGCGATTTATGGGGATTTTTCGGTTTAGCAACTGTAAAAGTCGGGACTTTTAGTATGTATTTATACGGATTTACTCATAGTAAATTAAAGACCGCCCTTCTTGTTTGATGGGCGGTCTTCTAACCTTCATTCCCGGATTATTATAACGTAGTACTAAAAAAGCCCTTAACTGCGGTCTTTTTTTATGAACCTCGTTATAAATCGTTAGAACGTTTTATAACGAGGGTGCACAGTGAAACATTGTTTTATCAATCTTTCAACGTTCCACGTTATAATTTTATCGGAAATCCAGGTTCTAAACGAAAATAACTCACTACTCTAACTCTCTCTCATTCACCTTCTGCATAGTATGTTGCACGCCTTTATCTTTTAGCTGCGCGATCTGATTATAAGACGCTTGTGTAAAGGTCCCTTTTCGATAAGAATGCGAAACCGTCTTGGTTAGCTTTTTGTCTGTAATCGGGTCTGTCGCATTACTGTCAAATAGTTGGTATCGGATTTTGAACGGCTGTTCCTTCATATCTTCAAAAATTTGTTCCGTCTCTTCGACTGTGTAGAAATTACCTTTCTCCATCGGAATCTGTCCGTCCTTTACCAACGCCTGTACATTCTGAATCAGGATATAGGGCTTATCGGGTCTCTCTTTACCTTCTTCAAGTTCCTCGTGTTGACTGATTTCGTCCGCCTTTTCTGGAACGGGGATACCGGACTCTTTTTCTATTGTGCTTTTTTCAGCTTCTTTTTCTAGCTCAAATCCATACTGCGTATCTATTCCTTGAATCATTTCACGAGAAGTCTTTTGGATTGCCGCTAAATTTTTTTCGATATTCTCAATTTCTGTAAACTTTCCGGTCCAATTCGCAACATAACGGATAGACGCGTCATCCGGATCCAAACCAAATGATTTTGAAACAACATATGCGGTCATTTCTGCCTGCATTTCTTTTTCTCGGATGGTCGTATCTCGATAAGGACTATTTTCTCCATGCATTTTGGCGTGGGCCAACTCGTGTATCAACGTTTTGGCTTTTTCGGATTCATTCAACCGACTATTCAATACAATACGGTGAGCACCCAATTCGTAATAGCCCTTTGCCACACTCGGAATAGGTTGAAAGGTAAGGGACTCAACATGCTCACGGGTATACACCTCTACTGCGCGATTGAACGCCAATAGGCTGTCGCCACGAAAGCCGTATTCCTCACGTCGATTTGGATAATAGGCAGGATAATCTTTCTCCTCCGCATTCGTCTGCGTAATATCAAACACGTGCCCTTTAGTGAAGCCAGATACCTGCTTCGTTACAGGAATTTCTTTATTCTGAATACGTTCCTTTGTAAGAGAATCTGCTTCCGAAACGGGGACCAGCTTCCCTTCTTTATCTTTGTAATATTTGGAAATACTCGGAATGAGAATCTCAATGGCCTTTTCGCCTTTTCGTACCGAAAACCCTTCTTCTTTCCATTGCTTGAATCCCTTCACAGCTAAAGCCCCTTCAAAACTCTCTTTGATTAAGGCATTATTCCTAGGGGAGTACTGATAAAATTTAGACATAAAATCAAGATATGCACGGATTCCTTCGGAGTCTTGCGCATACTCTTCCACTTTGTTTTTGGCTTCCTGAGACAATTCTTGCACAGCTGCTTTTATTTCTTGCGCTGTTTTTCTTCTGTAAGTCATATGGCTCTTCACTCCTTAGAATAGTGTAACTTGCGTATCTACGACTACCTTATTTTCTAGATCGAGAGAATAAACGACATCTAATTGCTGGTAGTAATCCTGTAAAATGAGATCCCATAAATCGTTGTAATCATAGATGGGCACTTCAATATCTTTCGTCGAATCCTCTACATCGTAGGATTCTAATGTCTGAAAAAATCCCACATATTCCTCTTCTTCTATCGCGACCAAGCGCACTGGTTGTATGCTCATGCTTTCCCCTCACTTTTTTTCGACAACTTTTTCTCAAGTACTTCATGAATAATACTCTCTTCGATTAAAGGTAAATCTGTCGTAGCGGAAAGCGAGAGGGGCGTTTCATTTTCCGTACTTTCTAAATTGGAATAGCTATTAAACACCAAGGCCCCCACTAATTGCTTCACGATCGCCACTTCCTTTTCCAGCTGTCCTAAGTTGCATTTATGTTCTTTTTTTAGAGATTTGTTTCCTTGATCCGCAGCGTAGTCTTGAATGATTTTACGAACCAGCTGGGAACGGTTATGGCAGTCCGGTTGCCGAATAATTTCGTCATCTAACCATGCCACAATCCGCTCATCTAAACTAAGCGATACAATTTTATGCATAACGCACTCCTTTCTATTCCAATCCATACTCCTGTTTGCGTCTCACTCGTTCCGCTTCCCGTTCGCTCTGCTCGTAATACAAGAGATTCAATTTTTTCTGATAAGTATCCCCCATTGCACGATCCAACCTTCGACGATCGCGTAACGTAAACCGAATCGATTCGACCGATATTTCTTCGTGCTGCTCTTTATATAAGGACCGACTCACAGACCGTAGCCTATTTTTTTCTTGCAACTGCAGCTGCAGTTCTTTTAAAAGTCGATTGCCTAATCGATACTCCAGATCCGCCATTTGATTCTTTTGATAGTCATGACTACCCCCATATAACCGCGCACGAAAATCGGCTTCCTCTTTCACTATTCGTTGAAATTCTTCCTGCTTTCCGGATTTTTTTAGATAATTTTTTGTATAGGCATCTATCCTATTTTTTGCCAATGGGTATTCCCTACGGATTGTTTTATACTGCCACTTCTTTTTATCCTGGGGTAACACTTGAAGGATACGTAGTAGTTCTTTTCGTTTCGTAAAAGTTTCTTGCGGCAGTTGTAATTCTTGAACCAAGTTATCTCGTAATGCCGTTTGTTTTTCGAGAGTTTGCCTTCGACTGGGACGGGTCAATTCATTCAGAAAAGCACTCTTCATTTTCTCCAGCGTCGCTTGCTTGAGCTTTCCTTTCGGCTGCAAAAATTTCGCTCCCTGGTCCCGATAAAAACGTAGTTGCATGCCAGTTGGCGACAATGATTTTTCTACTTTCTGCTTCCGTCTTTTCACCAATTCGCGTGAGTTTTCTTTTTCGACCAGCGAAATATGAAAATGCAGATTGTCCGTATTGTGGTGGAAAGAGGCCGCCCAAATCGTTTGACTCGGAATGAATTTTTCTTCTTTAATCAAGCGATCCATCATGACGCGGACCGATTTTTTGAGCGCCTGCTCTCGCACCTCTCCATCCGGATTTAGGATCTGATTTTCTTTTAACCACTCGTTGTCGAAGGACCCCACAAACTTCCATTGCAAGCTGCCATTTTGTTCCGCTTGTTGATAGCTCTCCTTTAATTCCCGGATTGAATTTTTATCGACAAAATCTTTATCCTTGGTAAAGAGACCACTGGCTTTTTTCTCGTCAGACATATAGGATAGAATGCCTTCAGGAAAATAATCCGGAGTATTGTACGCTTCACCCTTCTTTACTTTTTCTTTATCCGTCATGTAGTCGACGATACCGGCGTATCCCTTGGTGTTCGTACCTGGTAATTCAAATTCTGATTTTAAAACGAAGGCAGGCGTTGTCATATTTCCCCCTCCTTCACAGCTCGTTCAGAACCTTTTGCAGCGTTCCGGTGTTTGCATTTAAGGATTGAATCAATAGATTCATCTTCTGATCGATGGCGTCAATTTTCGCCACTTCTTTTGCAACAGCACCAAAAAATTCTCGTTGCTCTTCCTGGACCTCTTCCTCATAGGACTTTCCAACGTAGTCTTCTAACACTTCAATCACAAGATCAGATAGGGAATAGCGTTTCGTTCCTAATGCTTTTTGTTTCTGTTCTACTATTCGGAATAATTCTTTCTTTAGAGAGTGGGACACTCCCGATACCCGGATCTCGATTTTGTTGTTTGCGTACATAAACACACCTCCTGTATCCAATCCATTTCAGCTTTTAAAAACCATAAACCAAGAATCCACTAGATTTTTCCATGAGCATAAGGGGGTCACTCCGCTGACGTTTTCTCGATCCCTCGAAAACCGCTTGATATCAGGCAAAGCCTGATGTGTCCCCTACTCCGCTCAAAACACGCTAAAAACCCTCTTTTTAATAGGATTTCATAACATTTAATAGGTTTTAATAACCTTAATTCCAAGAATTAATAAGTTTTATGAAGCCCTTTTACAGACAATCTACCCATAATCACTCGGCGCTTTTGAGTGCGCCCTTCTTCTGTTCAGCCAAGGCGATTTTTTCTTTTAGTTGGCTGTTCTGTCTGCCTAAGTCCGCTATGTCCTGTTCCATTTTTACGATTTCTTTCACTAATTTGTTATTGGTAGAATCGATTTCCGCTTGTTCTTCACTCAGAAGATATTTCTTTTCTTCCTCGTTCTCTTTAATTTTTTCTTCGTACTGTTCGATTTTTTCTTTCAGTGCGCTTCTCTCTTCTTGATTGGCCGCGATCTGATTTTCTGTTTCCGAAATTTCAAAGGCAATAGCCTTTTCTTCGTAATGCAGCGTGTCCTCTGTTATTTCATACGCCGGATCGACTTTAAAATCTTCTTGTAGGTAACGCATCTTCGTCAGATCTGCGCTGGCGTCCTCTTCCTTCACATACGCTACCGTAAGTGAGAGTGCCTGAAAGTCTTTTGGCACATCTCCAAAGAAGACCACGTAATAATTTTCGGACACTTGAATCATTTCTTGCGGCAAATACGTATCCGTATCTGTAAAAACCAAACCCGCAAATTCGTAGTCCGGTAAGTCTTCAATCATGCTTTGCTCTTTCTTGATATAGACATCGACTTCCACAATGCCGGTTTCCGGATTATAAATGAGATCCGAAACAGTCAGGTCGTTTTGGCCAACTCCAACATACTGTCCGATTTGATTCGTTTCTACGTTCACTTCGCCTGATCCAGCTGTGACACGTAAGGTAAAAATGGTTAGCAGACTCAATAGGTAGGCCAGTAAGATGCCATAATAAAGATAGCGCGGGTTCTCTTGAAATTTCATTTTAAGTTCGCTCACAAGTCTTCTCCTTTCTTACTGGTACGGCATCAACGCACTGACCTCATCAACCATAAGCGTGCCTTCTGCTGTATTGCCAAGCGTCACCCGATAATACAATCGGGATTGCACAGCCGTGGCATTCTCTTGATCGGTTTTTGTCTTTTGGTGAACGACAATCAGATATTCATTTGTATTTTCAGTGTCTAGCTGGCGATAAATTTCTGTCTCTTCTACTTCAATCGTATAGCCAATGGCAGACGGTATAACGTCCGCACTGCCGTTCATTTCTTGGAAGGCTTCCGCACTCATGAGGGTCCCCAGTTGTGCCAGATTTTCTGCCCGCTGATCGGCACCCATTCCAAATTGCAAGCGAGCAAATTCCTCCAAGAAGGCTACTTGCTTCTCGTTTGACCCAGGAAGTCCGTCAGTCGTTTCCCCTTCTTCAACAGACTTTGTTGCTTGCGTATGTTCTTCTCCGGACGAAGATTCTGATTCCGATTCACTCGTTAAGAGTTCATCAATCCGTGATTTTAATTGCGTATTTTCTTCTTCCAATACCGTAACCAGTTCTGCTTGTTCCTGATTCCTTTTCTCTTGATTCGAGTGACTCCCTAGCCAGTTGACGAAGAAAATCACGTTCCCAACAACTGATACCAATAACAACAAGTAGATCACTGTAAAGATCTTTTTTTCCTTCATATCCTACCTCCCACGATTTACATCCGAACCGCAAAGTCGGGTTGAAAATATTGAAGGGGCGTTATTTTGGTCACGTCCCCTGGCTGCGGCGCGTGAATAAAAGTACCGTCTCCCAAATAAATGGCGACATGCGTTTCTGCGCCTGTCGGACCCCAAAAAAGCATGTCTCCTGCTTTCGCTTCACTGACCGGAATCCGATCGCCAACCAAAGCTTGCGTAACGGTCCAAGTACTGACATCTATCCCCCAGGCTTCTTTGTAGACCCATCCGACAAATCCGGAACAGTCCCAACCGTTCGGCGTCTTACCGCCCCAAACATAAGGCACGCCTAAGTATTGCTTCGAAACGTCCAGTAAGTGTTGCACGTCCCCATTGATGGCTTCCTGATTACCTGTTCCGGCCACCAAGTATTGTCCTACTAAGTCCGCATAATGAAAGTTCCCGCCGTTATAGTAGATGTAGGGTTTACCATTCGCTTCACTGATTGCGTTTCGATACGGCATCGTAATGCCAGTCGTATTTCCAAGGGAAGGCGCCACGATGTTTTTGGAGTATTGCTCTGCCAGTTCCAGCGTGTGGACCCCGCCATTTCGTGCAATGTATTGAATATACGCGGTCCCGAAATTGTAGCCCATCAACAAGGCACCTACATCCGTCACACCACGTTCTCTCGCATAATCGATATTTGCCTTCATGTACTTCACGCCCTGCTCGATACTTTGCAGTGGATTGGTGAATGCATTTGGGGCCAATCCGGCTGATTCCGAGGATTGCATAACGTCTGCCAACAGACCTTTGGATTCCACTTGAATGATAGCCAGAATCACACTTTCATATTCCGGTATGCCATATTGGGTCAGTACTTCTTGGACCATGCTGCGGTATTGTTCCGTCTCCGGGCTCAATCCGACATTGCCGCCGTAAAAACCGATTGGTGCCTGACTATCGGTGCTACTCTCACTCTCTCCAATAAAAATCGAGAGGACTCCTCCCAGGGATCCCGCTACTACCATTAGCCCCAGAAGCAAAACGGCCAGGACCTTCCAGCCTTTCTTTACTAACACTTGGGGCTGCTGCAATAACTGCATGGAAGCATAAAAAGAATGGTGCATACGTTTCCTCCTTCTCCTTAATTCCCGCCCTTAAACCGATCAACTTCTTCTTGAGAGACAAAGACTTTCATTTTAAAAGCTTCTGTTGCACCCGTTGTGAGTACGGTTTCCCCTTGCTGCAGCTTCGGAATCTCACCTTTCAAACTGTCCGTCAACACATCCCCGATTACCCGTTGGACCGTGTCCACCTCGGAATGGTCCAATCGAAAGAAAAACTTATATTGGCAGAGTGCAAAAATCGTTTTGAGTGCTTCATTCGTATCATTGGCCAGGTTACTTTTCAAAATCGAATCGATTGTCTGGGTCGCAAACAAGACCGATCCGAAAAATTTTGGCATTTCTCGCTGAAATTGAATGATGTAGTCTACGGAAGCTTTGTTGTCGGGATTGATAACGTTATGACATTCATCTAAATACACCGAGAAGCGCCGAATATGCGCCCATTCCACTTGATTATTCTCGTACAGTTGCTTCATTTTCCGCCCATTCCGTAAGGCATCATTCCAAATCATCGAAATGGCCGTGTAGAGTTGTGCCCGGAAAACATTGCTGGAAAGGGACTGCAAACTGGAAATGTCATAAAACACCACTTGTTCATCCTGGACATTCGGAACGGTCGTCCGACCGTTGAAGATATTCCCATTTTCTTGCAACATACTGTCCAATGTGTTGCGGATTTTCTCGATCCGAACCCGTCTGGCCGGCGTGGGGGCTTCCCGTTCAATGACCTGCTGATATTTTTGTGTCATGAAGGCCAACAAATCGATCAAAATAGGATAATCGGCAGAAGGTCTGCCAGCGATAGCCGTTTGTTGTTGCGCCTCTGGCTCGTTGGTATCTACCCAAAGTCCATAGTCTACATAGAAGGCCGCCAACATTCGTCCGAACTCATTCAAATCCGTCTCCGTAAAATCACTATTCAACATCCCGATCATGAGCTTGCATTTCGCGATATGCTGATGGAAGCTTGCCACATGATCGACGGATAGATCCTTTTCGGATCTCGTAGCGGTAGAGAATACTTCCAGCCAATTGATTCGGCCATTTTTCCCTGCCAAATCAATGTATGCACCGCCTTTGTCGGCCACCACTTCTTCAAAATCACCCGCTTTATCAAACCCACGAATAAAGTTATCCCGATTATAGTCGTCCTCAAATAACTTTTTCAGCAAAGTCGATTTCCCGTACCGCATTTGGCCAAATAAGAAGGTATGCGAGTATTTTCGATTCCGGTTGTCGTTCATATAGCGATCAAATAGAACGACGCCATTCGTGCTCGTACGCCCCAAATACATACCGTACGGATCTTCCAGACTCTTGTGGTGGAAAGGATAACCGCCCCCAAGAGACCGCGCTGGAATATATTTTCCATTGATCGTAAAATTACTTTCCATTTGTTTATCCAACGGGAGAAACAAGCCGTCCCATTCCTCCTTCATACCCGTCAAAAGAATGGTTGTTTTATAACCAAGTCCGGTCAATTCACCTTTTAACCGATTGATTTTCTTATCCAATCCTTCTCGGGTGGCTGCTGATAAATACAAGCGATTCACCACTATTTTGATCGATTCTCCTCTTTGTGAAATTTCATTGGCTACGCGCTGCAAGGTGGAAATGCTCATTTGCGATTCCAACTGTTCGATATTACTTTTTTCTTCCAAAGCGCGGGCGTAAAATTCGTCTATGGACCGATCAATCGTTTTTAAAATATCGTCACGTTCCGCCGTCAACACGTCCATTACCGCAATCACTTCGTCTCGTTGCATAAGTTGATTTAACCAAAAGGTGTTCTGGGTTGTTTTCATATCGTATACATGCAGACACGTTTCATAGCCATCTGCTTTTTTGACGTACTTATCTTCAAAAACAAGACCGCCTTTTGGCTGAATTTCAGCCATAAATGCTTTGTTATAGGCTTCCGCTATGTTCTCTTTTTTATTTACTTCTGCTTGAAGGGCTTTTGACTTTTTCATCGTCCGTTCCATGTTCAGTCCTCCCCATCTGCATAACTACTCATATTCATTAGCCGATCTAATATCTTCAACTTTTTTTCAACCGGGACCGGTTTGGCGCCCAACGCTTGACCACCAAAAATATAGATTTCATTTTCAGCTCGCTGCAGCTCCTGGATCGTGGTGGCTGAAAAAAGTAAATAGTATTCCTGGTTCGTTGCATTTTCTTCTACAAATTTGAGTTGTTCAATGGTGTGTAAGATCCGCTTTTTCTGTAAGTCATTTTTTGCATTCCGATACATTTTGGCCCAATAATTGCGCTGATCGGACGTGTCTACATTGCTCCGAATACTCAAATACTTTTGCGGAAAATTCGTACTCGTCAAAAAACGGGAAAATTCCTCGATCAATCGGTTTTTATCGCTCTCAGTCAATGTGTTTAAATCATGGGATTCAATTTGAACCATGTTCTGATAGCGTCTATCCCGCATCACAAGATAGCCTTCGGCAGTCAGATCAATGTAAGGGATCCACTCAGCCATCTCTTTGATCCCCCCATTCGGGCTTTGAAACAACGATTTGATATTCTCCCAAGCAGATTTGCCGTTTGTTTGCATTAGTTCGCCTCCTCTTCCTTCCACTCTTCTAAATGAGCGACTGCGGCATATTTTTGATAATCCAAACTTTTTACTTTCCGAAAGTCTTGCAGAAGCCCATGGGTGATTAGCTTAAAAATCGAGATATTGGGGACCGGTTTGGTAATAAACAGAAAAGTGAACAGGACGTTCACGGCATAATAGGCTAGCTTTAAACGGAAGATTCCGCCCGTAAAAAAATCTTCCAACATCAGCGTCAGTAGCAACATCATCAATAAAAAAGGAATGTCACTGGAGTAAACCGCCCATAACTTGATATCGGTTTTCAACTCTTTTGGAATTTCATACATCTTTGTTCCTCCTAACCAGAAAAGGAAGCGGAATTGCATAAAGCTTGCAATAACCCCTTCCTCCCTTTATTTTCGGTTCCCATTTCGATTCTGAATGTCTTTCGTCGGTTTTATCGAATCTTCCATTCGTTTCTGACGCGGTTTTGTTCGCCCGTCTATTGCGCGAGTTTCCAAAATGGATTCTGAGATCGGGGTACTTGGACCGGAGTCCTCTTGTTGTAACACGTACCGCAAAGTCGTCTTTGAGTCTGTTTGTTCTGAAGATCTGTTTATTAGCACCGTTTTTTGTATAGGAGCGGAGCTTCTGACGGAAGAATCCGTTTCGTACTGAACGCGATGTGATTCCACCGGAGATTCCTCTACAATTTGTTCCATACGCGGTACATTAACCGTTCCGTCTGCATTGATTCGCGGGCGTGAACCCGTCGTTGTTTGGGAAATATGCGTATTTACCGATTGTTCCATTACGCTATTTTGAACGTTTACAGCAACATTTCGGTCTACTAAGCTATTTGATCTATTTGAAACTTCTACGCTCTCATAGCTTGATTTTGCGCGATTTGTGGACGTTTCATAAGGTTCCAGTGGTTGGAATGAAGCGTCTTCTTCATACAAGAGGTTTTCCATACGCGGGACATTGACTGTTCCATCTGAATTAATTCGCGTTCGCGAACCTGTCGGTGTCTGGGAAATAGGCGTGTTTCCCGGTTCTCCCATCCCGCTATTTTGAACGTTTACAGCAACATTTCTATCTACTTGATCCTTTGACCTATTTGAAACTTCCACGCTCTCATAGCTTGATTTTGCGCGATTTGTGGACGTTTCATAAGGTTCCAGTGGTTGGAATGAAGCGTCTTCTTCATACAAGAGATTTTCCATACGCGGGACATTGACCATGCCATCTGAATTGATTCGCCCGCTCGTGCCCGTACTTCCCGTAGAAGTTAGTGCTATCGCTTCTGTATTCAGGCCCTCTTTTCGTTCGTTTACAGCAATATTTCTTTCTGATAAGGTATTTCCCTGATTTACACGGTCTACACTTGGAGAAGAACTGTTTTGGGCCAATGAATGGCTATCAGCCCCTACAATACTTGTTGGATCGCTCTCGTTATCGGTATTTGCTTCTTCGAAAGCGTACCCCTGTAAGGAATCCAAGGATTGCCCTGTATGCGTAATGCCCGTTGTGGCGACAGAATTTTTATTTTCATTCAAAGCAGAAGGCTCCACACTTGGTGTACTAGTTCCCCCCTGTTTGGCCAACAGCGCATTTAAATCTTTTTTACCCGTCCCGTCTGTTCGGAGAGTTGATTTTTCTGATGGTGTACCCGCTATTCCCGCATCTGATTCAACCGATCCTGCCCCCAGTGGAGAATCTGCGCCCATTGCTTGTGGGTCTTCCATTTCGTTTGTCATGCCCATTTGTTGCAAGTAGGTTTTGGCTTTTTCTGGATCATTTCCATTCAGCTGCAGTGCTTTACCTGCATTTGTTTTCGTAGCCCCTGTTTCCATTGCCAAGTCATTCAATTGACCTTGTTGAAAGCCTCCCTGGGCGAATGAGTGCGCCAGGTCACTCGATCGCATAGCATTCTGCGCTGTTTGCAATGGGTGCTTGAAGCTGTTCATTTTGTCTTGCATGCCATTTTGCAGGTGATTTCCTATACCGCCCGCCTCTTGGCGATTTTCATTCCATTTACCTAATTTGTCTGCATTATAGTCCATGCTGTTGCCAATACCATTGGCCAACCCTTTAGTCCCTCGGCCCAATGCCGCTCCTAACCGTGTACCTGCATATAAGCCCATCAAGGTCGCTTGCCCATCTTTTACACCTGCGTCGAATCCGAAAATACGAGGAATGGTTTTCGTTCCATCGATTACCACAAACGCAGCGACAATCATAATTATGGCATTTAGAATGGGTACATCGAAGAGGTCCATTGCCAAGATCCAGCTCGTAAACACCTGATACAGTCGCAGAATATAAAAAATGGAGACGAACGTCGCAAAACCATTAATCAATTCTTTTAAAACTACTTTTGCTTTTTGGCCAGTCCCAATATCCGTGTTGATCGCAAAGGGTGCAACCAATTTGGTGGTAGCCAGTTCGAAGGCGACAGAGATCAATTTGAACGAGAAAAATATGTAAATGACAATCAGCGAAAGAAATTCCAATAAAATCACCAGAAAATCATAAGAGTAACGGAAGTAGTATTCATCCCAAAAGCTGAATAACCCGCCGTTATCTAATTCTTCATCAACAACACTGTCTCCGGTTGAAACGAGTTTTACACCCAAAACATCAGCTTCGCCATCTGCCGGTTCCGTCAAATCGAGCGCCGCAAACGGTAATTCGCGGGACAGATTTTTTCTTGCTTCCAGGTTCTCCCATTCTCCGCTTTTCGATAGAATTTCGATATCCGTGATATTGTCATACAAGACATTCGCAGCCAACATGATATTGCCTTCTTCGTCCGTCCCCAAAGAAGCAACACTGGCATCCGCAATAGTCAAAAACTGCGTCATGGTCCAGGGAATTGCGATTATAAACAGGACTCCGAGAACGGTGTTTCGAAATAAATCAGAGACTGTTTTTCGTTTGCCCAGAATAAAGTTGTATCCTTGGAACATAAGGGCAATCGCCAAGAAAACAAAACTTGCCAGCGCCAAAATTTGATAAAAGTCTTGTACCTCTGGCTGATTAAAAAAAGCTAAAATGCTAGCCAGATGATTCACCATCGTCTCCATACCATTGGCCAACCCATACAATAAACGAAACAGAAATTGTTCAACATAGCGAAAAATCCATGCGGGTATCGAACGAAGCTTAAATAAGTCTGCATACTGCATTAATATTTCTTTTGGAGTCATTCTATAGCTCCTTTCAAAAAAAGAAGTGGTTCTACTAAATTTGATTTAGTACCACTTCTCATTTTTAATCCTCTTCAGTTAGTTTCAAAACATACTCATTTTTTTCTGTACTTCCTATTTCATCAGGATTATGAGTGAACCAAAAATATACTTCTTCGTCTACACGTCCTGCATAGTAGGTTTTATCTCCCCACTCTACCAAGTAATAACCCGTTTCGTCCGGTTCCGCTGCAACCGTCATTACTTCCGATACTGTTTTCCCATCTCCTTGGGTTGCTCCTACCGCTTGAATGGCTTCACCTTCAGCTACAATCTTTACTGTGTCGTAATCCTTATTTGTTCGTAAATTCTCGACTTGAAAAGTATGTCCGATCAATTCCAGTGGATCATTCACTTTGGAGGCGCATGCCACTAAAAGCAGCAATAACGGAAAAACAATCGCATACAACACTCTTTTTCTCATACTATCCACTCCTTTCATACTTCTGTTCTTAAGCCTAAGGCGATTTTTTGTGTCGTCTTTCCAGGCTTTCTATCTTGCTCGTCAAAATCAAGATCCTCAAATTCCTCTTCTTCCAGTAACAAATCCAAATCAATATATTCTAAAGGCTTTCCTCGTAAAATATTTTGAATATCGTAGGCAATATTTTCCAGTGTCAGCCGATTCCCGTTGCAGTCGATTTTATCTTGCTCAAAAACAAAAGAGGTAAGCAAACTCTTGATTTCGTCTACCGTCAAATTCTTGTTTTTTCGATCAAACACAGCAACGGTTCCGTTCAAGAACGTATATTCAAGGATCATTTTTATTTCATTCCGCTGTCCTTCATTCAGCTGCATTCTCTGCGGGTTCTGTAGTTCTTCATAATCCACTTGTAGCGCATGTAACTGTAATTCTGCATGCAACGAAGGAATGCGTAATTCATGACGATCTTTTTCCGTATCAAAATCTTCCGCTAAGTATTGGTACCGGTATTTCATACGGGTCTTTCCTGTATTGAAAATCGCTTTTGGTCGGATATCGCGTCCTTTCTTGTCTCGCCGCATGATCGATCGAATTACAACCATCTCGCCTTCCTGCAGCTGCATTAACCGATTTTCGGATAACAGCGGCTGACGATCCACACTTGTCGTACGCGTGGAATCCAAATCCAACACTTTCCCGCTGCGGCTATCGATTTCAATGGTGCGGTAGCCGATCTTCTCACTAATTTCTTTTGCAGTCTCCTTATTGGTTGTAAAAATGTATAAATGATTCTGGCAATTATCCTTAATGGACGTCGCCTTATCTTTTCCGTACAACGAATCAATCTGATTGTACCCCTGCACCACCAGCGCAAACAGGATATTTCTTCCGAGACACACGGTCAACATGCTATCCATTCCTTCTATGGGCGGCATGTTTCCGAATTCGTCCAAAATGAACTGCACGCGTCTGTGTAATTTCTGACCCCGGGTAATCGTGGCCAGTTGACTCAACGTTTGATACATCTGCCGGACAAAAATCGAGCAGATAACATGCATAGACGAGTCGTAATCTGGCACGACCATGAAGACGGCATACGAATCTGTGATATACAAAACTTCCAGTGATTGAATGGCTCTCTCTTTTTCCGACACGTCTTCACACCACTGCATGTGCGCAAAATCTTCAAACTCTTCTTTCCCATACTGATTGTGCCCTTTTGAAACACGTTGGAAGCTATACGTCACTGCTTGATCCGGATTATCTCTTGGCACAAACTGGATCCGATCCCCATCTGCTAACGCGTAATCAAAATGAAGGTGGAGTAACCCATATTGGGTCGTCGGACCGGAGACGGCTTCTACACGCCCGATTTCCTTTCCAAAAGGTTGGGTTTGGTTCTTTCGGTAGAAAAGGACTTCAAAATCTTGTCCTTTCAAGCGAATATCGGTCCGCAAATGAATTTGTTTCGGGAATCCGACGCGCGTCATATCAATGGAATTGATACTGGTTAATTTTGCAATGGCGTCTCCTGTAAAAATCTCCAATTTTGAGCTGGCAACCGAAAAGATCGAGCCGCGGGTATTCCCTTTGGCAAAGTTACTGGTAGCGTATTGTTGCTTGGCCACACTGGTAGGAGGTAACCCTTCAAAATACTCGTCCAGGGCATTGACTTCCGTTTTGCCGCCGTCTTTCGAATAATTCTTGGATCCCATTTCGCTCAAAAAGGACGCGACATTTTTTAACGTAATCCGCTCCGGATGGTAATTATCCGGGTCATAGTACTCTTCACATAACGCTAAGATAATCGCAGAGACTAACGCTTGTGCGGAATTGTCCCAAAAGGGCTCCTTTGCGTTCGGGTTATTATAGAGAGAAAACGTCAATGTTTTCGTGCGTTTTTGCGCTTCCGCATAGTCCCCCTTTTCAAAGGCTTGTTTCACCAATTCCAGCGGATTGTAGCTCATGCCTTCCGTGGGATTCAGAATATTCAACACTTCTACGCGATAGCCTCTTTTTCGCAACGTCTCATAGCTCGCTGTATACAATTCTCCTTTGGGATCATTGATCACCAAATTCGGTTTCGCACTGGCACGAGAATTGATATCAATCATCGGGAAAACCAACAGTTCCCCTTTCCCGGAGCGGGAAGTTCCAATGATCGCTGAATTTTGTGTGCTTTCGTCTACAAACACCGTGTCCTTTACTCGCGATATCAACGTCCCACCTAATCCATCCCATTCTTTTTTCTTTTCTGGAACTGCCGTATAGGTACGGGAAATCTCTTCCAGCGTTGCTAAGGCGCTGTCACCTTTTTGATTGCGATTCAAGGTACCATATCTGCTGCGCAGCTTAAACATGGTGTATAGGGCTACCCCGAAAGCAAGGCCATAACTTCCCCCATGCAGCCATGTGACCCCTCTTGTATCCGGATAAAAATTTCTCGCGTTGATAAAAGTAGTCCAATTGACACCCGAAAATCCGGTTAACAACTGAAAATCGGGAGCTGTAACAAACAACAACAACCGTGTGACCGTTTCAATCAGAAACGTAGCAGCGATGGCTGAAACCACAAAAACTGTGACGCCAACGAAGAAAATCATACCCCAGTTCCCCAGGTAGGCAGATAACCCTTTGGGTTTGCCTTCTTTCGAACGATCCTTTGAAAATGTAGATGGTCTTGTTCGCAAAAACGATTCACCCCCGCTTTCTTTACAGTAATGTGGATAGAAGGACAATAACCATAATCAAGAACGATGACGCACTCAGTACCATACCCGCTTTTTGTTTCTGACTATTGACTTCCAGGAAGGTTTTGAAGGAATGATTCAGTTCTTCTTTTTCTTTCGCATACATTTCTAAATTCGCTTCTTTGCGCTCTTGCTCGGCGTGGGTTTTTGCCATAAATAACTGGTACTCTTTTTCTACCTTATCCACTTCCGCACGCAAAGCAGCGATTTGCAGGTCTTTTTCTCGCAAAGTTTCTTCCAAGTGTTCCTGTGCCCTTAAGCGATAGGTTTCCGCTTTGATTCGGTATTGCTTGCTTTTTTCTGTTTGTTGGATTTCCCGTTCCATCCCGATAAATTCTTCCAGCCATTTCCCTTTATTCGTGGAAAGTTCTGCGGCTGTCTGATCATCAAACTCTGTCAAGAGCGTCTGACGTTTTTTGAGCAGCTCTTCTTTTGCTTCCTTTTGGCTGGTTGCCAACGCTTCAAGAAGTGCCGCCCTTAATCGCTGCTTTTCCTCTTGAATGGTGTTTTCCAGCTCTGCTTTTCTTCTGGCATATTCTTGTGTCAAAAATGAATTCCCTTTTTCGGCCAATTCCTCTTTTTTGATCCGCTCCTTCTCTCTCAAACGATCGTCCAACTGGGTAAGGGCATATCGATAATTCCGTTCCAGAATAGCTTGCTGTTCTTGTTGTTCTTCTTCCATTCTAAGAAGGAAGAGGTGTCTTTCTTCCGCGTACTGTTCTTTCGCTCGCGCTTCCACATTTTGCAGAATTTCCTCGTATTCTTTTTCCTTCATTATCCGGAACGCCGTTACTTTCCCTTCCAAAATCTTTTCCAATTCAGCTGTTTTTTCCGCTTGAAAATACGCGAATGACCGTTCATGAGAAAGCATTATATTTTCTAATAGCTGTGCTTTCTCTTGTTCCCGTTCCAAATGAAACTGCGCCAGTTGCTTCTCGTAAACATTTTGTTCGGAATCAGCCAGAACCGTTTGCCAACCGCTTATTTTCTGACGGATTGCCCACAATAGCTCTTTTTCAAAAAAAAGGGACCCTGATTCTATTATTGGGGTTTCTTCCCGGATTTCTATTTCTGCTACAGCGACATCCTGCGGATTATTCCTTTTTGAAGGTCCTTCCTCTTCGCTCTCTATTGTCAGATTCTCCGGATGTCGTTCAGACTGCTCTGTATCTTCCAACTCACTTTCGGCTAACGCCCACTCTGCTTCCGTGAAATCTTGGGTGAAATCATATTCCTTCACAACCTGCAGTGTCTCTGAAAGATTTTCCTGATCCGGATCCTTTTTCTTGAATGCAGGGAGCCAGCGTTTACTTTCTTTTTTCTTCCGCACTGTGACTTCTGGTCCGATACTTTTTAGCAATTCTTTTTGCAGGTTCTCAAAATCAGGAAAATCCATATGATTTGAGAGGAAATATTCTTCCAAGTAGGACGCCAATGAAAAATACTCCTGTTGCACTTCATTACTTTTCAATTCCAACTTCAACAGTGCAGAAGAAGATTCCGTATCCGTTTGCTTAATTTCCAATTGGGGCATTTCAAAAAACGAACTGGTTTGAACGGCCTGATAGGCCTTCATTTGACTCTCCGCTTCGAATAACGTAACCTCACGCGGGTTCTTCCCCACAAAGCGTTTAAACGCCTTCGGCATATGGCTATACGTAACATACAGCATAGTGTTCCTCCTTTCTTGGCAAATAAAAAAGGACTCTTCTGGTATTCCTTCAGTCCCGTTTATACGCTATTCACTTTTTTAAAAATTCGAAATTTGTTGTAGCCATTCTGCAAGGGCTCCTGCACCCCAGATTAAAACAGCCCCAATGATCAGGCCCACCACCGAGCTTTTCGCTTCACGCAGCCCCTCTCTGCCGCCGGTAACTACTTTAAATCCTAATATGGCAATAAAAACAACCAGTACGCCGATTCCGATACCTTGCAGCAAATTTGTAATATCCCCCGTAGCTTGATTCAAACTACTTTGTAAATTGCTCGTTAAAAGAATGGATTGAAGTATCATGGTATTTCCTCCTACGTTCTTGGATTAATTATCTACTTGTTCTTTCGGTGTAGGCATATCGGCTTCAACCAACAGCGCTACTTGTGGAACGATTTGCGTTGGATTCTGTAGTTGCTCTGCCAGGCGTTTGTTTATTTTTTCTTGCTTGTGGTAATCCAAAATGACGGCTTTAAACAGTTTATACTCCGTTGAAGTCCGATCAAAAAGCTTTCCTAATGCTTCTTGAAGCATTTCGTCTTCAAAAGCTTTGACACTTTTCCCTTCCAGGGCGAGTTGCTTTTTATAGAGTTGATTGGCTACCTGGGTGTCTAATGCAATGGTCATGGGATCCCTTCCTTTCTTCAAATTTCGCAATAAGTAATAAAAAAAAGGTTGCTCTCTTTCATGCATGAGAAAACAACCTTGTAGCTATTCATTTTATGTTGCGCTTCCTCTGGTAGCATCCGTTGAATAGAGGCTGCCATTGCTTGTTGAAAGCTTTCTTTACCGCTTTGAAACAAGGCGTAAAGAAAGTCTTCGCTATGGGCTCCGCGAATGTCATCTACGCAAAAATTCACTTCAGTAATTTCGGTAGCGTTTTGTCCCAAAATAACGGTAAAAAGCATTTCCAAACCATAATTTTCCAATTGCCAATTGACTTTGAAAACCTGGTGATTTTGTTCTGAAAGTCGGTAAATGTCCGTAATCTCAATCTGTGGTTCCGGTAGGCTATAGAAGTATCCCAATAAATCATTGGCTGTGATATTCAATGTTTTCGTGATTTTTTCGACACTTGCATACTGAATTGACCGATTCTGCTGTTTAGCAATCTTGGCTATGCCATTGTAGGTCATGCCGCATTGCTTTGCCAGTTCGTCATACGTCATTTTCCGGTTACGCAGTACCGTTTCAAGAGTATTCTGAATCTTCTTCCCCTCCTTCTGCTTCGTAGAGATGCTTCCGGCATTTACTCGCAAACAGCCACTCGGCTGTATTAAGCGCTTCGTCTTCGCTCGCTTGCGTGAACAACAAGAATCCTGGCAAAGATGTAGCTCATGTTGTGCGAGAAATAACGGATAAACCTAATGTTGCTATTGCGGGTATCCCCCTGGATCCCTCCGACCGTCGTTTTCTCGAACGATATCTTTTAGAGCATAGCAGGCGGTTTCTACCGCCAATAGTCCGTCCACTCCGACCGACATAGGATTTTTCAAGAGCTCCATACGCTCCTTCCCTTTCGGGTATTTAGTTGTCACAAGAGCAATTTAAAAGTTTTCATTCAAAAAAACTTTTATTCTCATGAAAACTTTTCATTTCACTATAGGTTTATTATAGCACAACTGGTTGAAATCACAAACGATTTTTCTTGTAATATACTACTCTTTTGTCTTCCGCTTTACTTCGCGTTCTTCTGCCTTTTCTATCAGCTTTTCCTTCACTTTTCGGGCCGATTTGTATGAGGTCACTTCCACGTATTTCGCATAATTTTTAACATCTTCTTTCCAAAATAAGCGGGTATAGTAATATTTTTTATCTCCAAATATGTGCACAGGAGTTAAAATTCCATTACTTACATCACGGGTAATCCGCGCATTTTCTGCACCTGTTTTTTCTGCAAACTCTGCTTGAGACAGACAGTAACGTTCCAGTACTTCTGTGAGTAATTCTTGCCGGAGTGGTTTATCGGCGTCTAACGTTTCGTAAAATAGTTCTCCTTCCGTTAACAAATGATTCATTACTTGTTGCGCTAGTTCAGGATCATTCTTAATTTGATTGAGTATCTGATTGTCTGGCATGTTGTCTGGCATGTTCTTTCCCCTTACTTTTCAGGACAGCTGCTCATTTGCGCGCCTGCTTTGATATTTTTAAAGGTCTCTTACACGTCAAAATTGAGTGCGAAAGTAGGGACCTCTTCTGTTGGTGATTCGTCTAACGCTATGATTTCAATCCAGTGTAGCGCCAGTTTCTTGAAACTGATAAAAAAGTAAGCCTTTGGATCGCGAATCGTTGCATTTGTACGCAAGTGGCGCAAGACGTTATACAGCGTGGTTAAATACCCTTCCTGCAGGTCCTGACTGTATGCACTCGTGTCTGCAAAGAAATAGACTCCAAGGGGCTTCCCGCTTTCTTTTTCTGCAGATTTCGTAGCTTGAACGACGGTTTCAATGGTTTCTAAAAACAGACTATAGTCCTCTCGGACGTATTTCACGAGAATTTCTACAAAGCGCTCCCCGTATGTTTCCACCAACTCTTTTTCTTGAATCGCTTGTTCAATCATAAAAGCATCCGTATTTTCCGGAGGTGTTTGAAAAGCATGGTTGAATGCCTGGTTTTGTAAAACGTCCGCGACGCGTTGATCTTTATACTCTTTATTATCTTTATGTTTAGTATTAGTAATATAAGTCTTATTAGGTAGCAGAATCTGCGACACTGGACTAGCAGATTCTGCTACACTGTGAAAAGGTTGATCTGGCGCTGTTTTATTCAGTCTAGCAAATTCTGCTAGACTGTTTTGATCTTGATTTGACGGTGTTTTTTCCAGTCTAGCAGAATTTGCTACACTGGGAGATTCTGCACTCTCGGACTCAGAATCTTTTGATACAGTTAGGATATCTTCTCCCGTTTCAGCTTGATTAATCTGATAAATATCATCAACTGTGATTTCTGGCTTCATCAAATATAACCGAAAGGGTGCGTTGAATTTCTTTTGTTCTTGACTCAACAAATTCGCGTCCATCAGTTCTTTTTTGATATTGGTGATTTTACGAGGCGACACATTCAAAATTTCTGACAATGTTTGATTCGTGTAGACAAAGTACAGTGAGTCCGAAGAATCAATCCACTTATTTTTGATAGATAGCTGCAGTCGATCCAGCAGCAAAGCATATAAAATTTTGGCATCGTTAGAAAGCTTTTTGTATTTCTCATTCGTGAAAAAAACTTTTGGCATTTGGTAGTACTTCATACCATACTGTTCTTGTAGCGTAAAAAACAGATTATGGGTTTGCATAGAAAAACTTCCCTTCTCAAACAAAAAAAGGCAGCAAGGGAAGTTTCGAATCAGTAAAGGTATCCGTATTTACACGAATAGAAAATTATCGTATACTGAAGTTGCGAAGTTAGAAACTTCCCCTACTCCTACTCCTAAGCTAGGTGGGTAGGGGATTTTTTTTTGTATTTTTTTATATTTTAACAAAATAAAAAATTTTAACAAATAAAAACTTTTATTTTGTTAAAAGTTTTTATTTGAGTTGTAAGTAAACTCTAAATATGTAGAAGTCCTTATTTATTTTACAGCTGTGGTCTGTTTAGGCTGGACATTTCACTCCTTAAAAGTACCCTTCTTTAAAATTTTTGTAAACGTTTTTTAAGCAAAAAAAAAAGATGTGTTAAAATGGTAAAATGTTACGTACCATTTTACCATTTTACCATTCTACCATTTTACCATTTTACCATTTTACCATTCTACCATTCTGGGGGAGTTGGTGAAATGGTTTTAATATAGGCTTTTTCAACTAACTTAATTACCATTCTACCATTTTACCATTCTACCATTTTACCATTCTACCATTTTACCATTTTACCATTTTACCATTTTACCATTCTACCATTTTACCATTCTGGGGGAGTTTTTTGAGGTGTGACCATTCATGTTAAATACCATTCTGGGGGAGAAAGAGTTGTACAATTTAATCTTGCTGGTGTATGATAATGTTACATAACATTTAGGGGGAGATAGAGTATGGCAGCAACCGTTCTAAGTTTTGCCAATTTTAAAGGGGGCGTAGGGAAAACCTCTACAACTGCTTTGGTAGGTTATAACTTATCCAATCTGGGATACAAAGTGTTGATTATTGATTTTGATGCGCAAGCTAATTTGACTTCCTTACTATTAAAAACTAAATCAGCAGTGGACGATATAATCACTATCGATAAGTCATTAATGGGAGCGATTAATGACCAGATTCCTTTAACTGACATTACGATAGAAATCAAAAAAAATCTGACATTAATTCCGAATGCGGTCGACTTTTCCATGTATCCACGCTATTTAGAAAGAAATTATGATAACGAGATAGATAGAGTGTCGTTTTTTAAAAAACTACTGGAACCTTTAAAATCAGAGTATGACTTTATTTTTATCGACGTTCCTCCAACATTAAGTTTGCTCAATGACACAGCATTTTATGCTTGTGATCAAATAGTAGTTGTTCTTCAAACACAAGAACGGTCATTGGCCGGAGCTGAGGTATTTATTACCTATTTACAAGATACATTGATTAATGATTTTCATTCGCTGGTTGATATTTTGGGAATACTACCTGTATTGAGTAAAAAAGGAGCTCGTGTAGATGAAGAAATTCTGAAAGCGGCTATTGAAGAATTTGGAGAAGAAAATATCTTCGAGAATAAAATTTCAATTATGGAGCGCATTAAACGTATGGATATGGAAGGTATTACAGACAACCCGAAGGATGTCCATGATCGCCGCGTCCATGAAGCATTTACCAATGTGGCAAAGGAAATTATCAGTCGTTTAGAGAAAGTAGGGGAGTAGAATGGCGTTACTGAATCATAGTGAAGTAAAAAATACCGGTAAAAAGATCCTAACCCGAGGCCCAAAAATAGAGACAACCAACAAGGTTAATCGGGGCGATATCGAACTTAAGCCTACTGTTAATGAACAACCTAGCTCTAAAGGGAAAAATGTTCTAACTAGCTATGTAACAGAACCTGTGAATATTCGTGTAGACAACCACATCCGTAATTATATAGCAGCTCTTATTACAATGGGTCATTCGGACACCCAAAAAGATATGGTGGAATTGGTACTGAATCTCTATATCGAAAATTTAAGTAATGGTGAATTAAAGCGATTTGAAGATTTAGTTCAAATCTATGAAGATAAAGATGTGAAGAAACATCAGAAAAAGGTTGGATTATAAAATGGTAGAATGGTAAATAACATTTTACCATTCTACCATTTTAACACTTTGGGGGAGGCTTCGAGAAGGTTTTTATATAAGGATTTTTGTTAGTGTTATATACCATTTTACCATTTTAACATTATGGGGGAGAAGGGGAGGGCTGTTTTTATGAGCGGAATTCTAAAAAAAATACCACAAGACTATTTAGATGATATGTTGGTACGTCTTGCCCACCACTCAGCAGGGATAGAAGGGAATACGATCTCATTGCCTGCGACTGTTTCGATTATTTTGAATGGCACACTGCCAGTTAGCGGTGGGGCAACTGTACGTGAATTTTACGAAATTGAAAATCATAAACATGCTTTTTATAACCTGTTGGACCATTTAGAGAATAACGATAAGCTTTCTGTGTCCATTATCAAAGAAATTCATGCTGATTTAACCGATCGCCTTCAATATGATAAAGGCCAGTTTAAAAAGAACGAAAACATGATTATAGGTGCAGAATTTCAAACAGCTTCACCATCAGAAACGCCATTCCTAGTCCAACAATTAGTAGACAATCTGGAATACAGAGTGGAGAATGCATCTACTGACAAAGAGAAATTAGAGGGTATTTTAGATACTCACATTCAATTCGAACGGATTCACCCATTCTCTGATGGTAATGGGCGAACAGGGCGTATGCTAATGAATTATTCACTGCTGCAAGAGGGATTTCCGCCTTTGATTATTGAAAAAGAAACAAAGGCAATTTATATTGAATTGCTTGCAAAACAAGATTTAAGTGGTTTTATGTCCTTTGCACAAGGAATTTTAGTAAATGAGCATAAACGTATGAAGTCGTTTCAAAATATGGATAAGGAGAAAATTTCATACGAATAAAACCTACTAAACAATTAGTAGGTTTTATTCGTTGCTGATTCAATTAAGGCTCTTTGACTAGGTTAGTCAAAGAGTTTATGATCTTGCTGTAACTCGAAGTATAAAGTCAGTACTGCATTCTCAATAATATCTTGGTACGTCGCGGTTATGTGATAGTCTCTTGTCAAATAGATACTAATTTCTTCAATGATGTGCTCAAGCGCTGGATCTAATTGTATATACATTTCATAAGAGTTCATTTTTTTCACCTCCTACCTATAAATACGTAAAAGAAGTGAAATATGTTACCTCATTTTATGAGGAATCCTTGATAGTGTCTATGTCTGTTTTGATCTCATTTCATGAAGATGTTCTCTATATCAATTTAGAAATTATTCCCCTGGGGAGTCCCTATGCGGTATATAATTCTCTGTCCTTCATATTCACTCAACATTTTATATAAAGAGGTATCGTTCTTTACATTATCAGAAATAACTACTTTTAAAGCTGGAGAAAAAGTAATGTATCCTTGATCAAAAAATAATTTTTCACCAGTATGTCACATTAGTGTTTGTGGCAAGATAAACCTACATACAATTGCAGCGCAAAAGTACATAACTCCGCAAGCAGCTTAGGGCAAAAGAAAAAGCCATTGCGGGCGTCCTGAAATTCCTCTAAAGTTATAGTTCCAACACTGTAACTGGAGGTAAGAAAGGGAATGCTCGCAATGACCGATATTAATACTATCAGAAATCTACGAAACAATCACGATAAATCTATTAATCACATAGCTGAAGAATTGGAAATCAACTGGCGCACCGCAAAAAAGTACGCAGATGAAGATCTTCTGCCTGAGCCCAAGATTAGAAAGAAAACGGGCATGATGTATG
>NZ_FJND01000029.1:0-23134 GCF_900067165.1 Trichococcus sp. ES5
ATTTCAAGCGGTGCCCCACCCACTGTGGAAACGAAATAGCTATTCGACCAAAGAGTGGGTAGCTTCGTCGTCAGTTCCTTAAACTCCTTTCTCAACACGCGGGAAGAAACTCCCTTGATGCGTTTGACTGCTTTGTGAACCCCGAATTGTGGATCTATATCCAATAGGAGGTGAACGTGGTCTGGCATGATCTCCATTTCCTGAATTTCGACGGATAGACCGGTGCACGTTTCTACAATGAGCTCCTTTAAGCGTGCCGCTACTGGTCCGACAAGGACCTTTCGCCGATATTTTGGACACCAGACAACATG
Organism: Trichococcus sp. ES5; assembly: GCF_900067165.1. Lineage (NCBI taxonomy): Bacteria > Bacillati > Bacillota > Bacilli > Lactobacillales > Carnobacteriaceae > Trichococcus > Trichococcus sp. ES5. The sequence continues at coordinate 312 of NZ_FJND01000029.1, forward strand.
GTAGGTACAAGAATAAGTGATGTTATGATTTGAGTTATATTTTTTATTTTCCATACATTGATTATACAGCTAATTCCCACATAACACAACTGAGTGCACGTCTTATATCCCCATAGCTAAAGCAAGGGGCTTTACGACGATCTTTCGGTAATAAATCGTGAGGCAGGGTCCTGCAGGCAGTTCTTCCAACAAATTCAGATAGGTCATGATTTTTTCGCGGCAGTCCTCTATCTTCGTCGTATGTGTCAATCTTTTCTATGCAAAGTTCAAAAACCTTACTTGTAGTGCCAATTTGAAAATATTTTAATATTGTCCCTGAAGCTTCGGCGCGCGTCGCTTGCCCTTCCCTCCGGGAATACAGTGAATCAAAAAGCGTAATTCACTGTATTCCCGGAGGATTTGGAGAAAATCCTGATTAACTCGCAAATATTTTCTTCATCATTCCCATGCTACAGGTCGCATTCATCGCTGGTATACCAGCCTGTCTAGCGGGTGTCCGCTCTCTGCCGGAATGTTTCTTTAACGCATTTCTGACTGCGAATTTCAGTTTTGTCGCTAAACTTTCCGGAACGATACGTATTGGCTCCGTTAACGCTTTTTCCAGGGTTCCCATCTTCTTGCCTTCAATGATGGAGACCATCGCCCGAGCGCCGTCATGGCTCCAGTACTTCCCATTTCCTTTCATCCGATAGCTATAAGGGCGATGATTACTTTCACAGCTTCCAATCCCCTGGATTCCTTTGCAGTATTCGATTTCTCTTAACGGACGAAGATACGTCCAGTTTCTTTCTAGGTAGGCTGTAAGAAGTCGCAATTCCTCTTTTTGCTCTTTCTCCTGTTCTAGCGATATTTTACTTTCAATCGTATCCAATACAATCGCAATCGAATCCCAATCATAGGACCATAGGGCCTTTTTCAGTGGCAGTTCCATCTCTGGACACCAAGAAAGCCGACTCTTAATCTTTCTGTGAACGTGGTAGCGATCCAACTGGTGGATATGTTCTTTGCATACACCGATTGCCAAGGCACAGTCCTCTGCCCGATAACCTGAGCCACCATCGGTGTTCGAAATGACTACCGTATTTTTGAGATCGTAATGACTCCCTAAATAAACCGCTGCTTTCTCCCAGGCATCTTTCGCTGATTTCAATGATGAAACAAATATGGGATTTTTCAGTTTCTTTCTTTTCCCGCTTGTTGTGACGCCTTCTGCTATTTGGACTCGGTGGATCTCTTCTTTTCTTTTCCCTTTGCCTTTTATGACGATCCCATCGCCTTCTACCAAGAGAAAAGGTACTTCTTTCTGTTCTTCGGGTAAGGCCACTTCGTATTCTTCTAAGTTTTGTTTCTCCCACTGCGCTTGCTTTTCTCCTACCGATTTCACAATATTGCCCACTGTTCCATGGCTCATGCTGAACGAAGTCAGTTTAGTGACGGCTTCGGCCACACCGCGGTAGACGCTGCCAGTCACAAGTTCGGCCACTTGCTTTTGTAAAAGGGTAGAGTAGCGCTCGCTTTTATTGAAGCCACAGATGTTATCCAGTGGGAAAAAGCTCTTTTCACCTTTCTTCTTTAAACGTCTACGCATAAACTCGACTGTACCGAATGTGAAAGTAATCGTGCGTGAATCCCTGTTGGCGATACGCCATCCTTCCGCTTTAAACGGAACGTACAACTCGCTATCCAAGGCCTCTAAGGCCTCCTTCATGAGTTGACTTACAAGATCTGAGAAATAAGCCTGAAGCGTAGTTTCTGCATCAAGCACATGATTTGAATCCTTTATTATGTGGTGAATTTCTGCTATAATTTTTTCCATGAAGACCTTCCTCTACACTAAATTGGCTACCAACCTTTAGTTGTATTGTAAGGTCTTCTTTTTGACTATTTCAACAAAAGAATAGTTTTGCATAGAAAAATTATACACTTAGATCTTCGTCTGCATATTTTTTAGCGTTGTTTCCGTTTTGATGGAAATGATGCGCTGTTCCGGCTGGTTGGTCAATGTAATGTCTGAAATTCTTCCCATTTTACAAAACCCCCTCTATCAAGGCTTACGATGCACCGACTTTCACAAAATTCAATATAAGGATAGCATATTTTCAAGAAAAAACCCACTCGATGGATCAAGTGTCGAAAATTTGCCTCTTTCCCAATTGCTTCAGTTCTTCCTGAACGGTTTTGGCCAAGCCCAGATCCGTCAAAACATGCAGCACATCGCCCGTTTGCATAACTGTTTTCCCGGTTGCCACAACATTCTGCTGGCCTCTTCGGATCGATATCACCAACACATCCTCAGGCCAACGGACATCACGTATCTCTTTGCTGGAAAAATAACTTTCAGCTCTGACCGGTAGATCAAACAGATATTTTTTCCCATTGCGCTTGCTGTCATGTGAAGCGATCAGCATTTCCAAAAGGCTCTCATAGATAGGATCCACTCCCAACAGATTCGCAGTGACAAAGGCGCTGAATGAACAAATGGCAAGAGGCATCAACTGATTCATCCCGCCGACCATCTCCGTCACCAAAATGATGGCGGTCAAGGGTGCTTTTCCGATGGCTGTGAAATAACCCGCCATCGCAAAAATGATAAAATGCGGCAAATATTGCGGATCGAAAGAAAACAGAGACAACGTTGCTTTCCCATAGATGGCGCCCAATATTGCCCCCAAGGATAAGATCGGCAGAAAAATACCGCCGGGAACATTCGCCCCATAGGAAACCATCGAAAATACAAAGCGCAAAACCCATAAGCCGAGCAACATCCCCAAGGAGAGTTGCCAATTGCTCAAATGCAGGATCAGCTCGCTGCCTCCTCCGATGACCTGGGGAAGAAAATAGCCGATCGGGATGACCAGTAGGAATGGCAAGATTGCATTATACCGAGCTGGGATGAATGGCAACCTGCCATACAGTTTAGGCAATACCAAGACTACTTTGGTGTAGAGCCAGCCATTCAATCCCAGAAAGATGCCTAAACCAATAACCAAACCATATTAGGCGATCGGGATCGTGTTCATCATGCCGATATCCAACGCCGGAGTCAACCCGAAGATATTAAGGGATACAAAATTTGCCACAAGCGCCGAAGAGAAAGTCGTGATGGCCAACAAGGGAGAAAAATTATGATGGACCTCCTCCAGGACAAACATCAGTCCTGCCAAAGGAGCATTGAAAGCTGCGGCCAAACCGGCACCGGCACCGCTCGAAAGAAGGATTTTTTCTTCGACATCATCCCCCTTTGTGAGATTGCTGATGCCTTGCCCCACTGCGGATCCCAGTTGGATGGACGGGCCCTCCCTTCCTAAAAAAAGGCCGGATCCGATCACCAGTAGACCGCCGATGAATTTTTTCCAGAGTACTGGCCACCAGTTTAAGCTGATGAGCCCCTGTACTTGCCCTTCAACTTGCGGAATGCCGCTGCCCTTGATGTTAGGTTCGCTTTTAACAAGTTTTCCGACGATGAGCGCGGCTGTCACTGAAAAAATTACCTAAGGGATGAGCCAGATTGGCTGTTCCTGCATGAAATGATAGCCTTCGATCACTGTTTCTAAAATAAATTCAATGCCTAATCTGAATAGACTAACAATAAAACCGGCTGATAAACCCACCAGGGTTCCTTTCATGAGGTAAATGACACGTTCATCAGCCATGAGCTTCCTGTAGATATCCACGGATTATCCCTTCTTTCTTTTTTAATTGTTCAATGAAAATCAAAAAACCTAAAACTATGTGCATAATTTTAGGCGATTTTGGTTTTTGTCGTATCCTACATAGTCGAACTCTGAATTGCAGGGGGTGAGCAATTCATCGTATCCTACGAAAACGCGTTCTGAAAAGCAGATACCACTCCCGTTTTGTCATGGCTCTTGCGATTTTTAATCGCTTAGAGACATGATACACTTGACCGGTACGGTCACAGTGCCTCCTTACGTAGTGAACAAAAGAGGTTCACTTCGTTATTTGCTCCAACGTCCGGGTATCTAAACGCTTTTCATCTCGCTCTACTTAGTCGAACTCTGAATCCCTAACAAACGGTGCGTCATTAGGTTCAGCACAAACATTGCGAAAGACCTCAAACGTCGCACTGTGACGTTTGAGTGCCTAACGCTATTTAGGCCCATCCAGCCAAAACCGGGCTGGCAGTTCCTAAATTTCGTTAGTGCTCGATTCCTAGAGCGGGATTCATCTCGCTCTACATTTTTTCTGGGGATTGGACTCCTAGGAGTCTTAGGCCTTCTTGCAGGACTGTGGCTACGGATTGTACAAGAGCCAGACGGGCGTTGCGTTTGTCGTCTTCGACAAGCACTTTTGTGTTGCCGTAGTATTTATTGAATGCTTGGGACAAGTGGAGCGTGTATTTCGCGATCACGGATGGCTCGAATTTTTCGTAGGCTTGTTGGATGATTTCAGGGAAACTGTTCAACAGTTTCACGACTTCCCATGCGTACGCGTCATCCAAACCAAGATCAGCAGCTTCGGTCGTGTCCAGTTCAACTGCCGCTTTGCGCAGGATGCTCAAGCCACGTGCGTTTGTATATTGTACGTATGGGCCTGTTTCGCCTTCGAATTGCACGACTTCTTCCAAATCGAAGTCGAAATTGTTCAGACGGTCATTTTTCAGGTCGTGGAAAACGACGGCACCGATGCCGACTGCTTTGGCGACTTCTTCTTTATTTTCCAATGTCGGATTCTTCTCGTTGATCTGTTTCAAGGAAAGCTCGGTCGCTTCATTCAGGACTTCCTCAAGCAGGATGACTTTCCCTTGGCGCGTCGACAATTTTTTGCCGCCTTGTGTGATCAGACCGAATGGGATGTGGTGCATGTTTTCTGCCCAATCATAGCCGAGTTCTTTCAGAACGGCTTTCAGTTGTTTGAAATGGTTGCTTTGCTCATTGCCGACTGCGTACAAGGACATCGCAAAATCATAGTTGCGTTTGCGGTAGATTGCCGCAGCCAAGTCGCGGGTGATGTACAGCGTTGCGCCGTCCGATTTCTTGATCAAAGCCGGATTCAGATTGTATTTTTCCAGATCGACGATGGTTGCACCGCGGTCCTGGGTCAGGATGCCGGCTTTGTCCAGCAGCTCAACGACTTCATCCATCTTGTCATTATAGAAAGCTTCGCCGTTGAAGGAATCGAACGTGATCCCCAACATATCGTAGATTTTCATGAATTCCTGCAGCGATTCGGAACGGAACCACTCCCAAAGATGCAGAGCTTCTGCATCGCCGTCTTCCAATTTCTTGAACCAGGCGCGGGCTTCGTCGTTCAAAGTATCGTCTGTTTCTGCTTCCGAATGGAAACGCACGTACAGAGTCAGCAATTCGTTGATCGGCTCAGCTTTGACTTTCTCCTCATTGCCCCACAATTTGTAGGCGACGATCAACTTGCCGAATTGCGTTCCCCAGTCGCCCAAGTGGTTGATTTTGATCGGGTTGAAGCCGACTTTCTTCATGATATTGGCCAAAGAATTTCCGATTACCGTAGAACGCAAATGCCCCATCGAGATCGGTTTCGCGATATTCGGCGAGGACATATCGATCGGCACGTTGCCGCCTTTTCCGATATCGGCTGTTCCGAACGCTTGCTTCTCGGCAGCAATTTCATGCAAGACCGCATTCGATACCGCTGCTTTTTCAAGGAACAGATTGACGTACGGGCCGACCGCCTCAACCTTTTCAATATAAGGATGGTTCAGTTGTGCCGCCAAATCTCCGGCGATAGCTTGCGGCGCTTTGCGCAATGCTTTCGCCAGTGCGAATGCCGGAAATGCAACGTCCCCGTGTTCTGTATATTTGGGTACTTCCAGCAATTGGTACACTTGGTCGTAAGTTAAATGCTCCGATACCAGCTTTTGAATCTCTTCAGCAACAATCTTTTTATAGTCCATATTTTTCTGCTCCTTTATTATATGCCTCTGCCTATCCACACGGTGAATGGATCACTTATCTTCCAGTAGGTACCGCAAATCTGCGATAACGATAAAAAAAGCCCCTATTCTGCCCTGGCAAAATAGAGACGAACATCCGTGGTACCACTCTAATTCGATAAAGCAACACAGATGGGCTCTGATTAGTTTATCCTTTTGAACCGTTAACGGGGCTAAACCGAACGACGCTACTCGCAGACTCTTTCCCGATCCGTCCGTTGAACAGAGGACCGCGCCTGTTTTCAAGTCATTTTCTCTGAAGTGCGTTTCCTTCTTCACTCCGTTGCGGGCTTCCACCTTCCCCGCTCGCTGTGAACATTGCTCGAAGTACTTTCTTCATCAATGAATGTGATTACTATCTGTATTACTATATCAAAGCCGGCCCTGTTTGTCTAATTGAATTTTTGACTTCCTCATCATTCCGATGGATTCGGCAAATGCTTCGGACGGCTCATCCAGATGCTTTCCGAGTAATCCATGAAAATTTTTCCGATCCAGGATTTTTTGCGATGCACTTCGCGGAAGCCAATCCTTTCGTAAACACTTTGAGCCCGTCCGTTACTGTCGACGACATCCAAGGCGAAGGTTTCGTAAGGTTCCGTTTCGATCAGCTTAAGCAGCATCCGTCCGGCAACACCTTGGCACCGGTCTGCCTCGTTGGTCGCTACACATTCAAAATAGAGCGTATCATCGTCGATGTCCAATGGCTCTCCGTATTCTTTGCGAAAACTGAAATAACCGACATGTCCCCAGAGAAATCCGAAATTAGCCAGGAAATCCTCTTTGTTGACTTCCATCGCACGACGCTGGTTGGTCGAACAGCCCACCATCGCGACCGGGCGCTCCCCGTCCATCGCAACTCGGATCAAGTCCTCCTGCAGCAGCCTGCGGAATCCGCCAAGCAGGCGATCGGTGTCGCGATGCAACGTCTTCATGTCCTTATAGTAGCTGCTGACAAAAATTTTTCTGACATCCTCTTTTTGTGTTTCTGATAAATCACTCATTTTCACCATCGTTATTTCTGTCATATTTGTCTTCCCTTCATGCAAATCTCACGTACTGTTTAATCCGCTGCATTATTGCTGGTGGCTGTTTCCGATGAATGCTGTGATGGCCTCGACCGTCTGCTGTTGCTGCTGATTGGCGCTGAAGGATGCCGTCCCATCGCCCTCCTGCGGGCCGTAATCGCCGAATTGGCCATGATTACCGCCATCCAGCACGATTTCCGTATAGTCATCCGGCAACTTCGCTTGCGCTTTATCGTAGCTTTCACGGCTCAAAACTTCATCCTCCGAACCATAGATGGAGAGCGCAGAAAACGGCGCATCAGTCAAATCATTGGATGGATAGGCTGCTAAGAAAATCAAGCCGGCGACTTCATCAGTTTGATCGGCCGCAAAATTGGAGGCCATGACACCGCCCAAAGAATGACCGGCAAGATACCAATCCTGCACACTAACTTCCTGTTCCATGATTGCTTCGGCCGCGTCCGCGTCAAAAACCGCCAAATGGAACGGCATCTTGGCGATGACCACCAATAAATCCGCTTCGGCCAAGCTACGCAGCAAAGGTGCATAGGCTTCCGCTTCCACCTTTCCGCCCGGATAAAAGATAACCCCTTCTTCCGGATCTTTTCCATTCGGAGTAAAGGTGATCGTATCATCGGTCTCCGTAACAGTGATCGACTCATCCGACTGCAGCGCCTCAACAGCCTCCACCGTTGCCTGATAATAGTCATTCACATACCAAAAGAATGCACCTGCTGCAATCATAATACTTATGGCCAATCCGATCAGTACTTTTCGGATCCAGCTGAATTTTCTATTTTTTCCATAATTTCCTCCTTTGAATCATGTTTGCACTTTTCCTGAAACTGTTCTAAAGTAATCATGATGAGTGGCTTATAAGTTGTATCCACCTCAGAAAGGCGGGTAAAAAACATGTGGTATGATGGTATTTTTGAATCTTTGCTGGCTTTGCGCGATGAAAAACGTGCTCCCCAGATGTCGGCCTATATGCGGAATCAATTCCCGTTCCTGGGCATCGCATCGGCTCCGCGGAAAGCAGCCTATAAAAAAATTTTTGCAACCGCAAAAAAAGAAAAAATCGTCGACTTCGATTTCGTCGACCAGTGCTTCAAGCGTGAAGAACGTGAATTCCAGTATGCCGGCGTCGATTATTTACTGGCGATTCAGGATTGCCTCGTTCCGGAAAACTTGCCGAAATTGAAACAATACATCCAGACAAAATCTTGGTGGGATACCGTCGATGGCCTGGATGGCGTTGTCGGATTGATCGTCCAACGCTATCCGGAATGCAAGCCGATCCTGTTGGAATGGAGCGTGGCTGATGACATCTGGCTTCGTCGGGTCGCAATCGATCATCAACTCGGCTTCAAATCCAAGACGGACGCCGTGTTATTGGAAGAAATCATCAAAAATAATCTGAACCAAAAGGAATTCTTCATCAATAAAGCTATCGGTTGGAGCTTGCGCGATTTCAGCAAAACGAATCCCGATTGGGTGCGCGCATTCATTTCCGCACATAAGGATGATCTGTCCAGTTTGAGCATCCGCGAAGGCAGCAAATATGTCTGATCATTTAGGCTTCTATATCTTGGCCGGCTCATAGTTGAGCTGCACCAAGCCGGAATCGAACGTGGTTGCTTCAACTAATTTCAATGGGTGCTCCTTCTTGCTTTCTTTAAATAACGGAATCCCTTCACCCAACAAAATCGGGATGATGGATACAGTATAACTGTCGATCAGCCCTTTCTCACGGAATAAGTCGATTGCTTCGGACCCGCCATCGATAAAGATGTCTTTGCCGGGTCTGCTCCGGATTTGGTCCAACAGATTGTCGAGAGATCCGCTGTAAAAATGTATTTGCCCCTCAGAAGGACGCTCCGTCCGTGAAAGGACATAACAGTCCCGGTCTGCATGCGGGAATTCCCCGCCGAAAGACAACACTTTTTCGTATGTCTTCCGGCCCATGATGACTGTGTCGATCGTTTCAATAAAAGCGGCATAGCCATAATCTTCATCCGGTCTGGCGACACTATCAAGCCAATCGATATCTCCATCCGAATGCGCGATATATCCATCCAGACTGGCTGCGATATAGACTCTGACTTTTCTTTTTCCCATTTGATCACCTCATTGACTTGTCTACCCCATACAGTCAACTATACGCTTGGTTGACAATCAAAGAAAGAATTTTTCGTTCGGAAATTGACAAAACCGCAAAAAAAGACGATTCTGAGCGAATCGTCTTTTTTTGCGTGGGCCGCGATTTTTTGGTTGACAATCATTTATTGCCTAGCTCGTTGATCTGAATCAGCTTCGGAGCGGATAAGCCAGGATCAAACGGATAGCGGAATTGGTCGCAGCAACTTCCTTTAACAGGCTAACCAGGGAATCCCCATAATCGCCGAGTTGGTTATGCACCATTTGCGGATCATGCAGGATGATCATTTTGCCGGAATAATCCGTCGTCAGACAATCCCATAAGGCATCCAGGTTATTGCCGTAATATTCGGGGAGGTGCAATTTCTTTTTCAGATAGGCATGCGTTGCTTTTCGGCCGGTCATTTCCCTGCCTTCCAAACGGATGATTTCCATCTTCAATCAATCCCCCTCCCCGTACAGCTGCTCGAACGACTCGTAATGATCATCCGTGTAAAAGATCAGTCCGTCATTCGAGTACACGATGCGCTCCGCCCCGCGGTAGCCACCGTCGTAATTGATGTCGGCTTCGTAATAGGTCCTGCCCGATTTCTTCGGAAGCAAGCCCTCACGATTGCCGAAGAAATCACCACCGATCGACATCCCATCCGTCACTTCCCACAAATTGCCCTCTGCGTTGTCCCAGCCCAATGCTTCAGCTTCGTCCTTCGTCAGATAGTTGGGCGGCAGTGCGTTAAACTGGTGGATATAGGCCGCCACTTCGTTTTTCGTCGAATAGGACTGTCCTTCCGAAACGCCACTGCTGATTGCCGTTTCGGTCGATTCCTGTATTTCACTTTCTTGGGTACCTTCTTCAATTGTTTGCGAGCTACTGGCGGCTATGCTGATCGAAGAATCGGATGTTTGTTCCTCGAAAAGCGAGTCTACGCCGTTGAACCATACGGCCAGAATGATCGCCAATAAAGCGAACAAGCCTTTCAAGCCGCTTTTTAAGTTTTTCATGCACTAGTCCCCTTTTTGGTAAGTTTATTCTCGAATACGATACAAAAGGAACACCTGATTGTCCATTATTTACTCGGAATCCTGTTGATCCGTTCCGACCCGCACCATGATTTCGTTGTGCCGGAACATCGGCGGCACGAACGGCGCGTTGAAGGACGCCAGCATATAATTCGAAGCTGGCTGGTACTTTTTCTCCTGCAGCCACTGAGCTAGCTTCTCCAGCATGTCCCGTTCTTTGCGATCATTCGAATAACCGCCGTATTGGATGACCGCAAAAAGGCCGTTGGCGAATTTTTTTACGGTCAGCGCAGGACTGTTGGGCTGCGGAATATCCTCCCATTCCGTCTTAGGGACAACAAATGCCATCTTCGTGCGTTCTTCCGACATTTCCTGGATAACCGGTACAGTCATGCTGATTTTTCGGTCCGCTTGATTATCTTTTGAAATATAACGGAACAAGGTGCCGAACCCGCTGTCCACATCCGGATCAGCGGCATTGTCGTATTCCACGACGTAGAAATCCCGGTATTCCCTCAATTCGAACGGATACTCCGACAGCAGGACCGTGTATTCCGGGCGCTCATATTTGGCCATGACTTCCCTTCCCCCATTCTGTTCTCTATAGCTGAATTTTACCATGATTTTCTTTTTTTCCGAAAAGATAGGCTGCTTGACTGGCTTGGGGCTTGTGATATCAGCCAACAACTGATATAAATAAATTATAAACAAATGAGAGCGTTATCACCTTTTATGATCGGAGGAGGCAGCCATGCTGAAAAGTTTTTCGTTGCAGGAAAGAAGTTGGATCATGTATGATTGGGCCAATTCCGCCTATTCGGTCATCATCTCCTCGGTCATTTTGCCACTTTTTTATAAGTCGATCACAAGTGGGGAAGGAATCGCCCCGAACTTGGCGGATTCTTTTTGGGGCTATGCAACCTCTGCCGCAACTTTGGCTATCGCCGTATTCGCGCCGATCCTCGGTACGATCGGGGATTATCCGAAATGGAAAATGCGACTGTTCAAAAGTTTCTTCTTGATCGGTGTTGTTGCAACGGCTGCGCTCAGCTTTACGGACGATTGGCGCCTGCTGCTTGCCTTCTATATGCTCACGACAATCGGTTTTTCCGGAGCAAATATCTTCTATGACGCTTTTTTGGTGGATGTCGCGACCGATGAACGAATGGATCGGGTCTCCACTTACGGATTTGCGCTGGGTTATATCGGCGGCAGTACGATTCCGTTCGTGCTTTCGATCCTGCTGATCATGTTCGGCGAGAGCATCGGCATTTCCCGGACCACCGCCGTCAAAGCCTCCTTCCTGTTCACGGCATTTTGGTGGATCGTCTTCACGATTCCGATGCTGCGTAATGTGAAACAGCGCTATTTCCTCCCGCCCAGCGAACATATCATCCATGACAGTTTCGCCAGACTATCGAAAACACTGCGTCAGATCCGCAGCCACAGGAAAATGTTCTTGTTCCTGATCGCCTATTTCTTTTACATCGACGGATTGAACACGATCATCCACATGCCACTTCCTTTTCTTTTGTGACCACCCTATCCCGCTTACAATTCAAAAGCCAATTCTTTGTCCCAAGCGGCCGGGTTTGTTATAGTCAATCTATCAATAATTTGGAAATCATTTGCACAAATGTATTCAGAATAAAGAATCGGAGGAAATTATGAAACTCAGCATCTTGGACCAAGTCCACATCACAGCAGGCGGCAACGCCGAGCAGTCCCTGCAGAACGCCAAAGAACTCGCCCGTTTAGGCGATAGCCTCGGGTACGAACGCATTTGGTTCGCCGAGCATCACGGCAGCAATTTGATGGCGAGCGCCGCGCCCGAAATCATCGCCGCCTTCATCGCGGCCGCGACGGATCGGATCCGTGTCGGAACCGGAGGCGTCATGATGATGCATTACTCCCCTTTGAAAATCGCGGAAGTCTTCAAAACACTGTCCGGCTTTGCACCCGGTCGGATCGATTTGGGCGTAGGCCGTGCCCCCGGAGGCGATCGTCAGTCCATGTACGCATTAGCGCAAGGCAACCCGCCCCAATTGGAGAATCATTACGAAAAACTGCGGACGATATTGGATCTTTTGGAAGACCGGAAACCCCAGGATCCACTTTACCGGGACACTCCCGCGGCGCCTGTAGACGTGACCGTTCCGCAGACCTGGTTATTGGGTTCGAGCGGAAACAGTGCTGTGCAGGCCGGCAGAATGGGCGTCGGCTATTCATTCGCGCAGTTCTTCACCGGGACGCTTGATAAAAGTATTTTCGACCTCTACAAGAAGAATTTTGTCCCATCCGCAGCCATACCCGAAAAACAGATCAGCGTCGCTTTCCATGCCATCGTCGCGGATACGCGCGAAGAAGCGCTCTACGAAGAGTTGCCGTATGCAATCTTCAAGATGCAGCTTTTCCGCGGAATGATGCGCAACCACCTGATGACCCCGGAACAAGCCGCCGCTTACCCGCTGACGGAAATCGAGAAGCAGCTTATCAACGACATCCGCAAGACGCATATTATCGGGACCGCGAAAGAAGCCGGAGAAACATTGCTGAATCTGCAGGAACAATACGGTTTCGACGAAGCGATGATCATCAGCATGCCGCATTCCCAAAAGGCGCGGCTCAAAACCTATTCCTTGTTGGCGCAGGAACTGCTGTAGACTGTCTACCGCATCAAGCTCGGTCATCCTCTTAAAGGGGATGGCTTTTTTTTGGCTTGTGCCCGTTCCAACGTTTCGGCAATCCTTTTTTTCCGGGAATCGGGACGTTTTGCGTGTGCGATCCAGAAAAGATAGTGGGCCTTTTCACCGGTCGGCCAGCCTTCGAAACACGCGCGGGCTAACGGATCATCCTTGAATGCCTGCTCCAGTTCCTCGGGCAGCTCCGGGACTTCCTTAGAGGAATACGCTGCTTGCCATTTTCCGTTGGTCTTCGCTGCTTGGATTGCCGCCAAACCGGCTTCAGTCATCCTTCCTGCCGCCATCAAAGCTTCGGCACGTTTGCGGTTGACCAGCGACCACACGCTCCCTGGCCTGCGAGGAGTCATGCGGATGATGAAGCTTTCCTTATCCAGACTGTACATCTTACCGTCGATCCAGCCGAAACAGAGCGCCTCTTCGACCGCTTCTGCGAGCCGGATCCCCTCGCCTTTAGTGTGGGATTTTTTGATTTTTAGCCAAATCTGATCCTTTTGATCATGCTTTTGCACCAGCCAGTCATGCCATTCCTGAGGATTACGCAAACTGAGCCACTCCTCGGGAAATCCGGATTCCGTCATAACTAGCTCTCCTTCCATTTCAGGGGATGCATGATGCTCTTTAAAAGCATCATGCATCCCTGTCATAATATTCCAGTACTCGCAGGCATCTGAGCGTATTCCAGCGGCTTGGCTTTCCGGCCTGTTCCATCTGAAAATGCACTTCGCCGGGATGATGGGCCTGCGTTTTCCAGCGTCCGTCCGACAGTCGCTTTTCCTTCAGAATGTCCAAAGCATCCTGCAGCCTTTCATCATACGGATAACCGACACTTTGAAAATAATCGAGCGCGCGCAAAATATCATAGCGCCAACGCGGCGGGTATACCAATTTCAAAAAGCTCGGATGGATGACTGCGCCGGTATGGTCGGATTTAAACAGCCGATGCCGCAGAAGGAATTCCTGTGCCTCTCCTTCAATCCGATTCAACTCTTCCGCCCTGAAGGTATAACCGGCAGCGATGTACTCACGGATGCCCTCCAGGACGCTGGTCGTGGAATGCATCGAACTGTAACGGGCACCAGATCGGTTCAGGCGACAATTGAAGCCGCCATCGGCCAGCTGCTGGCTAATGATGAAATCGACCACCGACCTGAGCTTTTCCTCATCCGTCCCGAAATAACAACCATAGTTCAGGAACATCCCGTTGATGCAGACATCACTCTGCTCGATATCCTTTGACGGATTAATGCCACCATCAGGCCCTATTGAAGTGGCAAGGATGAGCGCCAACGCCTTCTTGATTTCTGGTGTTGCCGGGATGCAGAGGTTGCGCAGATCCACCAAGGTGTAATGGCTGCTCGTCCATTTCGGTTGATAGAACGCGCGGCCCCAATGCCCGTCAGGCTGTTGTCGTTTCAGAAAAGCACGGCCCCAACCCGCCTCGGCTATCCTGTTTTTCAAGTCGGACAATACCGCAGAATCCTCATGCAACAGATCGCACCTTGTCTGATATTGGATGGCTGGATCGCCTTCCAGAAGCCACGCGATGATTTCCGCCCTATTCATTTCCATCGGCCCTTCCTTTTTCAACCTGCTCCGGCAGTGTCCGTTCGATCAACTTCACTTACTTTGTCGACAAAATCGATCCACAACGGTTGCTTTTCAGTTGCCTATATCTTTGAAGATTGCTGTCGCCCCCGTGTTTCAGAAAACCGATACGCTTCCTGTAGCCAAGTATCCAAGACATCCGTCAGATCAGCTTCCTCCGCAATGATGACGTGGTGCGTCCATCTGCCGGGGTACGGTTCGACCGCTTCGACAATCTGATCATGCACAATTTGGCGCCCGCAGCCGAAGCTCAGCACCAAACTGTGCAGCGGTCGCTTTCTGTCTGTAGGCTGCGGCATCCAGATCCAGGCGAATTGCGTTCTTGTAGCGAAGGAAATCTGGGTCTTTGTCACCGTGATGATGGCGGGTCCGATTGCCCGGATTTTCCTTTCCACAGCCCTGAACAATGCTCTCGTTTCAGGTTTTCCGGTAAAAAATACTTCCACTTCTTTGTTGATCATTACATCTGTCATAGGTATCGCCTCATTTTTTGAAATAGGAATTGGCGTATGCTCACTCCACCAGGAATACAATTTTCGTCAGCAGTTCGCTTTCGGGTACTTCCTCAGGCGAATTGTAATAATGCTCATAGACGGGACCAAGCGGTTTGTAGCCATTATCTTTGATCCATTTCTCAATTTCCTCATAAGCAGGCGGCATCTCCATATAAGGACCTTTGTATATGCAGCTGACCTGTTTGCCGGCAGGGATGTTTCCTGCAAGGATATCGCCTTTGCCAGGCAGTGGTTTGGATACAGGAAAACCGATTTCCAGTTCGAGCCTTTCCATATCCATGTTGAAATAGCCGACGAAAGCTGGTCCAACCGGTTGTTCACCCAATTCAATGATGTGCGTGACGATGTCCATGAAGGCCTTCCCCAATATTTTCGGAAGCTCGCTTACCGGAGTAACCGTTTTCAAAACCAAAGTCGGTTGTTCCTGTGTTTCCACCATTTCAATCACAAAGCTCATTTTATACACGTCTCCTTTTTTGAAGCCCATTGTCTCATGCTTATTTTATCACTTCCGCATCCGCACGACCATCAATACGATAGCAGCATAAAGGGTCTGAAATGGCACAAAAACAAGTCCCGGCGCCAATTCAGTCGAATCGTTGCCGGGACCTGTTTCAAGTCAATCAAACTATAACTTTATTAAAATTGTCATCATTTCAAACTGGGCGGCGCTTGTCTCTTCGCGAAAAGCACGTAGCCGATCGCCACGCCCATCAGTACGATACAAGCGATGACGGTCATGATGATGCCGGTGTATTGCCCGGCAAAGCCGTCCTGGGACATGTGCTTGATCAGGATGCCCGCATAAGCCCAGATGATCACCAGCCCGTAGGCGATGTCATGGTTGCGGATCATCGTGACGGCTCCGATCACAAGCCCGATTACGATGATCAGTATTGTCCAAATCGACTCAGAAATTCCGAAGCCATTCCAGCCGATGTCGACCAGCAGCGTCGTGATGTTCGCAATCGTTGCCACCGTGATCCAGCCGAAATAGACGCTGAACGGAAGACGGATGAACAGTTTTTCTTTCTGATCGAGTTTTTCCTTCAGGATCAACTGGTTGATGTAGATCAGGCTAAGCAGAATCACCAGCATCAAGATCACCGACAGGCCGATCATGCGGTAATGCCAACTGAAGATCCAAGCAGCGTTGACTACTGAACTGGCCGAAAAGACGATACCGATTTTACGCAACAATTCCGTCTTCACCTTGCTCTTATCCCCTTGGAACAAACCGAATTGGTAAAGCGTATAGCCCAACAGCAACAAATAGATGACGCCCCAAATCGAAAACGTCAATCCAGCAGGCGCAAACAGGTTCGGATAGGAATCCGATATCGCACCTGTATCGATCCCGTTGATCGGAAGGATGTTTGCCAAAGCGTTGACGATAACCATAATCAGATACGTTACAGCGACGGTGATTTTGATGGGTGTTTCCAGTTGTCTCGTTTCTGCTTTTGTTTCCATATTTGTTTCCTCCTCTTCCATTTTTCCTGATATAAATAATTGCATGTAGATAGCTTGATGCACAAAATTATTCACTATAAATAAATTATTATTCTAAATCAATAATACCTAAAATAGTGAACCTATGCAAATATTGCGGTTTCGTGGGAGAGGTTAATTTTTCTTCCGAACAGGTCCAATTTTTTGACATTTTTTTGAGTGAGGCGTACCTTAATGGTGACAAGTTCTTCATTCTTCGTTCATCCTTCCCATTCATCATTCAAAAACGTCGACCACCTTTTCAAATTCCCTTCCCCATTCAATCGTGCAGCGTTTGTATGAAAGGACGAAAAAAAAATGAACAGCAAGAAGAAACTCTACGGTTCCGCCGCGTTGTTGAGTCTATTACTGTTGGTCGGTTGTTCCGCGGACGAAGATACCGCGACAAATGATTCTTCAGCAGTCGGCTCATCGGAAATGATCGAAAGTAGTTCCGAACAAGATGAATCCATGATGGAAGACAGCGCAGAAGGCGACATGGAAGAAAGCGCATCGCTTGAAACACCCTATATCTATGGTGCAGTTGGCGCCTTGGCGGACAACAATCTGACGATGGAAGAGATGTTCACGTACGCCATCCAAGATGAATACTTGGCCCACGGAGAATATACCTACGTACTGGAAACCTTCGGAGATCAAGCTCCGTTCAACAACATCATTTCTTCTGAAGCTCAGCACATCACCGAAATGACTGTTCTGTTCGAAAAATACAATTTGGCGATTCCGGCTGACGAATCAGCCGATCACATCCAACGTGCGGCGGATGTAAGAGAGGCACTGGATAACTGCGCCACAGGGGAAGTGGACAACATCGCGATGTACAACAAATTCCTCGAACAAGACATCCCGGATGACGTTCGTGCAACCTTCACGGCTTTGCGTAACGCTTCGGAAGGACATCTGCAGGCGTTCAATAAGAGTCTCGAAAAATATTGATAAGAAATACTTATCCAGAGTAATGTCATTAATTTAAGCAACTTAGCAACTGTAAAAAAGCGAGGATGCATGATGCATTCTCGCTTTTTCTTGACTGCAGGGCTAAATTGTTGAATGTTCCACAGATATTCGACAGTTTCGGTCCGACAGGATGTCAAATTGTCGAAAGTTTCTCGGCATTCGACAATCTCGGTCCAATCTGGTGTCAAATTGTCGAATCTACCTCACCTATTCGACAGTAATGGCTACCGCGCTGAGCATTCCTCTCTCTTACTTGTCAATCGCTTGAGTTAATGGCATTACCATCCAAAGACAGCCTCTTCTTCGTTGTGCATACGAACGTGGTGCTCTCCGTCCGGAAGAAAACTGAAAAACATTGCACAGCTCCGGTGACGGGTACGCTCACCGGAGGACATCGGTAACCTTCGACTGCAACTACGACGAAGCTAAACTCATCGGAGTACGCAACAGGAATGGTCCCCGAACTCCGGCGAAGCCTTCCTTCACCGAAGTTAGGCTTCCTTTCCACATTCAACAGGTGTCTTGACACGTGTAATGTTACGTGATATAGTCGTTTTCATTAAACTATCATTAAAAAAGGGGACGCACAAATGGATGAACTTACGGAAAGAATATTGCAACTGAAAGCAGAAAAAGATGCCGTCATTCTCGCACACTACTACGTTCCTGGGGCCGTTCAAGATATCGCAGACTTTATCGGGGATTCGTACTATTTGAGCAAAATTGCAGCACAGGTCACGGAAAAAGTGATTGTTTTCTGCGGCGTCGCCTTCATGGGCGAAAGCGCGAAGATGCTGAATCCGGATAAAGTCGTCCTGATGCCCGACCTGAAGCCGGATTGTCCGATGGCCCACATGGTCAAAATCCGCGACATCCAAAAAATCCGCGAGACTTACGAAGACGTGGCTGTCGTCTGCTACATCAACTCCACAGCCGAAATCAAGGCACACGCCGATGTTTGCGTCACCTCATCCAATGCGAAAAATGTCATCGCCGCCCTTTCCAACCGCTATATCTATTTCATTCCCGACGAGCACCTGGGCAGATACATTTCCCATCAGCTTCCCGAGAAGACGTTCCTCTTCAATGACGGCTACTGTCCGATCCATACCAGTATCCGCGTTGTCGATGTCCTGAAGATGAGACGCGACCTTCCGCAAGCCGAAATCTTGGCGCATCCCGAATGCAAGGAGGAAATCCTTGATTTGGCGGACTTCGTCGGCAGCACATCGGACCTCGTCGCCTATACCGAAAAGAGCCTCTCCCAAGATTTCATCATCTGCACGGAAATCGGCGTCATCCATGAGATGGAAAAACGGTCCCCAGGCAAAAGCTTTCATGCCCCTTCCGTCGGTCAGGTCTGTCCCGACATGAAGCTGAACACGGTCGAGAAAATCATCTATGCTCTGGAAACTTTCGAACCTGCTGTGGAAATGGATGAATCATTGCGCAAGAAAGGCATGCAGCCGTTGGAACGGATGATGGATTTAGCCGAGGTGAACACTTATGCGCAACTATGATGTCCTTATCATCGGAACGGGGGTCGCCGGACTGTTTGCAGCCCTCAATCTCAGCAGCGACAAACAAATCCTGATCGTCACCAAAGGAACTTTGGAAGATAACGATTCCTTCCTTGCCCAAGGCGGCATCTGCGTCCAGCGCGACGAAATGGATTTCGAGCCTTTCCTGGAGGACACTTTGCGTGCTGGCCACTACGAAAATAATGAAGCGGCAGTCGCAACCATGATCAATCAATCACAAGAAATCATTGACGATCTGATCGATTTGGGCGTTGCCTTCGACAAAAAGGGAGCCGGTTTCTCCTATACCAAAGAAGGCGCTCACTCCCGAGCCCGGATCCTGCACTGCAAAGATATGACCGGCAAGGAAATCAACAGCAAACTGATCGCACGGGTGAAAGAGCTGAAAAATGTGAGCATCCTTGAGAACAGCACGCTTGTCGATCTTTTGGTTGCCGGCGACCGTTGCCATGGCGCGGTGCTCCGTGATCAGGCCGGAAAGTTATCCAACGTTTATGCACAGTCCACGCTGCTCGCCACCGGTGGCATCGGCGGCCTGTTCAGCAAAACGACCAACTTCGCACATTTGACAGGCGACGCCATCGCCATCGCGCTGAAGCACGGTATCCGCGTCAAGGACCTGGATTATGTCCAGATCCATCCGACTTCGTTGTATACCGGACGTTCGGGCAGAGCTTTCCTGATGTCGGAATCGCTGCGTGGGGAAGGCGCCATCCTCGTAGGCAAAGACGGCCAACGTTTCGCTGATGAACTGTTGCCGCGTGACTTGTTGACGAAAGCAATCTATACCCAAATGGAAAAGGACCGCTTGCCCTATGTCCGGATGCTCCTGAAAGGCCACGTAGAAGGATCGATCGCCGGAAGGTTTCCGGGCATCCATGCCCACTGCCTGCAGGAAGGCTATGATTTGGTTGAAGATTACATCCCGATCGTGCCCGCCCAGCATTACTTCATGGGCGGCATCGCAGTCGATCTGAATAGCAAAACTTCGTTGGCGAACCTTTACGCAGCCGGAGAAACGAGCTGCAACGGCGTCCATGGAAAGAACCGCCTGGCGAGCAACTCGCTGTTGGAAAGTTTGGTGTTCAGCAAGCGCGCCGCCCAAGCCATCGATGAGTCATTCCAGTGCGCTCTTCCTTATCCGTTTCCCGAACCTGATGCCCGCTCCATCGAAGCGGGCCTAAAGGAAGCAAACAGAAAACTATTGGAAGAAATCGGAATCGAGGAGGAAGCTCATGCAAAGTAATCGGGATCGCCTGATTTTGGCGGCGCTGCAGGAAGACATCCCTACTGAGGATATCTCAATCAACGCCATCTTCACAGACTACACGAAAGGCAAAGCCGAGCTGTTGTGCAAACAGGACGGCATCATCGCGGGGCTGGATGTCTTCGCCAGGACCTTCGCCCTCCTCGACGACAAGACCGAAGTGATTTTCCATTGTCAGGATGGAGACGCTGTCCAATCAGGAGAACTTTTGGCTGAAGTCATCGGTGACATCCGCGTCATCCTGTCCGGCGAACGCACCGCCCTGAATTATCTCCAGCGCATGAGCGGCATCGCCACACATACCCGCGAGATCGTCGACTTGCTGGAGGGGAGCGGCATCACGCTGCTGGACACCCGCAAGACGACACCGAACAACCGAATTTTCGAGAAGTATGCCGTAAAAGTCGGCGGCGGTCACAACCACCGTTTCAGCCTGTCAGACGGCGTCATGCTGAAGGACAACCACATCGCTGCGGCGGGCGGCATCAAGCAGGCTGTTGCTGCTGCGCGGGAATATGCCTCTTTTGTGCATAAGATCGAAGTCGAAGTGGAAAACTTGGATATGGTCAAAGAGGCCCTCGAAGCGAGAGCCGACATCATCATGCTGGACAATATGACCCCGGCGGATATGAAGGAAGCCGTCCGTTTGATTGACGGGCGCGCCTTGGTGGAATGCTCCGGCAATCTTACCGCTGAAAACATCGCCATCTTGCGCGACACCGGTGTGGATTACCTTTCATCAGGAGCGCTGACCCACTCTTCAGCAATCCTAGATCTGTCGCTGAAGAACCTGGAACGGATCTGACGGAAAGTTATACCATTTAAACGCAAATAAGCTGTGGAAAAGCCATTAGTAATGGTTTTCCACAGCTCATTTTTTTCGTTATCCACAAACAGAATGATTTTAGTTCAAGTGCATCCTCAGAAACTGATGACAGGTTTCTTGAACAGGCCGTCGATTAGAGCATGGATCAAAGTCAACGGCAGATAGACGATGATGCTCAACATCATTGTGATTTCATACAACAGACTGCTCTTTTTGACAGCTTTGCCTTTCAAACGACTCAAGAAAGCACTGAACGCGATCCCATGCGCATTGCCGACCATGATGGCCCGGATGGCACCCAAAATCCCTTTGGCCTTGTCTTCCCCATAAAGAGCGACGATCCGATCCCAGGATTCTTCGGTCGGATACCCTCTCCGGTCGGCATAATGTTGGGCGAAAAGATACGCCGGCATTTCCTCAACAGGGATTTCGTCAACGGATCCGGCCAACAATTGCTTGATTTCTTCCGCAGCTATCCCCTGCTCGAGCGCCATTTTCGTGTGGGCATAGGAACAAACTTCGCAACCATTGACTTCCGTCACGCCCAACATGATCCTCTCGATGAATTCCGAACTCAATTCTTTTTTCTTTTTTGCCTTGATCATGTATTTCATTGTACGGACCCCTTCATACAAAATCGTATAAAATTCCCGCACCGTGTATATTTTCTTGTAAAATTCCTGCGCCATTATTATCTCCTTTACTCTGTAGGGCTTCTCCAGATTTGTTAAAAATAATTATACCCCTATAGGTATAGATAGTAAAGAAGACGGTTTGGCTGACCTATCCATTTTTCCAGTTCCACCACTTCAATTTTTCCGGATCCGGATTCGGTTCGGTCGCATAATAGACGGCGCAGCGGAAAGTGTACAATACGCAGGGATCTTGCCGCTGCCCGGTTATCCTGTTCAAACGCTCATAAAGTTCCTACGGATTCTTGTCGCGCAGGTCAGCGACTGTATTTATGCCTAATGAGACGAGTGTTGCCGCCATCTTCGGACCGATGCCGGGAATTTGCTGCAGTTCTTTCATCTGATTTCCCCCTCGCTTTGACTTCTTTTTCCTCAAAATCATTGTAGTCCTTGTCGCCGGCGATTGCCAATAATGGCATTCTTGGCTGACGACGCAAAAAACGGACAGGTTGGGCATCCATCAGAAGCTTTCTGGTGGACGCCCAACCTGTCCGGCTGTAGCATGTCATTCAAAAATAGGCAAAGCAGCAACAAATTGTATTTCCTCTACACATCCAATATACACCGTCATTGTAAATCGTATCAAAAAATCCTGTATTGTTTTTCTGACTGCTCCCCATGGATAAATCCAGGGGGGTCCAAGGGCTGTTGGGACGTCACGGACCGTACTGGCGATATTTCCAAAAAAGTGGAGATGTCGTTTTTCTATTTCCGTTCTATTCCCAAAAGCCCTTAAACTTTCTCAACAAGGCGCCCGATGGTACCATTCGCGTTGAAGGCTCACAGCTGAACCTTTTGCTTGCTCTATCCATTTGTTAAGCTAATTGAAAATCTCGCAGTCCGAAATTGCAGGACTGGCGTCCGGTTGATTGGCAGAGCGTCTGTATGCAGGTGTCGTGGTGCGCCATGAAGGTAGCAAACGTCGCGCTACATTTTGTGCGGTCAGTCTCGTTGCGTGTCGGTTGGCTGTTTTTCAGGAGGAACGCACTGTACAGATCCCGTTGGACAAGCTGCCCGGCAACAAAGGTCGTACGTTCATCACGTGTCTTTTTGATATACGTATCATTTA
>NZ_FJND01000030.1:0-20766 GCF_900067165.1 Trichococcus sp. ES5
CGTAAGATGTTGGCAGATGCATCGGTATCATAGCCTGCAATTAATTGGAAAATCAGTTGTTCAAGGATGGTTTCATTCGAATGTGTAGGTGAGAGACGGGAGTCTTGAAAATGAAGCTCTTTCTCCATCAACTGTTCGAATCCGATTGAATGAAGGAATTCTTTAACCAAAATGAGACCAGCATCCGTGGAGAGATTACCTCCAGTATTTGTAACCGTCATTTTTTGATTGAATTTTAGAGTGTTTTCGTGTAAAGTTGCCATTGAGAGAACCCCTTTCTATGGTTGTTGGTAGTACATTAACCATAACAGATAGGGGTTCTTTTTTCACACCTTTTGGGTGTGAAAGTGAAATAAAGAATACGTTGATAGAACAACATTTCAAGGTGTTTTCTGAAAACCTATGAATAATTCAGGTTTTTAGTTTATATTCTAATAATCATAATTTCAGGTAACACTTTCCCGAATGCTCGTTACCTCCGGTTAAGACAGCTCCGACGGAGGTGAGCTGTTTGCGCGCCATTCTACTCCGGCCAACAGCCGCTCGGCGGAAGTGGGATAGCTGGCGCAGCCTGTTCTGCGGAGAGATGTGTCTTTATCGGAGGCGGCATGATGATCCAGCGACGGAGTGTCTATTTAAGACGAGGCCATTTAAAAGCCTGTCCAGCTTTGCTTACACACTAAGGCTTGACTGGCTTTTTTACTGATTATTCCGACATCTTGCATGTGTCTATCTTTTCGGAAGTATAGTCCAATGTCTCGCTATAATAGCCTCGTTCAATTAGGGGATTCGAGGATAAATATCTTATCCAAGTATTCGCTTGCTAGCCAAAAATATTTCGTGTATGAAAATATGTGAAAAACCATATTATTACTGTGTTATCAGTTTTTTTTCGCTCTCAAAAGGATGCATTTGAAAATGGCGAGCAATATAAACACAACTTTACTTTTCACTTACTATTACAGTTGGCAGAAACTGATCACTTTTTGAAAGGCTGTAAGTCAGCCGTCGGGTAGATAACATTTTTCATCCTACTGAACTCCGATAAGCAGACCATTTACCGTAACTGCGTAGCTGATGCGAGCACTGTGCTCCGACGAACCCCTTCTTCGTCGGAGGTGGCCATAGGTGCAGCACCGTTCCCAGTTGCGACAGAAATCGCAACAATGCGTTGTAAGCCTATTCAATCGGAGGAATCTGCCCTATACTGTTACTATTGATTCACAATCGAACGGATGGAGGAATGTTTTTTATGATCATTGATGCATTGGCAAATATGGATTTCTATAAGAATTTGAACGAGTCGCTGTATAAGGGACTGAGGTTTTTAAAAGAAACTGATTTGGCAGCTTTACCTGTAGGACGCTACGAAATCGATGGTGATGCGGTGTTCGCGTTGGTACAGGAATATGAGACGCATCTGCCGGAGGAATGTCGCTGGGAAGCGCACTACACGTATACGGACATCCAGTACATCGTGGAAGGTAGCGAAAAAATGGGATGGAAACCGCTGGATGGCGTCGTGAAAACAGAGGATCGGCCTGAGGATGACATCTACTTCTTCGATGCGGAAGGCGACCATTTCGTGCTGCATGCGGGACAGTTCGCGGTGTTCGCGCCACAGGATGCCCACCGCCCAGGTTTGGCGGTAGATGGACCGACACCGGTCAAGAAGGTTGTTGTGAAAGTAAAAATGTAATGCCAAAGAAGCCAGAACCGGAATCGCTCGCGCAATCCCGGTTCTGGCTTCTTTTTGATTATCTAGGAAATGCAAATAGCCTAGAATCATTTCCTTCTGGATGCTTTTCAATCCAGATAAAAATACAACGACTGCAACAGATACTCGGATTCATATTTTTCCGCCAATCTGAAAAGGTGCCATTTCAGGGTTGCACGCGTTCCGGTGCCGTTGCGGTAATTCACGATATTCTTTTCGTACTGCCTACGTTCGGCGTCGGTCGCGTGCTTCTTGAAGTAGCCCCAGACATGGGCCGCGGCATTTTCAGCGTAGCCGGGGCGGATTTCTTCGGCGAAAGCGGTATCGATCAAGTGGTAGAATTCCTGGACCGGATAGGCCTCTTTATCTTTCAACAGTGTGCGGATGGCTTGGTAGATCGCCGGCGACCGCTCGAGGACGGCGTATTTGTAGCGGCCCCACTCTTTTTCCAGTAGCACTGTTTTTGGAGCAGCTATGGTCGCGTTCTGGCATTTGATGGCAGACAGGTTTTTGTCCTTCACTTCCAGCATGATGTCGATCTGTTTGTCCTCCAGCTGTTCGTGAAAAGTCAGGAAAGTCTCCAGGTTGATCGTATCGGTGTGGGCGCCCGGCCGTTTGTCTAACGCCTGTTGGGAGTAGTGGATTTTCTGGTTGCCGTCCGCTGCTTTCCAAGTTTTTTTGGCTTCGGCGATCCAGTATGGGTCGGTGCCTCCTGATGGCGGCGGGTTGATGGCGTGGTGCAGGTTATCGTAGACAGCCGGGACATGGAGTCGGTGCGCCAGCGTCAGGACGTCCTCGATGTTGTAGAGCCTGTCGTCATTCTCGATGATGAGCCGATTTCGGACAGCTTCCGGAAGGCGGCGGAAATTCTGTTCGAAGCGCTCAAGAGCTTCTTTTTTATCCCCATAGATGCCACCGACATGTAGGACGATTTTGTTGGTTTGATCGGTCCCAAGCGCAATCAGGATCTTGTCGTGGTAGACCAAATCGGTGATGGCACGCTCACCGACTTCTTCGGTCGGCGAGTTCAGGACAGTGTATTGGCCCGGATGCAGGGAAACGCGCATGCCGCTTTTGCGGATTTTGGAGCCGATGCGGTCGAAGGCTTCCTTGTGGATTTCCGGCCAAGCGAGTGTGTTGACCGGACTCGAACCGAACGGGATCAGATCCGAACTGATGCGGAACAGTTTGATGTCGTTCTTGTGGTTGTAGTCGATCATCCGCTCCAGTGCGGCGAGGTTGTGCTCGCTCACCTCCGTCAGCTTCTCCGGGGTCGCGTTGCGTTGCATGACGCTGCGGATATTGGTGTTCGGTGTACCGATGTTGAGGCAGGCATAGCCGATGGACATGGGGATTCTCCTTTCGTTCAGAGTTCCCGATGGAACTCGATTACTGCATTATATTTTTTAGCTCTCGTATCTTTTGCGGTAATCCTTCAACAACTCATCGAACATCCGGATACCATTAGCTGCGCTGGCGGCATAGGCGGGACTTTTGGCTTTTCCGTTTAGTTCGTCAACGACGGTTTGGATGAACGGCATGGCGACATGCTCTGGCGTTTCGAAGTTGTATATTGTCGTTTCCCCGTCCTTGATGAGGCGGACCCATTCGAAGCTCGTGCCTTCAAAGACCAAGGTCCCTTCCGAACCGATGATTGTCACTTCATCCAAGTTGAAGTCCGCGACATAACACCAGGCGGCCGATCCGACGACGCCGTTCGCGAAGCGGAGGGATGTCGAGACGGTGTCCTCGACTTCATAGAGTCCGGCCCTGTTCTCGACGATGCCGGTCATCGCAGTAATGTCCCCGAAGTAATAAGCCAAGTAATCGAGCACATGCACTTGGATATCTAGGTCCTTCCCTCCTCCAGCGGCTGGTTGCAGGCGCCAAGGTAAGTTGTCTTTGTCCAAGTCTTCCGGTGCTGGCCGCTGGTATTGGCGGATTTCCACCAGTTGCGGTTGCCCGATGGCTCTCTTATCCAGCAATTCCTTTATTTTTTGGAATTTTTCGAGCGCCCGGCGGTAGAAGCTGACGAATACAGGCAAGTCTTTCTCCCCGGCTGCATCCAGTATCGCTTGGCATTCCTCGAACGTGCGCGCCATCGGTTTCTCGATCAGCGGCACTTTGTTCGCCGCGATGACCTGCATGGCGTAGTCGAAGTGTGTGACCGGCGGTGTGGCGATGTAGACGGCCGTGATTTCATCGTCCGCCAGCAGTTCCTCTACAGTTGTATAGACTTGGCCGTATCCATGACGTTGCACCCAGTCATGAGCCTTGGCTTCTGTACGATTGTATACACCTTTTAATCGCGAACCGTTGGCTTTGTAGAGCCCAGGTCCGCTCTTCTTCTCCGTTACGTCACCACAACCGATCATTCCCCATATGGTTTCTTTCATAAATGACTCTCCTTTTTCTTAGCGAATTCTTGATTCGATTATATCATGAGGACACTGCCAACACGTTTAACGTGGTCCGCTGCTTAAAGGATAAGACGGTCAAATGGCACAAAACGTTCACTTTCGGGATACCGTCCTGGGCATTTGCCCGACCTATGCCCTTTGAGTCGGCCGTTCGGCTGACTACACTCCTCGTTATGTCGAGAGATATGGGAACTCTCGACATTCTAGAACACCATCCTAGGCTAACGCCCGACAGAAGTGCAATCTGTCAGGTTTGTTGTGTTTTCCGGTGATCGTTTTGTCGACAGATAGGCGAGCTCTCGACATTCTGGGACACCGTCCTAGGCTGACGCCCGACATCACTAGACTTCGTCGACTGTTCGGTATTTTTCTCCCTTCGTTTAGACGACGCCCTTGCTTTCTTTCGGCTGTTCCGCATTCTTCGCCCTTCGTTTAGCCGACACCCTTGCTTTTCGTCGGCTGTTTCGCATCATCAGCTTCACAATCAGCCGACGCCTTCACGTTTCGCCGTCCAAAACAGCGGAATGTCAAAAGAAAAAGCTCCCGCCGCAGCGGGAGCCGGATAGTTGTTGCATTAGATGAACAGGTTCAAATTTGCATCCATCGTATCGCCGATGTATGCTGCTACACCGCCGAAGTCCACGCCATCGATGATTTCCTCTTCTTTGATGCCCATGATGTCCATGGACATGGTGCAGGCTACCATCTTGACACCCATTTTTTGGGCTTGGGCGATCATGACCGGCAATGGGTCAACGTTTTTCTGTTTCATGACGGCTTGTATCATTTTCGAGCCCATGCCGCCCATGTTCATTTTCGAGATCGGCAGTTGGCCGGCGTGGTTCGGCAGCATGATGTCGAACATTTTCTCCATGCCGCGTTTGGCTACGCTGACTTTTTCCGGACGTTTGATGACGTTCAGGCCCCAGAAAGTGAAGAACATCGTCACTTGTTTGCCGTAAGCCGCCGCTCCGTTGGCGATGATGAAGGAAGCCAAGGCTTTGTCCAAGTCCCCGCTGAAGACGACCATCGTGGCGCCGTCTTTTGTTTCCTGCAGGACCGGAGCTTGTGCCGCTTGGTCTGCCATTGCCGCAGCGTTGAAGCCGGCTGGAGCTGCAGGTGCTGCTGCGCCCGCTTTGCCTTTCGCCACGTGGGCACGGACGATTTTGCCGTCGATTTCTTTCGAGAGCAGCGTGTTGCCGGTGTTCTTCGTCCAGGCAGCGATGTCCGCAAGGAAGCCGAAGTCGGATGCTTCGATGATCAGTTCCTGACCGTCGACCATTTTGTCCATGTTCTCTTTGACTTTCAGGATCGGACCCGGGCACTGCAGTCCGCAGGCATCGACTTGGATCGTGTTGCCTGCCGGTTGGGCTGGCTTCGCGTGTGTTGGTTCCACATGCACGGCCTCTTCCGGCGCTTCTTCTTTATAGTTCAAAGTTGTGTTTGCTTGTTTGTAGGTTTTGTAGCCGCCGTCCAGGTTCTTGACGGTGAAGCCGTTCTGCATCAGGATGCGGGCTGCGTTGTAGCCGCGGTGGCCGACTTGGCAGAACACATGGATCGTTTTGTCTTTCGGCAATTCGCTCATGCGCGCACGGATGTCGCCCAACGGGATTGTGTAGGCATTTCCCAGCACGCCGGTCGCCAACTCGAAGTCTTCGCGGACATCGAGGAAGAATGCGCCCGCTTCGATCATACCGTCGACTTCATGCCATTGGAACGTGTCAATTTTGCCTTCGAGGATGTTCGAAGCCACATAGCCGGCGATGTTGGCCGGGTCTTTGGCGGATGAATACGGCGGTGCGTATGCCAATTCCAAATCCGGCAAATCGTAGACCGTCGCGCCCAATTTCATGGCCGTCGCGATCACGTCGACGCGTTTTTCCACGCCTTCCATCCCGACTGCCTGCACACCCAAGATTTTGCCGTCCAAGCCGAACAACAATTTGATGTCCAACGGCAAAGCCCCTGGGTAATAACCAGCATGGGAGTTCGGATGAATATGCACGACTTTATAGTCGGTGCCGCAACGTTTCAAGGTTTTTTCGTTGTTTCCGGCTGCCGCCACGGTCAATTCGAAGACTTTCGCAACCGAAGTCCCCATCGTGCCTTTGTAGCGGACATCCATGCCATTCAAGTGGTCAGCCACCAAGCGGCCTTGACGGTTCGCTGGCCAAGCCAACGGAACCACAGTCTTGCTGCCGTTGACGAAGTCGGTCACTTCGATGACATCGCCGACTGCGAAGATATCCGGATCGGAAGTCTGCAGCTGGTCGTTCACGACGATCGCGCCGCGGAAACCAGTCTCCAGCTCCGCATCGGTCGCCAATTCGTTTTCCGGCGTCACGCCGATCGAAAGGATCGTCATGTCGGTATCGAGGACTTTGCCACTGTTCAAGCGGACTTTCGAGCCGTTCTCTTCGAAGGCTTTGACGCCGTCGCTCAGGATTAGGTTGACATTGTGCATATCGATATGCGCATGTACGGATTGCGCCATCTCGAAGTCGATTGGTGCCATGACCTGGTCGCTCATTTCCACCAAGGATACGTGGATGCCCAATTCCCATAAGTTTTCCATCATTTCCAAGCCGATGAAGCCGCCGCCGATGACGGTCGCGCGTTTGACTTGATGCTCGTTGATGTACGCTTTGATTTTGTCCATATCGGGAATATTGCGCAACGTGAAGACGTTCTGCGCCTCTTCGATGCCGTCGATGGCCGGTTTGATCGGCTTCGCGCCTGTAGAGATGATCAGCTTGTCATAGCTTTCTTCTGTTGTAGCGCCTGTTATAACGTGTTTCACCGTGATTGTCTTTTTGCCGCGGTTGATCTTCACGACTTCGCTGAAGTTCTTGATGCCGATGTTGAATTTCTTCGCCATGCCGCCGACAGTCTCCAGCAGGAGGTTATCGCGCTCTTGGATGACGCCGCCGATGTGGTAAGGCAAGCCGCAGTTCGCGAAAGAAATGTATTCACCCTTTTCGAAGATGACGATTTCGTCCTCTTCGTTCAATCTTCTCAAGCGTGCCGCTGCAGTCGCCCCGCCGGCTACACCGCCGATGATCACAATTTTACGTTTCATTATATATAATCCTCATTTCACAAAGTTTTTAAGTTTCGGTTATCTGCTGATAATAATACCCCGGTAGGTATAATTTGTAAAGGAAAATGTGACAGAGATGTTAAAATTTTTTTGCACAAGCCCGTCGGGTGCCGCCCACCTCCGACGAGGGCCTTTGTCGTCGGAGGTGAGGTGTCGGTGACTTGGTGTCCTCCTTTTACCGGCACCTAGCCGGAGCTACGCGAGTATTCGGATGCCGTCCTCCGACGAACAAGAGCTCGCCGGAGGTACGAAGTTTACACTCGCACCAGCTCCGGCGAAACAAATCCTAACAGGAACTGGCGCCTTCCTCCGGTGAGCGTCCCTCTCAACGGAGTTGGGCTCTTCGGTATCCGTCTTCCTCCTGCAAGCGAATGTTAGCCGGAGCTGAGCGCTGACTCGCAGCTTGTCCTCCGACGAACAAGGGCTCGCCGGAGGTACGGATTTCGCGCTCTCGCCTGCTCCGGCGAAGCAAACCCTAACAGGAACTGGCGCCTTCCTCCGGTGAGCGCCCGTCTCAACGGAGGTGGACTCTTCGGTATTCTTCTTCCTCCTGCAAGCGAATGTTAGCCGGAGCTGAGCGCGGATTCGCACCCTGTCCTCCGTCGAATGATGTCTCCCCGGAGGTACGAATTTCACACTCCCGCCTACTCCGGCGAAACAAACCCTAACAAGAACTGGTGCTTTCCTCCGGTGAGCGCCCCTCTCAACGGAGTTGGGCTCTTCGGTATCCGTCTTCCTCCTGCAAGCGAATGTTAGCCGGAGTTGAGCGCGGATTCACACGCTGTCCTCCGACGAACAAAGGCTCGCCGGAGGACAGTATCCCCACCTCGCACCTGCTCCGGCGAAGCAAACCCTAACAGGAATTGGTGCATTCCTCCGGTGAGCGCCCTTCTAACCGGAGTTGGGCTCTTCGGTATTCGTCTTCCTCCTGCGAGAGAATGTTGGCCGTAGCTGAGCACGCGGACGCAAGCTGTCCTCCGTCGAACAACGGCTCCCCGGAGGTACGGATTTCTCCCTCGCTCCTGCTCCGGCAAAACAAACCCTAACGGGAGCTGGTGCTTTCCTCCGGTGAGTGCCCTTCTCGACGGAGTTGTGCTCTTCGGTATTCGTCTCCCTCCTATTACCGGATCCTAGCCGGAGCTGCGCATGCAATCACAGCTTGTTCTCCTGCTAACTACCTCTCGTCGGAGGACAGCATCCCCATCTCGCACCAGCTCCGGCGAACAACCTCTTATCGGAGAACACTGTCCAGCCAGTATATAATCCCTCAGACAAACAAACAGGCAAGAACTCCGACGAGCCGCAGCTTCGTCGGAGTTCTTGCCCTTATACATAATGACGCCCATGGCATTTTCCCACGGCCGTATAGTTCTTGCAAAGCACCCGATAAATCCGATCCTTATTGTCCATCCCGCACCACTCGGCCATCCGCGGCGTCGTCACTTTCGCGTCCGGAAAAAGCAGCCGGAACTCCTTGATATTGTGCAGAATCGTTTTCGTCGTCCGCCTCCTTTTTTTACAAACCGGACAATAGACCGATTTGATTCCATCGAGGCGCACCGCCGATCCGCAATCCAGGCAGAACAGCTCTTTCCGCAGCTTCGCGTAGTCGATTTCCGGCAGCTCCTCGGAAAAATGGCGCGGATTGTGCATCCGGACCAACGCATCCGCCAGCCGCTGTTGCTCCGGCCCAATCGCTCCTTTCACCCGAAAATTCTGAAAATGACGCGGAATCTGCCCCGGAAGCAGGTATTCCTCAATTTTACGATTACTCAGCAAATTGAACTCGGGATTGATGAAGACGACGAAGCCTTCAATCGGCATCTCGATCTTCAGCTCCGCCAGCAGTACACCCAATCTTGCCATCGTCCGATTCAGCTGAAGCGACGGATTTTCCATCGTGGCACCACTTGGCTTCCGGAACGTCAGCGGCCCCCACAGATGATCCCCTTTGTGGTTTTTCGTTTCGTACACCAAAAGTTTATCGGGACAAATCACCAGCGTATCGATCTGAATCGAAATGCGATTGTGCCGCAATTGCAGATCATTCAACACCAAACAACGCGAATCCAGTGCGTTCGTATGCACATCCAGCCCACATTCGCCCACGAATCCCCCATCCATATGCAACAAATAATACTGATCTCCCGGCCCCAACTTCATCCGCTTGGCCAATGCCTCGTAAATGCAGAGTATCCGTGGCTTTTCGCGTTCCTTATATGCCATTACCTTTCCTCCTTTTGAATTCAACTGTCACCTGTAGTATCTGCATTCCATCTCAGTTGGCTTTTTTCATTTCTCCAACGATTTCCGACGACGTATCCTATCGGCGGAGAAACAGTCACTTAAAATTAATAACCTCCGTTTACCGCTGCCTGACAGGAGGTGCGTTGCCAATGATAGGGTATCCTCCGATTACCAAGGACTAGCCGGAGCTGAGCACGGATTCTCATCCTTTCATCCGACGAACAAGAGCTCGCCGTAGGTGAGCGTCTTACGCTCGCACCAGCTCCGGCGAAGACAACCCTAACAGGATCTGGTGCCTTCCTCCGGTGAGTGCCATTCTCGACGGAGTTGAGCTCTTCGGTATCCGTCTTCCTCCTATTACCGCATCCTAGCCGGTGCTGAGCGCGGATTCGCACCCTGTCCTCCGGCGAACGAAGGCTCGTCGGAGGTAGGAATTTCACACTCTCGCTTGCTCCGACGAAGCAAACCCTAACAGGAGCTGGTGCCGTCCTCCGATGAGCGCCCTTCTCGACGGAGTTGGGCTCTTCGGTATTTGTCTTCCTCCTGTAATCGAATGTTGGCCGGAGCTGAGCGCGCGATCGCATGCTATCCTCCGACGAACGAATCCTAATCGGAGGACAGAATCTCCACCTGGCACCAGCTCCGACGAAACAAACCCTAACAGGAGCTGGTGCTTCCCTCCGGTGAGCGCCCTTCTCAACGGAGTTGGACCCTTCGGTATTCGTCTTCCTCCTGCAAGCGAATGTTAGCCGGAGCTTGGTGCGGATTCGCAGGCTGTCCTCCGACGAACGCCCCCTAATAGGAGGTACGGACATCTTCCTCGCACCAGCCCCAGCGAAGGCCGCGCTTGTCGGAGCTGCGCGGCCGAGGGAGATTCTGCGATTATTAGATGCCAACCGCGCGGAACTTTGGTATACTTTGCTTAAGAAAGCAATCGTGAAAAGAAAGAAGGAAATACAATGGCATCAGCATTGATCGTATACGCAAGTTTGACAGGAAATACCGAGGAAATCGCCGATATCGTCGCAGACCAATTGGAAGCATTGGGCGTGGACGTGGAAGTGAAAGAATGCACACAAGTCGCACCCGAGGACTTCTTGGAATATGACATGAACATCATCGCAACTTACACATACGGAACGGACGGCGACCTGCCCGACGAATTTATGGATTTCTATGAAGAGATGGAAGACGTCGATTTCACAGGCAAAATCGCTGGTGTCGTCGGCTCCGGGGACACATTCTACGAATACTACTGCAAGGCAGTCGATGATTTTGAGGAACAATTCAAAAAGTTCGGCGCAACAATCGGCGCAGAAAATGTCAAAATCGATTTGAACGCCGAAGAAGAGGACATCGCCAACCTGCAGAAATTCTCTGATGCGATGGTAGCGGCACTCAACAAATAAGCAATACAAAAGCAAGAGTCGGCATTCGGGAATCCCTGCAGTTGGCTCTTCTTTTTTACAACAGGAAGGAGGCGATTACATGGATGTCGGAATGGAATATGAAATACTGATGCTCCAGTTAGGGTCGTTGGCGCGCAAGCTTTTCAACGCCGAGGAGAATCTTTCGAAATACCAAGAAGCGCTTGAAAAAGCCATCGCGAACTTGGAAAAGGAGAACCGCGACCTCGAACGGCTGCGCAATGACAGCTTCTCGAATACGCTGCTGAAACTATTTGGCAATTTCGACCGCCGCTATGACAAGGAGTACCGCGAAATTATCGGCGCCAAAGTCGAATTTGACAAGGCCTACGCGATGAAAATCGCCGCTGCGCGCAGGGTCAAGGAAGTCGAAGCGGACATCGAAGAGAAGAAACTGCGGCTGCGCAACATCAAGGAAGACGTGCTCCACAGACATCCGGACATGAACCAGGTCATCAGCGAACGCCAGCAACAGATTCTGGCGATCCAGCACGAATGGCGCGAAACGAACGAAGCCGAACAAGCCGGTCTGGCGGTGCTGGAAGCTCTCTCGGATATCATCAGCGGCCTCGACGCCGCCGACGCCATTTCGACCTGGGACCTGATCACCGACAGCAGCCTCATCCTCGATTTTTTGAAAAATGACAAACTCGATGCCGCCGACGCCTCCCTGCTGCATCTCGAACAGACCGTCTACACATTTGCCCGTGAGCTGCGCGACCTGGATTTCGTCTTCGAAAGCGATCTCGAGACCATCTCCTCCACCCAACGCGCCCTGGATATCTTCTTCGACAACCTCTTCTCCGATTGGGGAACGAAAGTTATCATTGAGAAGAATATCGAAAACCTGAAAAAGCTACAGGACAGCACCGAGGATGTCATGGAAAGTTTGGCGGCGAAAAAACGCGAGCTGGAAACGACACTGGAAGTGTTGGCGATTGAGGATGATACAGCTGTTTGATAAATGTTAAGAACCGAGTGGTCTGAGGATCCTCGGTTCCTTTTTTTGTTTCACGCTCTCCTTCGGTGAACGGGCTCTCGTCGGAGGTGAGGATGTCGTGCGGGCGTCAGCTCCGGCAGTATCGGCATACGCCGAAGAAAAAAGCATCCGCTATTCTCTTAATCTTCGGGAGAATGGCGGATGCTACTTGAGATAGTGCTTTTATTCATTAGGTTTTACAAATTCATATAAATCAGAATTCAATTTTCCTCCAGTAATAGCAAGCAAGTCAAAGTCTGAACTCTCATCTGTAACACCCAATTCCACGAAGATAGGGGCATAGTCTTTTCTGTTTCTATCCGGTAGCCTTCTTAGAAAAGCGCTGAACAAGAATTTGGATTCATACTCTTTTCCGATTTCAGGGAATGATGGATGTAGTCTATAGCCGTTTCTCAATGCGTCTTTAAGACCTCCTGCGCTTTCAATAGTATTGTACTTAAATGCGTAAGTACCACTTTCTTTCAGGGTCAAATCCCCGATATGATACCGCTGGCCGGAACTAACATTTCGCCAAAGCAAGCAGAGCTTTTTCTCCATAGTGACTCTCCCCTCGTATAGCCGAAAAATTTATTCGCAACATCCGACTTAACTCTATTTTGAATGGAATTATTTAGTTTTCTCCGATCTACGAATTAATTCTTGAGCCTTTGCGAAATAGTAATAGGCCTCAGGACTAAAATTTTTTATCTTCGCCATTTTCTTGAATAACGGCACGCCCTCTAATTCAGGCAACGTTTCCTTCGGATGATACTTTTCGATTTCATCTTGTTGATGTTTTAAAAGCATCGAT
Organism: Trichococcus sp. ES5; assembly: GCF_900067165.1. NCBI lineage: Bacteria > Bacillati > Bacillota > Bacilli > Lactobacillales > Carnobacteriaceae > Trichococcus > Trichococcus sp. ES5. The sequence continues at coordinate 12,702 of NZ_FJND01000030.1, forward strand.
AAGTACGCCGCTTTTGATGCGCTGACTACGGCTTCTTCCACGATATAATTTCGATTAATGATATGAGATTTAATACGCCTTATCCCATCTTCCAATTTCAGGAATGTCTCTTTATCAAAACTGCCTCTTCCGCCAATGATAATAGCTGTTTTGAATATATCATCTAATACATTTTCGTAGTTCATTTCGGTCAGTTGGCGATAATTCAATTCCTGTTCAGCACAACGTATAAAAGTATCTTTTACTCCGTTTGTAGTGCTTAATTGGTCGAACAAACTTTCAATATCGAAAAGCTGTTTGATGATTTCCATTTCCTTCTCTTTATCATATAAGATGCCTGTAGTATTAGGCGCAAAGGCGGTCAACTTATCCCCGAGTATATCCGCAATACTCGGAACTTTTACTGTAACATTTGGTGGTGTTGTATCAATAAAAGGACAGATGATGTCTATGCTCTCCAGCCGGCTATACGGGTTCTCTTCAAAAAGTACATCCAAGAGAACATATACTTCCGACTGATCAAACGGCGACTCATAGAATAACTTAAAGTGCGCTTTTGGAATTTGGCTATAATGTCTTTCTTGTTCCTCATACCTCGTAAATGATGAGGTCCTGACGATATTTTTCAGTATTTCATTAATTTCAGCGATTGTAACTGATTTAGGAACAATAATATCGATATCAATCGATAAGCGCCTTAATTCTTGGAGTAACAACAACAAACTTGTTCCACCTTTAAAAATAAACGGCATACTCGATTCCGATAGCTTTTCCAACAAGTATAAAGCATGCGTAACCTTGTCAAAAAGGTTACGATCCAGATTTTTGTACTGTCCAGTCAATTCCAGATACCATTCAGCAGTAAGACTCTTTTCATTTATCACCTAATAAATCATCTCACTTTCCTTAATACCAAAGGGAATAAGCTTTTTCTCAACACGCCTTTTTTTAGCGTATCGCAGGATGGTTGAGTAATTTAAGTTGTATTTACTTAGAGCATTGGCGATGATTTTTTTGACCTCGGATACACCAACCGGTAAAATCATCGGATCGTTTACTATGAGATCGACTAACAGTTTTTCTAGTTTCGGTATCTGGTAATTTCCACTTCTTCGATTTAAGGGAGCATCCACATACAGCCTTTCAAGGATAATGTTCTCATCATGGGGCGATATATATAGATCATAAATCGTGTTATCTGGATTGAGATACACATTTCCGTAGCGCTCTTTCAGAAAATGAAAAACGGATTCCAGGGCATCGATATCGACTTCAACAATAATGTTTTTGGACTGATAGACGTGATCCGCTAAATCTGTCAACCACTCAGTCCGATAAAGAGAAAAATCAGCATAGGGGTATTTTTCTTGAATAATTCCCGCCAATTCATCCATCATCTCCGATTGTTCTGGCATGAATTCCTTCTTTTCTGTCAAAGCGAAGATTCCCCTTTTCGGACTATAAAGAAAATTATCCTGCTTCAACTGATAGATACGCCAACGCAACGTGCTGACTTTTAAATCCGGTTCAAAAGTCTGATAAAACTGCAAAAGCTGTTTTGTCGATACCTGGTTATTTTGTTTAATATATTTTTCCAATTCAGATAGTCTTAATTTAGAAGCCATATTTAGTCCTCCTTTTACCCAATAAACGGGTCAAAATACGATATTGACCCGTTTATTTGATTCTATTATAACCCAATAATTGGGTCAAAACAACAAAATGACCCGTTTATTGGGTTTTATATTAATGAGACTATACTTAGGTTTTCCTCCGGTGAGTGCCCTTCTCAACGGAGGTGGGTTTCCGGTAATCTGCTGTCCTCCTATGAGGGACTGTTGGCCGGAGCTGAGGGCTGAGTAGCTCGTTCTTCTTCGGGGAGCGGGTCCTCGTCGGAGCTGACGGACTCCCATACGCGCGGCAACTCCGGCGAAGCGAGCCCTTATCGGAGGAGCGAGATTTTGCCCCCATCACCGGCAGCCTCCTGTTTACTTAACCAATTTGTTCATTATCAAAAAAATCTATTGCATTCTTGTGTGGCATATGAGAATATAGTACATGTAATCGATTATATATCAATTACAGGAGCCCTTGTGGTTCCAGCTTCTGTTTAATCCCCCCAAGGTTAAATAGACAAAGCTCAGCTTCGGCTGAGTTTTTTTGCGTTTTGGGGTCAATTTTACACAAATTCACGGCGGACATCTCTATTTTGTAGAGATAAGTTGTGCTATGATAGTGCTAGTACGTTTAACAACATGGGAGTGAATACAAAATGACATTACCGAATTTTGAGGAAAATCTGCAAAAGTACGCCAAATTGTTGGTTTCGAAAGGGATCAACGTGCAAAAAGGCCACACGATCGTCATCACCATCGACGTCGAGCAGGCACCGTTCGCGCGTCTGTTGACGAAGGAAGCCTACGCGTTGGGCGCCGAGGAAGTCATCGTCAAATGGACCGACGATTTCGTCACCCGCGAAACCTACCTGCACACGTCCGAAGAGCGCATGACGAACGTTCCGCAGTACAAGATTGATGAAAGCCTCGACATGATTGAAAAGAAAGCCAGCCGCCTTTCGGTACGCTCGGCCGATCCGGATGCGCTGAACGGCGTCGACGGCAAAAAGTTAGCTGCTGTCCAAAAAGCCAATAACGTCGCCTTCGATACGCAACGCATCGCGACCCAAGCCAACAAAGTCAGCTGGACCGTCGCTGCCGCTGCCGGCGCGAAATGGGCAGCGAAAGTCTTCCCTGATCTGGCTACGGAAGAAGAGCAAGTCGACGCTTTGTGGAACGAAATCTTCAAGACATGCCGCGTCTACGAAGCCGATCCTGTGGCTGCCTGGGATGCGCATGAAGCGCGCCTGTTGTCGAAAGCCGATGTTCTGAACGCCGAGCAATTCGACGCTTTGCATTACACTGCGCCGAACGGAACCGATTTGACTGTCGGTATGCCGCAAAATCATATCTGGGAAAGCGCCGGAAGCGTGAACGCGCAGAACGAAAAGTTCATCGCCAACATGCCGACCGAGGAAGTCTTCAGCGCGCCTGATTTCCGCCGCATTGATGGTGTCGTGAAATCGACGAAACCGTTGAGCTACGCCGGCAACATCATCGACGGCATGACTTTCCGCTTCGCGAACGGTCAAGTGACCGAAGTGACAGCTGAAAAAGGTGAAGATACAATCAAACGTCTGGTTGAAGAAAATGACGGCGGACGCAGCCTCGGCGAAGTCGCCTTGGTTCCGGATCCATCACCGATTTCACAATCCGGCATCGTCTTCTTCAACACGCTGTTCGACGAAAATGCCTCCAATCACCTGGCGCTGGGTTCGGCTTACGCATCCAGTGTTGTTGGCGGTACGGAAATGACGCAAGAAGAGCTGGCTGCAGCCGGCCTAAACCGCTCGACTACGCACGTGGACTTCATGATCGGATCTGCGGATATGAATATCGACGGGATCCGCAAGGACGGATCGGTTATGCCGATCTTCCGCAATGGGGATTGGGCGTTTTAAGGGTAATTGAATTGTATGGTGGCCTCCCGGGGACGGGAGGCTTTTTGTGTTGTGGTTATTGGGCGGCTGCAGGCCGCCGGGGGTATTGCTTGGGTACTCTGTTGGGTATTGTTGGGGGTGCCGCAGCTCCGGTGAGGAGTGCGTGCGCCGGAGCTAGCGTTGATAAGCGGGTTCGTCAACTCCGACGAGGACCCGCTCCCTGTAGAAGAGCGAGCTGCCCAGTTCCCGGCTCCGACCAACATTCCTTCATCGGAGGAGGACTATTACCGGTAACCCCTCCTCCTGCCAGCTGGGTTTGGACGGAGGAGAAGACTCGTCCACCGCCCCAGCTCCGGCCAACATTCTCTCACAGGAGAAGGACTATTACCGGTAACCACTACTCCGGCGAGCGGGGCTTTCGCCGGAGGAAATGGCGCCTCACCTTGTCCCCCGGTTAGGACTGGCTTCGCCGAAGCTAGTGGCACGCGGAGGCTGCCTCCTCCTGCCAGCTGGGTTTGGACGGAGGAGAAGACTCGTCCACCGCCCCAGCTCCGGCCAACATTTCTTCACAGGAAAAGGACTATTACCGGTAACCCCTCCTCCTGCGAGTGGATCTTTCGCCGGAGGAAATGGCGCCTCACCTTGTCCTCCGGTTAGGACTGGTTTCGCCGAGGCTGGTGGCACGCGGAGGCTGCCTCCTCCTGCCAACTGGGTTTGGACGGAGGAGAAGACTCGTCCACCGCCCCAGCTCCGGCCAACATTCTCTCACAGGAGAAGGACTATTACCGGTAACCGCTACTCCGGCGAGCGGGGCTTTCGCCGGAGGAAATGGCGCCTCACCTTGTCCCCCGGTTAGGACTGGCTTCGCCGAAGCTAGTGGCACGCGGAGGCTGCCTCCTCCTGCCAGCTGGGTTTGGACGGAGGAGAAGACTCGTCCACCGCCCCAGCTCCGGCCAACATTCTCTCACAGGAGAAGGACTATTACCGGTAACCGCTACTCCGGCGAGCGGATCTTTCGCCGGAGGAACTGGCGCCTCACCTTGTCCTCCGGTTAGGACTGGCTTCGCCGGAGCTGGTGGTCCCGTGAAGGTTGCCTCCTCCGGTCAGCTGGGTTTGGACGGAGGAGAAGACTCGTCCACCACCCCAGCTCCGGCCAACATTCTCTCACAGGAGAAGGACTATTACCGGTAACCCCTCCTCCGGCGAGTGAACCTTTCGCCGGAGGACACCTCGCGGAAAACGGTTTCTTAAGTTTCCCTAGCGCTGCGGGACATTGCTTTTGTTCTGGTTTTGGATGGGTTATAATGTGGGTAGATAGTCAGACAAGTCTTCACGAAAGCAGGGTGTTTACCGTGATTGATCGAAAGAAAAGGATGGAACAGTTCGAGGAGGTTTCGCATGCGGTGGAACCGGAAAAGCCGTCTAGCAAGAGTTGGCTGTATATTTTTGGGGCAGTCATATTGATTTTTGGCCTCACCTTCCTCTTCCAAGAGATGAGCGGAACATCGGATGGCGAAGTCCGGCCGGCCGATATCGAAAGTTTGCACGCGGAAGTCAATGAGCTGAAAGGCACCGTCTCCGATCTGGAAGCGCGCATCGAGGCATTGGAAAATGAATGAGTTCCGGGCGGCTGAATGGCTGCCCTTTTTTATACATTCTGCGTCCTTCGTTTAATTTTTTCAAATGAGTGTGGAAATTGCACGCATTAAGTGATACAATGGTTAGTGTTCTGCTGGTCCTATAGCTCAGCGGATAGAGCACTCGTTTCCTAAACGAGGTGTCGGAAGTTCAATTCTTCTTAGGGCCGTCATATCAATAAAAAAAAGAACTTCCGACAATTTATTAATTTGTCGGAAGTTCTTTTTTTTGCGTTCGATATTTTTTTCATTTCAGGGTGGTTGTCGGAAGTTGAACATGCATTTCTTTTCGAATCGCCGACTTATACGGGGGACTTCGACTGTTCAGCGCCCTTCGTTCGACGTTCAGCAAACTGATTCGGGTTGCGGCAACTGTTCGTCGTACTTCACTTTGCGTTCGACCGACACCAATCAATAAAAAGATCGGCTATCCTTTGCTGGATATCCGATCTTTTTGCGTATAGTATCAGTGTTGCATAAATATTTACTTGAAGATGCCGAATCCGCCCGTCCAGCTGATCTTATCGGCAGCAGCGAGCGAAATCTGCAGGAAGCCCATCGCTTCGAGCTCGCGGGCCCGTTTCAGCAAGCCGGCATCGATGAAGGACAGGCCGCTGCCTTCCAATGCGGCGATCAATTTGTCTTTGGCTTCCTTGTCATCGGACGCCAGCAACACTGTCGTTGGGTGGGCACCTGCTACTTTTTTGGTTGCTAAGGTAGTGGCGAAATTCGTGTTGAAGGCTTTTATGACAGATGCATCCGGCAGTTCCTTGGCGATTTCCGCAGCGGCTGAGCTAGCGGCAGGCACAACAAGGCTATCGAATGTCTCAAAATTCAATGGATTGGTGATATCGATGACGATTTTCCCGGCAAACAAGTCGCGATGGGCAGTCAATATACCGGCAATAGCCGGATACGGAACCGACAAAACCACGATTTCACCCAGTTGCTCCACAGGTGTATCCTTTGTGATGTAAGTCACTTCATTCCCGGAGACCTCAAAATTCCCACCTATTGCACTTCCCATGTTTCCTTTGCCAAAAATAGTGATACTTGCCATTATTCATTCCTCCTCTTGTCTGTCCAAACGTTGCGCCCTAGCTTTTCGTAAACACTTACGTGACAATTATAGCTATTTGCCGGACGGAAAGGAAATTTTTGCTCTTGGACGATATGTTGGCGTATCGGGGGGGGAAAAATCGCCTACCCACTAAATCTGGATAGCCGAATTTTTTGTGCTTCGGAAAGGAAACTTTGCATCACATATTCAGATAATTCGAAACTTCTTTTTCTAAATCCTCTATTATTATCCTGTCTTCTATAGCATTTAAGATAGCGTACGCCTTCTCGATGAACTCGGAGCCTTCATCCATATTTCCTGTTTTTTGTAAGATGATCCCTTTTCTGGCATAGGCAATGGATAATTGATTATATTTTTGATATTTCTTGCATAAGGGGATCACTTTTTCCAAGTACGAAAGGGCTTCCTCATATTTTTTATCATCGATCAGTAAAATAGCTAAATTAATATCTATATTGATTAATAGAATTTCAGCTTCCTTTAGATTATGGTAAGGGACTAATTGTTCGGTTACTCTTTCACCTATGTTCACGGCTACATCAATCGGGAAAATAAATAAGATGGTGTTTATTAATCGGATATCCAATAAATACCATTTATCAAATTTCTCCATACGCTCCCAAATTTTTTTTGCATAGGATTGTGCTTTTTCTACGTTTTGAGTTGTATTCAAAACGATTAAGCTTTCACATACGTAGTAAATGTCCCTTAACAAATAGTCTTCCTCTTCATTTAAATAAGCAACGATATCATTTTTAAGCTTTTTCAAATCCTCCAAGTGATTATAATTCAACGAGAAAAAATCATTGATTATCTTTTCTTTTGTGGTCAAACTATCTTTATTTAATATGTATCGGAACTCATCTACTGAAACATTCAGCTTCTCTAGGATTGCCAACCATTTTCGAAAACCAGGCTCCATTTCGCTTCTTTCTATTTTAGAGTACGCAGACTGCCCCATAATGCCTTCTGCGACATACTGTTGAGAATAACCCCTTTCTATCCTGATATCTTTAAGAACATCTCCGAACTCTTTTTTCATGGATTCCACCTTCTTGTTTTTAATAGTATTATACGACTATTTTTATCAGATTGCATTTCTCTTGGTTATAATATGGTTAGTAAATAAGATAATTTTGAAAAAGGGGTGGCTATCATGAAAAAGCTTATGGTGTTGTCAATAGTCCTAGGAGTAATCGGTAGTAATGGCTTATTTTTGAAGGAATCAACTGCTGATACCAATCTGTCCAGCAAGAAAATTCAAAATGTACAAGTGACAAAATTACCAGCAACGTATTCCCCTAATATCATTTGGTTCATCAATTAAAGACGCGGTTTTCCAGGTACAAAACCGGAGATTGCTTTCTTAAAAAATCATCGGGCAGCTAAGTTGAATCACTATACTTACTGAATGCGTACCAAAGTCGATCGCTGACCGTTCCCCTTTGCGCGTTGATCCAAAACAGGTAGCTCTATGACTTCCTTAAAAAAGGAAATGCAGGTCAGGACGCGTGTCCTAACCTGCAGACTGCATGAAGCAGTTCGTTCATCCACTTTTTCCCGACTTTTACAGTTGCTAAACCGAAAAATCCCCATAAATCGCGTTATATATGCGTTTATGGGGATTTTTTTATTTTTTGGTATGTAGATATGCACGCTTGCGTTTGTCTTTTTTCCCGTAGGGGGGAATATCTTCTAACCCAAGCACACCCAGAATGTCGGTGAAACCTTCGGTTGCTTTGTTTTTGATAAAAATATCAGTATTGTCCATATTCACACTGGTGATTGTAGCGCTGCGAAGAGCGGTCTGGATTGCCTCCGTGGAGAAGTCGATTCCTTTTTCATGAAGGT
>NZ_FJND01000031.1:0-18610 GCF_900067165.1 Trichococcus sp. ES5
CATTCTTGTCCGCGCAGATAGTGGCTTTGCAGCGCCGGAACTGTATGACCTCTGTGAAGAAAAAGAGCATCAGTACGTCATTCGGCTCAAACGGAATGCCCGCTTGCATAAGTTCGCGGAACAGTTTGTTCAAGTTGGGGATGAGACCGAATGGAGTCAGAAGGAAGAGCATTTCTACTCCATTCGCTACCAAGCCGGCACTTGGAAGCATGATCGTAGGGTTTGCATTCGTTCTGTCAGGGAAGCAAATGAACTGATTTTCCACCATGAATTCATTATCACCAATCTATCCGATGTTGTCTCGACTGAACAAGTCTACCAAACGTATTGGAAGAGAGGTACGATGGAGAATTTCATCAAGGAAGCCAAGAATGGCCTCTTCTTCGACAAGACGGACAGTTCTCATTTCTTGGAGAATGCCGTCCGCATGATGGTCAGCGTCCTTTCCTATAACATCAACAATTTTATACGCACACTAGCTTTCCCGGAAAAGGCCAAAGGCCTACAGATACAAAGTATTCGTCTTCGGTTTTTCAAGATCGCTGGGAAACTGATACACAGCGGAAGACGCATGATGCTAAAACTCAGCACCCATCATGTCTACCAAGATGAATTTTTTCATATCCTACGGCAAATTCAATCCTTGTCTTGGTGAGGAGACCCCGCAAATTTAAAAAAAACTTTCGAACAAAGGGATTAGTATGCCCAAAAACACAATAACAATCGCATTCCGTGCTTCTTTTCGTCTCTAAGAGACGTTTTGAAAGGGAAAAAATAACAGCTCTGCCAAAAATCCAATATTGCAGATGAAATAGAGTTGTTCATATCAAGATTTGGGGTGGTATGAATAATTCAGAAATAAGTTAGTTTATTATACAGACATTCATATCACGGGGTTCTGACACTGTATGTACTTTGCCATTCTAAGCATTACCTACAATATGATTTAGACTGCCGAAGCTCATAATCTGAATGTATCCCTCACTTAGTTGTGCAATGACCTCCGAACACAACGTTTAAAGAGGAGCCTGATCTTCTTGAAGATTATTTGCTTGGGGTTCGAAAATCCCAGCACCACGAATAACCCTGCTACAATATGGACATCATATCGTAGCAGGGTTATTCGTGGTGCACTTTGTACCTATTTTCTTGATGCTTTGTTAAACATGTTAAGGCTAAGCGTCAGACCAAGGAATCTTCGATGTAAAGGCCGAGTGAGTATTCGCCATCATTGTAACCATCGGTGATGTAGACATACCAATCAAGGTAGTCCGCGTGAGAGATGTGGTGCATCGACTCATCGTTCCATCCGCCATTGAAGATGGCGGTGACGGCTGTGCTCATAATATCGACGTCGACATCGGTAGTGGAGAAGTTGGAAAGTTTTACCCAATAGGTGTACTCTCCGTACATACCGCCGTCTGGGTGAACTTGGACCGGCATGATGATGTAGTCATCATAGATGAATGGATTGCCAGCACTGCGATAGCTATATTCCTCGATGGTGCCTCTCATGATGTCATCTTGCCATACCCACTGGTCATTCCGCCAATCACCTGATGTGTTGTAGTAAAGTGAAAGGTTGATATAAGGAGCTTCTGCGGTTGTCATATACCAGACATCGTCGATTAGGAAGATATTTGTATCAGAGTAAGTCCCTTCGAGCAATGTCGTATAGTAGGTCCAATTGTTCGGGAAATCGGTGGTTGTGTAGACATTTATATCATCTGCGATATCCGGAACCATATAGTAGTTATCCTCATACGTAAATATGTTGGGATAAGCTGCCCGAACCCCTTGTAGGGATGGCCCAATGACAACTTGACCGTAAGTCCAATTAACCAGATCAGCACTCCAGACATATCCGACTTCATCAGCGGTCAAACCAGTTGCGGCATTGTAACCACCGATGATTTCGAAGAAGATGTAGTAGATGCCGTTATCAAGGTAAATGAATGGGTCTGCAATTCCGGACTGCCCAGTGCGATCGGTGACGATTGAAGTTGTCAGGATCGGATTGATTACAGTAGGGAACGGCACTGCGACAGGTGGATGGATGGTCTGTGCCAAATCGGTATAAAGGCCGATCGTATAAACGCCATCGTTCATTCCATCGACAAAATAAATATTACCGGTACCGAACGCGGCATTGGAGATGTGGTGCATCGCGTCGCTGTTCCATGTTTCATTTTTCTGTGCCTCTACTGCAAGTCCGAGATTGATGACCGAAATGGTAGTCGGCGTCAGGTTGGACAATTGGTACCAATACGTGTATTCGCCGTAGCGGCCATCGCTTGGAGTGACTTGGATTGGCAGGACAACGGCTCCATCATAGTAGAATGGATTACCAGCCGTCCGCAGATCGGATTCGGTTGCGCTTGCTGTGATGATTGTTCCTTCCGGATGTAGTGTCCAGCTGCTGTTGCGCCAATCGCCGGAACTATTGTAGTAGAGTGACAGGCTATCGTACGGTTGGTCGGTGACAGCCAAATACCAGATATCATCTTGAGCGAATACAAGTGGATCGACAAAGTTTCCGCTCAGCAACGTTCCGTATAATTCCCAGCCTAACGGGAAGGAAGAGGCTTTGTATACATTCACGTTGCCGGTCAGATCCGGTACCATGTAGTACTCATCTTGATACATAAAGACATAAGGGGAAGCGACATTTGTGCCGGTGGTATCGACTCCCAGCACCACTTGTGTGTAATTCCATTGTTGCAGATCGGTGCTCCAAGCATGTGCGATTTCGTCAGCCGTTACACCGGTAGCCGGGTTGTAGGCCTGGATGGTATTGAAGAACACATGATAGGTGCCGTCTTCCAATATGACGTATGGGTTGGCGATTCCTTGGGTGGCGACTCTGTCCGTGATGCTGTCTACGGAAAGGATCGGATTTCTGACGCTGTAGTACAAAGCGATTTGTTCCATAGTCAAAGGAGCAGTCGGCAAGACTGGATCTGTCGGATCGGTTGGGTCAGTCGGATCTGTAGGGTTTGTGGTCGTAGCACCTTTGAATATTCCGATGCTGTATTCATTCTTGTTCCAATTGTACCCGTCAGTCGCGTAGTAGAAGCCATCCCCTACAGCGATATAGGAAATGTGATGCATCGCATCGCCGTTCCACTCATCGTTGTATTGGGAAATGACGGCTGTGCCTTTGTTCGTAACAGTGACGGTCGTAGGGGACAAATTGGATAATTCATACCAGGTCGTGTATTCCCCGTAGATGTTGTTTGATTTAGGGGTCACTTCCACCGGTATCACAACAGAATTTTCGTAGATGATCGGCATGCCGCCGTTCCGCAATCCGCCTTCCGTGCTTGTTTCAGGAAGGATTTGGCTGCTGGAATGCAGTACCCAGCTGCTGTTGCGCCAATCGCCGGATGTGTTGTAGTAAAGGGAGAGGCTGTTGTAAGGCAATTCGGAAACGGTCATGTACCAGACGTTGTTCATGGAAAAGACCAGTGGATCGACGAAATTGCCGGATAGCAAAGTACCGTAAAGTTCCCATTCGAGCGGGAATGACGAAGCTTGATAGACATTGACATCGCCGACACGGTCAGGGACCATGTAGTAGGTGTTTTCGTATTCCATCACGTAAGGGGATGCGGCTCTTGTTCCGTTGGTTTCTTCGCCAAGGACGATCTGGGTGTAAGTCCAGTTGATCATATCGGTGCTGTAGGCGTGTCCGATTTCATCGGCTGTGGATCCAGTATCCGGATTGTATCCGAGGATGACGTCGAAGAACATGTGGTAAACGCCGTCTTCGAAAACGATGTACGGTTCTGCGACGCCGAGCTGGCCGGTCCGGTCGGTCACCATTTCTTTGGTGATCAGCGGATTTTCGGCACCTGCGATTGCGGACAGATCCACCGGTACGGTCGGAACTGCAGTAGGGTCAGTAGGAACTGTCGGATTGGTAGGGTCAGTTGGGTCAGTAGGATTTGTAGGATCAGTTGGGTCAACAGGGTCGACCGGATCAGTTGGAATAGTCGGAATGGCCGGAGTCACCGGATTTTGGGTATCTGAAGGGTCGGAACCTGTGAATAAGCCGATGCTGTATTCGTTGTTGTTCCAGTTGTATCCATCAGTTGCATAATAGTAACCAGTTCCTGCTGCAACATAGGAGATATGGTGCATCGCATCGCCGTTCCATTCGTCATTGTATTGCGAGATGACGGCATTGCTTCTTCTGGTTACGGTGACAGTGGTCGTAGATAAATTGGACAATTCATACCAGTCTGTGTATTCACCGTAGATATTGGTGGTTTTAGGAGTGACTTCGACCGGAATGATGACCGAGTTTTCGTAGATGAAGGCATTGCCCGCATTGCGGAGTCCGCCTTCGGTTGAGGTCTCAGGAATGATCTGGCTGCTGGAATGCAGTACCCAGCTGCTGTTGCGCCAGTCTCCGGACGTGTTGTAGTAAAGGGAGAGGCTGTTGTAAGGCAATTCGGAAACGGTCATGTACCAGACGTTGTCCATGGAAAAGACCAATGGATCGACGAAATTGCCGGATAGCAAAGTACCGTAAAGTTCCCATTCGAGCGGGAATGACGAAGCTTGATAGACATTGACATCGCCGACACGGTCAGGGACCATGTAGTAGGCGTCTTCGTATTCCATCACGTAAGGGGATGCGGCTCTTGTTCCGTTGGTTTCTTCGCCAAGGACGATTTGAGTGTAGGTCCAGTTGATCATATCGGTGCTGTAGGCGTGTCCGATTTCATCGGCTGTGGATCCAGTATCCGGATTGTATCCGAGGATGACGTCGAAGAACATATGGTAGACACCGTCTTCGTAGACGATGTAAGGTTCCGCGACACCGAGCTGTCCGGTCCGGTCCGTCACAATATCTTTTGTGATGATTGGATTGGTAGTCCCCGGAATCGGATCTAATCCTGTTAATTCGCTCACGCCTCCTGGATCTTCCGTTCCGCTGCCATCATCCTCCACTGGAGAAAACACGCCATCCAATGCCAATAGATCCGTCATTGTGACAAAATCGAAGCCTTTTGCTCTGACGGAAGCAACCATATACCACAAAGATTCAGGAGTGGCTGCTGCATCGTGCAAAAGATAGATGGAACCAGGGAAAAGGTTGTCGACGACGCGATCGGAAATGGCGGTAGATGAATAACCATCCCAGTCATAGGTATCGGTCGTCCAGCCGATCGTGTATTCATAACCGAGGCTTCCGGCAGTCTCCAAAACGGATTGATTGTAGTCGCCGTATGGAGGACGGAAATAAGGTCTGGATGTTACGCCGGTAGCATCTTGAATGATGTTTTCCATTGTGTTCAGTTCGGATGCCAATTGCGAAGCGCTGAGCTGTGAGGAATAGGAATGAGAGTAAGTATGGTTTCCAATGTCATGGCCTTGTTCGACAATCAGTGCGAGCAAGTACGGATCCGCTTTGCCGTCAGGGAAGAAGGTTGCTTTAACGTTCAAAGACGCCAACACTTCCAACAATTCCTGCACAACAGCAGCATCTTCCAGATCATCGAAAGTCAAAGCTACATAAGGCTGATCGGTATCGATATCGTCCACCCATCTGGATATGTCGGTAGCGAATTCTTCATCAATATTGCTTTCCTCATCTACTGTATCGTCAATGGCGATGCCCAAAAGTTGGCCGATTGTGGAAAATCTATAACCGGCATTCTGGAGCGCGGATAGCGTATACCATAAAGAATCAGGTGTATTGACGGCTCCAACGCTGGCATGCATCAGGACGATGTCGCCAGGGTTAATATTATTGGTGATTGTGGAACTGATCGTAGTTGCCGATAATCCAGACCAGTCGAGCGTGTCGATGGACCAACCGATGGTGTATTCATAACCCAGACTGCCGACTGTTTCCAGTACCGAATCATTCAAAGCGCCATAAGGAGCCCGGAACAATGGCCGTGAAGTCGTGCCTGTGCTTTCCTGTACGTAATCTTCCATCAGGTTGATGTCGTAGGCAAGCGCATCAGCAGAAATGATGGTGGAATCTTGATGCGAATAAGTATGGTTTCCGAGTTCATGTCCGGAATCGACAATCTGTTTCAGAAGATCGGCGGATGCATCCCCATTCATGAAGAAGGTTGCTTTTGCGCCGTAAACATCAAGGATGGCCAATATTTCCGAAAGATTTGCATAGGAATGGCCATCATCGAACGTCAAAGCAATCACGTTGTCGCTAGTGTTCACATAACTGACATATTGTGATGGTCCAGTCGAGAATGCTGCCTCGCTTGCCATAGCCATTATGGCTGCTGCAGCTTCTTCGACAGCATCTTCTTGCGGTTCTGCTTCTGCAATTGGTTCCTCGGCTTCTATCGGAGGTTCTGCAGGAATTTCCGTGTCAGTTTCAACAGTAAGTGTCGTTTGATCTTCAATCGGATCGGTAGTTAGTGTGGGGGTTTCAGTGTTGTCTTCGTCAGTTGGCGTGGATGGTTGGGTAGGTGACGTTTCCGGAATAGGATCCGTTGTGTTAGTTTGCGGGTCCGTTGCGGCTTCCGCTGGGGTCGTCATACCGGGAGCCAAAGTTTCGGCATCGGGGACTGTAGGTGCAGTTGGGACAGTTTCCACTGTCGTAGGCGTTTCGGTTATAGGATTTTCAGTTGTGGTTGGAATTGGTTCGGTTGTGGCAGCCGGTGCCGTTTCTGTGGGAAGTACCGTCTCAGGTGAGGTTTCCACGACAGGTGGTTCTGCCACAAAAGGAGTTGTTTCTGTTGTTGCGTCTTCAGTGGTTAAAGGAGTTTGGGTTTCGGTTGGAACAATAAGTAATGGTTCATCTGTGGTAACAGTTTCTTCGAGAGCTGCTTCAGGTATAAGGAATTGTGCAGCTTGTGTTGGCTCTTCTGTTGATGCCTTTACGACAGGCGTATTACCGAATAAGGTAACCATCAGTAAGAGAGGAGCCAGCAAAAGGAACCTTTGTTTCATAATTTAGCCCTCCTTTAGATGCTAAACTTGAATAAAAGAATGTTGCTTATTGGTCAGACATGCTGGCGCTCTGCGGTTATGGGGTCGTTCCTGATCATTCTACATTTTTTTCACCTTCTTTTTGGGGAGACAGGTGCAACGAACTTGCTTCACCTTATTATAGAATAAATGGAAGCGTTTTACAATTAAGAAGTTAGTGTAGTATACAGATATTCATGACACGGTATGACAGCTTTTTTGACCACTATCCATACAAATAACGAGAGCGATGGATCGACAAGTCGGGCAGGGAAGGAAAGTTTATTTTTTCATTATGTTTTTCATTTATTCTTTTTTAATGTGAAAGATTGTTTTATACTGAATAGGTATTTATAAAAGACGCAGACAAGATCTGTGGATCAATCAGCTATTATTGCGTGGAAAGAGGAACTCAATATGAATGAATCCAGAAGTGATTTCAAGAAAAAGAGGATCTGGAAAAGGGTCTTGCTCATCTCCTTGCTCGGCATCATGGTTGTCGTGGGCGGACTGATGTGGGGCGCGTACAATGATGTGGACAGCACGATGAATGCTGTATTCAACCCCGTGGACACCGAGGATAAGCGTGAAGATGAAGTTTCCTTTTCAGAAACCCAACCGATATCCTTTGCATTGCTGGGAATCGATAGTTACGGAGACGAACTGGAAGAGATGGGCGGAAGGTCTGATACGATAATCATTGTGACGATCAATCCGGAAACGAAGCAGACTACTTTGGTCAGCATTCCGCGTGATTCGTACACCGAGATGGTCAATTACCAAACGGACATCTACAACGAATACAATGATAAGATCACGCATGCCTATGCTTTCGGAGGGACAGAGATGGCGCTCAATTCCATCCAGGAGTTCCTGAATATCCCGATCGATTACTACGTCGAGATCAACATGTATGGTTTGGCGGATTTGGTCGATGCCATCGGCGGTATCGAAATCACGAGCCCATTGACGTTTGATTACAACGACGCCTACTTCGTGAAAGGGGAAACCGTCACTTTGCAAGGATGGGATGCTTTGGCCTTCGCAAGGATGCGCTATGATGATCCGCAAGGCGACACCGGAAGGCAACTGCGTCAGCAGATGGTCATCAAGGCGATCGTGGATAAGTTGTTGAGCATCGAAGGCATTTCCAACTATCAGGATATCCTGACGGCAGTCGAGACGAACATGCGCACCAATCTGACTTTTGAGAATCTGATCGATATCCAGAAAAATTACAGTGATTCGATCACAGCCTACAATCAGCTGAATATCGCCGGTGAAGAGATGTATATGGAAGACATCTACTATAATTATGTCCACCCCGAAGAGCGGATGCGCATCTCAAATCTGTTGCGCGACGAGCTGGAACTGGAACAGGTTGTTTTGGATGATATGAATCTTTCGGATGCGGATATCCAATATGGTTACGGAGACGGCAGCGGTTTGGATAGTGATTTGACATTGGAAGAGGACAGCAACAATAGTTATTGATTTCATAGGTTAAAATAAAAACAGTCAATCGGAAAGAGGGATATTATGTCAGTTTTAGTAACAGGCGGAGCCGGCTATATCGGCAGCCATACCGTAGTGGAATTATTGAAAGCAGGCCAGGAAGTGGTCATCGTCGACAACTATTCGAACAGCAAGCCGGAAGTGTTGAACCGGATCGAAACGATCACCGGCAAAGCACCGACTTTCTATGAAGTGGATGTGCTGGACCGCGAAGCCTTGGACGCTGTCTTTTCAAAAGAGGATATCGACTCCGTCATCCATTTCGCGGGCTACAAAGCGGTGGGCGAATCCGTAGCGAAACCGATCGAATATTACCACAACAACATCACGAGCTCTTTGGTGCTGTGCGACGTAATGCGCAGCCACGGCGTGAAGAAGATTGTCTTCAGCTCTTCGGCGACAGTCTACGGTATGAACAACGTGTCGCCGCTGACGGAGGACATGCCTACGAGCGCAACGAACCCTTACGGCTACACGAAAGTGATGATCGAACAGATCCTCCAGGACGTGGCGGTTTCCGATTCCGAGTGGAGCATCGCGTTGCTGCGTTACTTCAACCCGATCGGCGCGCATGAATCCGGCTTGATCGGCGAAGACCCGACCGGCATCCCGAACAACCTGATGCCTTACATCACGCAAGTGGCGGTCGGCAAATTGCCGCGCTTGAGCATCTTTGGTGACGATTACGATACACCCGACGGCACAGGCGTCCGTGACTATATCCATGTAGTCGACTTGGCGCTGGGCCACATTAAAGCTTTGGACAAAATCAAAGAGACAAACGGTGTCGGCATCTACAATCTTGGGACGGGTATTGGATACAGCGTGCTAGACTTGACGTATAACTTCCAGAAGGCTACAGGCGTTGAGATTCCGTACACCATCATCGACAGACGCCCCGGCGATGTCGCTACCTGCTACGCGGATGCGACTAAAGCGAAGGAAGAATTAGGCTGGACAGCCCAGAAGACATTGGCCGATATGTGCCGCGATTCCTGGAATTGGCAAAAGAATAATCCGAACGGCTACGAAGCGTAGTTTTTGCGCTGAAAGAGCCTGGGCCGCGGCATCACTCATCCGATTGGGTGCGTGCCGTGGCCCTTTTTCTGTCCTATGTTGATTCTTTTTTGGCGGCATCTTTGTTATAATGGAACAGACTATACGAAGAAAGAGGGAGTCCCATGACAAAAGTACGGAAAGCTGTAATACCTGCAGCAGGTTTAGGAACGCGATTCTTGCCGGCAACAAAAGCGATGGCAAAGGAAATGATGCCGATCGTGGACACACCGAGCATCCAATATGTGGTGGAAGAAGCCATGGCTGCCGGCATCGAAGAAATCATCATCATCTCCGGGAAGGGCAAGAGCCCGATCGAGGACCATTTTGACGTAAACATCGCCTTGGAAGAGAACTTGAAGGAAAAAGGCAAGACGGCGATGCTGGAATTGGTTCAGCAGACGAATATTCCGCATATCCATTACGTGCGCCAAGCCTACCCGAATGGGCTGGGAGACGCCATTCTGCAGGCTGAAGCTTTCATCGGGAACGAACCTTTTGTCGTGCTTTTGGGCGATGATATCATGCCGAGCGAAGTCCCGTTGGCAAAAGCGTTGATGGATACCTACGACGAGACGAAGGGCGGAGTCGTTGCGACGATGCGTATCCCTGAAGGCATGACGAACCGCTACGGCATCGTCGACATCAAGGAGAAGGTCGGCGAGCATATCTACAGCGTCAACCACTTCATCGAAAAGCCGGCTCCGGAAGAAGCGCCGAGCAACCTTGCCATCATCGGTAGATATCTGTTGACGCCGGAAATATTCGACATTCTGCGCAACCAAGCGCCGGATGCCGGTAACGAAATCCAGCTGACCGATGCAATCGAATCGTTGAACGCGATCCATCCGCTGGTGGCTTATGAATATACAGGCAAGCGCTACGACGTCGGCGACAAGTACGGACTGCTGATCGCGAACATCGAATTCGGCCTGGAGAACAAAGACACAGCCGACAAGATGCGCCCTTATCTGAAAGAACTGGCGAAGGAATTAAAGAACAAGTCATAAAGCGTTGACCTGACAGGAGCAACGCTTATCTGGCCCCGGCCTTGGGTGGCCCGGGTGCTCCGTCATGCCCAACGTTAGGAAGGAAAACTAATGGAAAACAAACCTTTTTTCAGCATCGTGATACCGGCGTACAACTGCGCCGGCACCATCCGTGCCACTTTGGAAAGCATTGCCGCGCAGACGGTCAGCGACTTTGAGGTCATCATCGTGAACGACGGTTCGAAGGACGCGACCGCGGACGTTCTGCAGGCATTTGCTGCCGAGGACAGCCGCTTCGCTTTCATCACCATCCCGAACAACGGACCGGGGAATGCGCGCAATCAAGGGATCGCACGCGCGACAGGCACGTATCTGTTTTTGATGGATGCGGACGATGAAATCGAGCGCCATACGTTGGAACGCTACCAAGCGATCCTCACCAGCGAGGTTCCGGACCTGATCGTGGCATCCTATAATCTGCGGGTTCTGGACAATCAGGAGATCGTTTCGGAAAAAAAGGTGATCGCCGAAGATCAGGTCTACGCCTCGAACGCGGCATTCCTGGAGAACCTCTATCCTTTGATGAACAAGCAGCTGATGTATGTCATCTGGAACAAGATTTACCGTCTGGACATCATCCGCAAGCATCATATCGCCTTTCCGAGCTACAGCAGCTGTGAAGACCGCTTGTTCAACATCGCCTACTACCGTCATGCTCAAAAAGTCGTGACGACAAGTGAGGTGCTGTACCAATACGCCTTCGAGGGCAAGAGCAGCTTGACGAACAAGTATTTCGACAATAAATTCGAAACGTTCCTGGAATTCTACAATGAATTGCTGGACCTGACCGACAAGGATCTGGGCGGCTTCAGCGCGCTTTTCCTGAAAGGCACGATGTCCTGCATCATCCCGCTGCACGGAGCAAGCTGCCCGTTGGATTGGGCAGGCAAAAAAGCCTACATCCAAAAAATACTGCAGCACCCGCGTGTGCAGTACGCAACGGCCCACAGCCTGACTGATACGCCGATCCGGAAAATCATGAAGCTATTATTCCAATCGAAATCGGTCTACCTGAACTACATCGCTTCCGGCATGATGCACCTCTTAAGCAATGCGTCGCCGAAATTGATCGAAAAACTCAAAGGAAATTTCTAGAAAGATGGGAGAACTTTAAAAATGACTCAGCCTAAACGTGTCCTGCATTTCCAGGGCAGAATGGGAAAGGGCGGGGCGGAGACTTTCATGATGAACGCCTACCGCAACATCGACCGTTCCAAATACCAATTCGATTTCGTCATCTATGAGGAATTTGCCGACGTACGTCCCTACCATGACGAAATCGCCGCATTGGGGGGCAAAATTTTCGTCGTGCCGAACCCGAACAAGCACCCGCTGCGCTATATCAAAACCGTCAGCAAACTGCTGCAGGAGAACCAGGTCGATATCGTCCACAACGAAATCTTCTTCGGCGGAGGCCTGAACCTGTGGTTGGCTGCCAAAGCAGGCGTCAAAAAGCGCATCGCCCACAGCCATGCGACTTCCGACGGCAAAGGCAACCGATTCCCGTACAGCGTCGTGCGCCCGATTTTCAACAATTTGATGATGAAATATGCGACTGATTTCATTGGCTGTTCGGATGAGGCCGGCATTGGCCTTTTCGGCAAGGAACAGCCTTTCGTTATGCTTCCGAACGGCATCGACCTCGACCGTTACCGTAACGTGCCAGTGACGAAGAATGAAATGCATGCGCAGTTGGGCATTCCGGAAGACGCCTTCGTGATCGGTCACATCGGCCGTTTCGAGGAACAAAAAAATCACCGGCTGTTGCTGAATATTTTCCAGCATATCCTGAAGAAGCACCCGAACACGTATCTTTTGTCGGTCGGGGCCGGCGGTCTCGAAGCAGAGATTCATGGTTTGGCCAAGGATCTGGGCGTATCCGACCATGTGCTCTTCTTGGGAGAGCGCGAAGATATCGCCGAACTGCTGAAAGCGATGGACGTCTTCCTATTGCCTTCGTTGTATGAAGGTTTGCCGATCGTGGCGGTGGAAGCGCAGGCCGCCAACGTCAAGTTGGTGATGTCGACGGAAGTCTCAGAGGACACGGTGTTATCCGAGAATGTCCGGTTTGTGCCGTTGGATGCGAGTCTGGACATTTGGGAAGACGAAGTCATGGGCGAGCCGAAAGGCAACAGTCCAAAACCCGAAATGGAAGCTTTTGACATGCGGAAGACCGCAAAAGCGCTGGAAAAAATATACGACGCGAAGGAGGCCTCTGCATGATGCATTTACCCACAACCAAACAATTGAAGGAATTTCTGAAGGACAACAAAAAGACCGTCTGGCTGACTGCCTTCGCTACGCTGCTGCTTTATGTACTGGGCATCGGTTACACTTTGTTCAGTAACGGGGAAGTGGAGGAAGAAAAGAAAATCGATCCGGATACCGGGCTGGAAGTGAATCTGATCACCAGCGAAGAGTACGCTGCTTTGCATGAGGGAGCAGCCCGCTTCGAAATCTACATCGAAAATGATGAAGGCAGCGCCTTTACCAATTCGACGGTATTGGAATCCGTGCTGTTGTCGCCTGCTGTCTTCGCGACGATCGATACCGCAGAAAAAGTGACTGTGGCCCAAGAAATCGAGGCTTTGGAAGAAGGCGATATCCCAGCCAAGTACATCCTGGACATCACGAACGATCCTGGCGATAACTCGCTGAATATCACTGTGGGGACGGGTGATGCAGACAAGAATCTCGCCATCGCTGCTGTCCTGTACGACATGATCAGCAACAAGGAATTGACGCTGCTCGGGAACAAGTCGGTTTCGATGCTTTCCGATCCGCACACAGTCGTGATTCAAAACGGACCCGAAAAAACCGAAGAGGAAGAAGATTTTGGTCCTGTCGGTTACGCCGTGATTGCTGTCGCTGTCCTGATTGCAGGAACGGTTTTAGGCATTTTGATTGCACTCTCGCGCCTGTTCTTCAAAAAGGAAGTCACCGATGTATTCAATTACAGGGAATCGGATGGGGACACCATCATCGACCTTTCCGTATTCAATGAAGGAAACCTTACCGATGAATTGGTGCATACGATCCAATATCCTTCCGCGCAGCAGAAATTGATCCTTTCCGATCCGGCTTTGCCTGCCGAAATCCAGGGCCGCTTGCTGAAGGACACGGCTACAAACTATGTGTTGGCGTCCGATATCGTTGCCGTGGACCCGAAACTGAGCTTCGATGAAATCATCCTGGTTTCCCAGAAACATGTCACAAATAAAGCCTGGTACAAGAAACAGCGTACCTTGTTGACAAACTATACTGCTCCGATCAAAATCGTCCTACAATAGAATCGGAGGTAAGTTGATGACACTTTATCTTTTCACATTCCTTGCGCTTCTGGTGCTTGCCATCACGGAAGCTCTGCAGGGCAACAAGAAGATGGCGCTGATCGGCGGCGGATTTTTGGCTGTTCTGGCCGGCTTCCGCTATCAGACGGGTTATGACTTCCTTTCCTACAAATCATTTTTCGATGATATGACCGGTATCCAGGATGTCTTCAACGGCAACTTGGACGCGGAAGCGGGTTACCTGTTCCTGAATTATCTCTTTTTGAACATGGGCTTGAATTACTACACTTTCTTGTTGTTCTTCGCTTTCCTGACGATGTTCCTGCTTGTGAAGTACCTCTATCACAATGTGCCTTACCCGTCCTTGATGCTGTTCTACTATTTTTCGCGTTTCTTTTTGGCGCGGGATATGGGCCAGATCAGGGGCTCGTTGGCCAGCATCATCCTGCTTTATTCGGTCAAGTACATCAAATCGAAGGAATTCGTTAAGTTCATGGCGGTCGTGTTGATTGCTTCGCTGTTCCACGTCACAGCCTTGATTTTCATTTTGGGCTACATTTATGAAAATCATCTCTACAACGGGAAATGGAGCCAAGTCGGGATATTGTTCTCGCTTGCGGTTATCGCCGGGCTGATCGTGAAGAGCCCGAGCCTGTACATGTGGGCGATTCCCGGCCGTTATGCGCCTTACTTCACCAATCCGGCTTACACAAGCGGGAAATGGCTGATGAATCCGGTCCTCTGGATGCAGTTGCTGATCTTTTTCGGGACGCTCCTGTTCACGAAAATCCAGCAGGACGAGAAGTACCGGACTTACCACAATCTGTACTTCTTCGCTTCGCTTATCCTGATCGCCTTCGGTAACCTGGAGACGGTAGGGGGAAGGCTCAGTTCGCCTTTCGCTACTTATGAAATGTTCGTAGCGCCGTATTTCATCCTGAATTTTACGAAGAACAAGCTGTTGAATCTGATTTTCGCAATCGGCTTTACGGTCATCATCTTCCTGCTGATTTTTATTCTTTCGGGAGATTATGTTTCGTTCATTCCGTACACGACTTTGTTCCAATAGTTAAAAAAATATTTAAGCGACTTATTAGTTCCCCCGGACATAATTGAGAACCATTATATCAGGGGGCGTCTTTTTTGATTACGTTAGTAAAATACATCAAATTATAATTAAGATCTGTCTATTTTAACGCAACATATTAAATGATTGTATGAGGAGGATTCTAATGACAAAGATTGAAGAGCATGCCAAAAAAGTTGTTATCTTTTTGGCTATACTATCTTTAGCAGTAATAATTTTAATTTCACTATTTTTCCCAAAATTAGTTGCTATTCAAGGTCACATTAGAGTAATAAGTAGCATCTTTCGTGTTGCGGTATTGAATGGGGCAAGTGCAATCATTGCATTAATTTTATTAAGTGGGTTAATGTATTTATTGAAAATAAAGATAATGAATAATATAAAACTCATGCTCACGATAGAATTATTATTGTACTTTTTATTCATGATAGCCTTAACCAAGTATTATGGAATAATCGGACCAATTGATGATGCATGGGTAGTAATGGACAATGCTATCACTTTAAAAGATACGGGCGTGATCGATGGGTGGTATATGGTCTCTAATCCGCAAAACTTATTTCTGATGTATCTCTATCTTGGGATTGAAGGTATTTTTAATACATTCAGTTATCAAATAACTTTCATTGTATTTGCCTTAATGCACGTAGGAAGCGCCTTTTTGGTTTACAAATGTGCAGAAGCTGTTTCAAAAAATCAAATCTCGGCGTTTATCACGATGCAGCTTTTTATTTTTTGTTACCAGATAACCTTGCATGTCACTAACATTTATACGGATACTCTACAATTGTTTATTATTCTATTAGGGTTGTATCCCGTTTTGAGATTTGCAGAGAGTACATGGAAAAATCTAATCTTCAGTATTTTAGCCGCATCAGTTGCTTTCTCGGTAGGATTTTTAGCAAAAGGTACAACTTTGGTATTGATTATCGCGTTCGTGTTATTGCTTGTTATTAACTTAAAGGGAAAGAAAAAAATATTAGCGACTATACCTATTGTAATGCTATTAACAATCAACACTTCTTGGAATTCATTTATTGATTCTCAAGAAATTTATCAAGTTGATAAAATTGGAATGCCAAATACTCATTACATTTTTATGGGGTTGAATACTTGGTATCCGGAAGGTAATACTATAGGGCAAAGGCAATATTTCCTTACAGGAGCATATAATGATGGAGATTTAAATTACTCAAAAACTCTTTTTTTTGATCAAGATTTAACTAAAGAAGAAGTCCAAGCTGAACATATTAGAATGATAAAAGAACGAGTAGCTGGTTTTAACTTCAAATCTGGGCTTGAATTTCTTGGGGCAAAAATTGCAACCTCATGGTCCTCTGGTGACTTAAAATCGACATACAGCGTTAGGATAGGTGCTCAAAATGAAAAACAAAAAGTAAACTTATTAGAATCTTATCCAACTTACATTTATATGCAGTCTATGCAATTCCTTTACTTTTTTATTGCATCATTAGTTTTTATCAAGGCGTTCTTTAATAGAATTAAAGTTGATCCTATTATTTTATTGTCCTCAATATTTACTGTGGGGATGTTTTTGTTTTTGATTATTTGGGAAGCATCGCCTAGATATGTGATTGCTGTTATGCCATTTTACATGTTATTATTGACGAAACTTGCTCCAATTCAAGAATAAGGTGCTTTAAGATAATACAGCATAGTTTATTTGGTTTTTTAGAAATTTAGTTTTTTAAATTGACTTTATTAAAATGATACTTAAAGATAGGAGATTAACATATGAATAGAGAATTAATTTCGATTATTGTACCTTGTTACAACGAAGAAGAAATGCTGCCTATTTTTTATGAGGAAATTGATAAAATAAGCAAAATAATGGATTATGTGACGTTTGAGTTTATTTTTGTGAACGATGGTTCAAAGGATAAGACTCTGAAGAAATTAAAGGAATTGTCAAAAAGGGATTCTCGTATACAATATTATTCCTTTTCACGGAACTTTGGGAAAGAAGCTGCATTGTTTGCTGGCTTAGAGCATTCCAAAGGGGACTACGTAGCTGTGATGGATGTTGATTTACAAGATCCTCCGGAATTATTGCCGGAGATGTACAGGTTGATACAGGATGAAGAATATGATTGTATAGGAACCCGTAGAAAAGATCGTGAAGGAGAACCTGTTATCCGTTCTTTTTTTGCCAGAGGATTCTATAGATTAATTAATCGTATATCAGACACCGAAATAGTTGATGGAGCAAGGGATTTTCGATTAATGAAACGACAGATGGTTGATGCTATCCTAAATTTGACCGAATACAACCGTTTTTCAAAAGGGATTTTTAGCTGGGTTGGCTTTGAGACCAAATATTTAGAGTTCCAAAATAAAGAACGTGTGGCTGGTCAAACAACCTGGTCATTTTGGTCGTTACTCAGATATTCATTGGATGGAATTGTAGCATTTTCCGAGATCCCTTTAGCTATGGCTTCCATAATAGGTTTTTTAACATTCGCTGTCGCCATCGTTCTTGCCATTTTTTTCGGGGCGCGTACCTTAATATTCGGTAACCCAACCTCAGGATGGACATCGATGATAGTTATCATCTTAGCGTTGGGAGGAATTCAGCTTCTTAGTCTAGGAATTATAGGGAAATACTTAGGAAAGACATTTCTGGAGGCTAAGAAGAGGCCGATATACATTTTAAAGGAGTCAAGTGATGTAGAATTCCGAAAGCATAAAGCTGAGGATAATAAATAATGATGAATTTATTGAAACAACTATTAAAATTCGGCATTGTAGGGATCATAGCCACAATTTTGGATTTTATATTTCTATTTCTTTTTACGGATGTTTTTGGGGTGTACTATCTTCTCTCAGCAGCAGTAAGTTTTATACTTTCAACGTTATTCAACTATGTCGCTAGCATGAGGTTCGTATTCAACAGCAAATTTAGTAAAGATGAAAAAAGTAAGGAACTAATCCTCTTTGTTATTTTGAGCGTCATCGGACTATTGTTGAATCAATTCTTGATGTGGTTCTTTGTTGAAAAAATTGCACTTTATTACATGGCAGCAAAAATAGTTGCGACCTTTTTTGTGATGGCATGGAATTTTATTTCCAGAAAAGTATGGTTAGAAGCCTAATGGAGCAGTCTTACTGAAAGGCATTAAATTTTAAATGGTCACTAACAATTTAAGAAATATCCTGCCATCAATTTTAAACAATATAAGGCGGATAATTCAGTTTTGTGTTATATAAAAAAGGCTTACTACTATGACTAGGTAAGCTTTTTTTATATGAGAAGAACCTCACCTATGTAACCTGCATTCCCGAATTGTGTAACGATAATCACTAGAAAAACCGTTGTTGTTTGTGGCAAGATAAACCTACATACAATTGCAGCGCAAAAGTACATAACTCCGCAAGCAGCTTAGGGCAAAAGAAAAAGCCATTGCGGGCGTCCTGAAATTCCTCTAAAGTTATAGTTCCAACACTGTAACTGGAGGTAAGAAAGGGAATGCTCGCAATGACCGATATTAATACTATCAGAAATCTACGAAACAATCACGATAAATCTATTAATCACATAGCTGAAGAATTGGAAATCAACTGGCGCACCGCAAAAAAGTACGCAGATGAAGATCTTCTGCCTGAGCCCAAGATTAGAAAGAAAACGGGCATGATGTATG
>NZ_FJND01000032.1:0-8519 GCF_900067165.1 Trichococcus sp. ES5
CTCATCCTTGCGCGTCTTCTGAAGCTGGCAATAAATAAGAATGATTCTGATTCTTTTTTAAGAACGTCTCTACCTACTTTCAAGTTGTCTTCACAGTAATAGGTTCTTTTTCATATAAAGTAAGAATGAAAGTGAGCACCCTTCGTTAAAAAAATGGATCTGAAAAAAGGGAGATTCTTTCCGCACTTTGAAGTAAATGGAGCCGCAGATTTTTACATCCCTGATCAATCCTTTACCAATTGCTGTTACTTCATTCGAACGCAAACAAGTTATAAATATTCTTTCAACCTATATCGTTAGCTTAATGTTCGCCCGTTGTAAAATATTATGATTTTCATTTTTACATTGGGTGATACGTTCGGTATAGGCTTTCCGACGTCTTGTCAGAAGCCGCAATTGTTGAACTTCTTCGCAAGGGATGTAGGATGGATGGATCAGACCACATCTACCAAGTTGGGCAATCCATTCCGCATCGTTCATGTCTGTCTTCTTTCCAGGAAGATTTTTAATATGTTGCGGATTCGCCAGAATCAACGTCAGATTGCTGTCATAAAAAATATTAAATATTGGAATCCAATATTGCCCAGTACTTTCGAAAAAAACATGCGTTACGTTCTGAGATTGAATCCATGCCAATGCTTCTCGAAGTTTCTTTGTTGTTGTACCAAAGGTACGATGCTGTTTTTTTGGTGTGTTTGTATCTAACGGGCCGTCAAGTATACAACAGACAATAGACTTTTGATGCACATCGATTCCGCAACAGGTTTCAACCATAACTTCCATGGAAATCCCTCCTAAAATAAAATGAGAAGATAACGGATTTCATCGAAATAGATCTGTAATTTTGTTTCCATACTCAAAGGTATATTCGGTTTTTCTCAACAAGATGAAATCATTCAGTTTTCTATACGGGTTCGGCAAAACACCGCTAAAATTGTTGAATTTGTGTTACCTTCAATTCAATTATAAGTGGCAACTTATTTTCTGTCATGGATTTGTTCGCGAAGCGAACTTAGAGTTTTCTATCTTATATTTTTCGGCTTCTATTGATACTTTTTCGGTTGTTTTTTCTCTTTCATTTTAAGGTGAAGAAATCTGGAAAGGAGAGAGGAAAACCTTGTTTAAACAGGATTTCGGATCCATTATTGATACTTTACAACGAAAAATTGGACCTACAAAACGTATTTTTTTGTAAAAAAAGTTGCAGATTTCGTCGCACTTTGTGGGGTATTTCAAAAAAAAGTGCAAATTTTACCGTAGTTCTTTAAAAGAACGACAAAATTCTGATTTCACAGAGTCTATACACAGTGTTAAAACAAATTAAACATTTTCCAATAATAGTCTGCAAAAAAGGAGAGGGAAAAATTGAGTAAGCAAACATTGAGATTTTTGATGAGAAATATGGACGAAACAGAATTTAAACTGCATGTCGCTAAATCAAACGGAAATGAGGAGCCTTTTGATGTGTTAAATAGGGATTTCAATGAGTGGCAAAGTTGGAATGAATACAGGGGCGCGAAAAACAGATTTAATCGAACCTATATTTTTTCGATAATTCATGTTCCTGGCGAGAAAGATACTTATGTATTTGGTGGTATATTTAAAGTGGTAAAGACATTCGATGATCATTACGAAGTCGAACTACACCCGGAATACAGAGAGTTAATCGGCAATCTATTAATTAATTTTCACTTTACTGTTCGTGGAAGTTCCTTCAGACTAGAAGGCAATTTTGAAAAAATGTATGTGAAATAACCAGTAACATGAGCCCTTTTATTTCAGCTAAAAAGATACGCATGCCATCAAAAAAAACGCTTATTGCCCTTAGGGTAATAAGCATTTTGTATTTTCATAATCTCTAAACAGCATCATTCTCTTGTAGAACTGTTTAGAATATTTTATTCCGCAATTTTAAATGTTTTGCACTGTAGTCGTTTTATCTAATCCAACAGATTCACTCTTCATCATCGGACATGGTCATGGTTTTAAACTTTCTGCGTTGCATAGGGGTTAAATGCTGAGTATAACTATCGATTAACAATTCTATTATTTCGTAATCAAATTTCGTTTTTGTGATTGATTTTAATGCATTTAATTCTTCTTTAATTGATGCCGATACTTTTATCTGTTGTTGTTGATTTTTAAACTCTTTTTTCTGACTTCTTTCTTGAGTAATTACTTTATTATCAATTTTCTCCACTATATTCTCCTCTTTTGAAGAAGACTTAGTATAAGGTTGCGCAGGCTCGAAATTACCAGGCTTTCTATTCATTCCTCGTAAAACACTCTTTTTTTCTTCACTCATCATTTTCACCTGCTTTTATCGCTAGATAATAATTTAATCTTTCCAGAAATTCATCTGTTAATTCATTGTATTTCGATATTACTTTTTCATCATGGCGATCACTCTGGGTTATTCCGTTTATATCGAAGCGCTTAATACGTTCCATCTGCGGAATCACAGTATGAAATATGTTGTCTTCGCCAAAGCTATCTTTGGCGACTTGCATGATATAAGAATCTACAGAGCCTCCGTTTTTTAAAAGGACTGGAATAAAGCCTAAAACGATTAAATCGAGTGAATATGCTGCATTAAGTCTGTCTAATTCTCTGATGTAATCCTCCGCTCCAGTCAATGATCTTTCTTGGGTCTGAAGTGAAATCAAAACAAATGAAGATGAAACGACTGCGTTACGGGTGATTTCTCCACTCATAGGAGGGACATCAATCAGAATGATATCAAATTTTTTTTTCAATGGCTCCAATAAATCACGAATAAAGAAATCTTCCTCTTTTTGCGAAGATGTATTTTGAAATAAAAATTTTGGGAAATCTTCAAAATCAATAAATGACGGTAACAAATATAAATTTTCCATGATGAATACTTCTAAGCCATCTATTTTGCCTTCTTGAACGCCTCTCATTATAGTTTTATCAATAGTCATAATCCCATCAGGATCATGGTTTGATTTTGTTAAAATCAAACTTTTTGTTGCATTACTTTGTGGATCCAAATCGACCACCAGTGTTTTAATTCCTCTGGCTGCCAAACAGTAGGATAACAATATTGTGTTAGAAGTTTTCCCAACTCCACCCTTTCGATTTCCAACTGTAATTACAACTGCCTCATCTAAATTACTTTTCAGAATAGATTTCATAATTAATCCTCCTTAACGCTACGCGGTTAAATATAACTATTACATAAAAAGTATACCTTAAATTTGCAATCAGCACAAATAAAAAAATAGGGAAATAGTTATAAAGTTATATAGTGAATTAGGGAATTAACGGAGAGGTGAGGCAAATAAATAGGGAAATAGCTATAAAGTGATATAGATAAATAGGGAAATATAACTAAATAAAGGTCGGCGTAACCGCATAAAACGTTTGTATATTAACCTTTTTGAAATATTTAACACATCAAAAAAATAGGGAAATAGGGAAATAGGGAAATAGGGAAAAGATTATATAGTGAATAAACTATAAAGGTATAAAGATATAAAGGTATAAAGATATATAGTGAATTAGTTAAATAGGGAAATATAACTAATAACAAAAAAAAGTATTTACACTTTAAAATTATTACGATATATTAACAAAACAGATATAAAAACTATTTGCTTTGAGTAAATAATGAAATAAACAATATGCCTTAAAGGAGGTGCAACTCAGATGACACTTGCGTTGAATGCTTACAGCCCGGTTTCAAATAAACTTTTAATTGCCTTAAGCGGCCTCAACCGTGAAAATAAACTAGAAACAGCGGATGGGAGAACGGAATACCATTATGAAAAACATGAATATGGCATAAAAGACTCCTATCTTTCTTTCACGTGGTCACAAATCAAGCAGATGCTTTTATTTGTCGGACTAAGTGATAGTGATGGGAATATCATCCATGTAAAAGAAAGCGATTTAGCTGCCGCAATGAAGTGTTCTGAACGCACTGTCCAACGGAATAATAAAATATTTTCAGATAGAGGTATTTTAAAGTGGTCCAGACTCTATTCCGGAACTATTTCCGTCCAGTTTACTAATTATCTAGACGATATCATGGATTTGCAGGAAATTACTGACACTGTTCGCGATCAGTCTAGTTGTGTGGAATTGCCTGAATTCGAAAACAGAAAATTCCGCTCTAAATCGGGTTATACCATCTTAACCAGAGAAAATTTAGAGTTTTTATTAGAGTTGGACGACGTAAATGCATTGCGTCTATCTTTACGAGCACTTCGAGCTATCGAAAAAGATATTCATGTCAACAACGAAGAGGAGTCCTTCTTCTCTTATGCTGAAATTAAAAACAGTATTCCTCCTTATTTACGCTATAAAAAGGCTGTTCTTTCCCTTTTGAGTAAAGTAGAGGGACTGTTCAAATTGGAAATTTTTGACACAGAACGTAAATTAGACAGATTATTCCATGAAAAACTATCTTCGAGCAAAGCCTTGGCTAAAAAAGTCAAAGGGGGCTTTGTTGCTTCGCTGCGCCCTAAAAATGAGTTCAATGCTCGACACCAACGCCAGCAGGAGCAAATCGTCTTCTCCCATAAACTTACGCTCTTTGCTCAAAACATGGCCTCAAACGCTTTATATAAAGCCCAGGAAAGCGTTTTGAACGTTTCAGAGAGAGTTGCCCTAATTAGCTCATTTGGGCTAAAAACGGCCGAAAAAGCCTTGAAAATAATAGAAGCGGAATTTGAAAATAATTTGAGCGCGACTCCACTAACACGGGCATTCAATGAGAATAGCAGTATTTGTTTACGGAATCTGGCCTTAAATTTAAAATTTTAGGACCCCAGGCTTTTTTATCATGTCCTTTTTTCCAAAAAACGAGAGAGGAACGCCCGTTTAGCAATCCGGAATGTGATTATCCTACCTATCAGTCATTCGAAAACTGAAAATAATAGCCTTGGGCTTTTTTTTCGCTAGTCATGACAAAAATCAAGAAAAAATAAAATTTATCAAACTTTTAAAAAAATTAACAAGAATAGAAGCTTGTATATCAAGAAATAGTAGAAACCGAACAACAATCTTTCGTAATGAAACAAATTGATTGGAAATCTTTCGAGTATTTCATTCCTCAAATCGAGCACGTAGCTTCCATAAATGAAATCCGAAAAGTGGTTGGAAATGTTATGATAGCAACGCTTCCAACAATTTTATTTTTTACAATCTTTTGAATCTTTAAAAATCTTTTCGAATGTTTATTTAATCTTTGTTAAATTAATTTAATCTTTTTGAATCTTTAACCGCCTTTCCTCCACCGCCAAATAAATTAATCCAAAATAAAGGTATCAACTTCAGAAATCTGTGTTCACGATCCATCGAACTGTAGAGCGATAAATAAAAAGGAGGACACAATTAAAGCACTAGAGGAGAAATCGTTTCGGCTCCCTTATTTTTATGAATTAACGAAAATAGGATACATTGTTTTAGGAGATAAAGTTAAAAATCCGCACTTGCTCCAGTTGATGGAATAGGTGCGGATTTTTTCGTTGATAAGACAGTTATTTCCAACATATTCATTTTCATATTGGACAACTTTTTCCAGCATAATTATATGCAGATAAAATCCGTATAAACGTTGGTGCTATAGCTTTTTAGGTTACCGTTATAGCTAAGTTTTGTATATATAAATACTATAAAAACAAACGCTATAACGGTAACCGCTCAGGGACTATAACTCAACTTTCGCAGTTATAAAATCTGTTTAATCTTTTGATATGTCAATGTTTTTAAAGACTTAACTATCAAAAATGTACACAAAAAGACACCTCTCTTTGGTAAAATGTAGTTACCACACAACACATACGAAAGAGGGATGTCTTATGGCTACTATTTTACCAGAAAATCAAATCAATCAGGAACTTAATTCTTCCGTTCATCAATTTTTTCGCAATCAGAAACTGGGAACGTTACTGAATCAATCCAATATTCGGAAAGAAGCAGGCATTTCACCAGTAATGCTGGTCCAGTTCATCTTTTCATTGGTCCTTCAAAAGAAAAATTTATATCGGACATTGGAATCCGGACGGGAGCCAGAGGCTCCTGCCAAGGATGCGGTTTATCGCTTGCTCAACAACGCAACCTATAATTGGCGCAAATTTCTGTTGCTGCTGAGTCAAAATGTCATTACCCAGAACTTGCTCCCGCTTGTCTCAGAAAACCGCGAACGCGTCCTGATTTTGGACGATTCCTTATACAGCCGTGCCCGCAGTAAATCGGTCGAGATGCTTGCACTCGTTCATGATCATACCACTGGGAAGTTCGTCCGTGGCTTTCGCATGCTGACTTTGGGTTGGTCGGATGGGAACACTTTCGTGCCGCTTGCGTTCTCTTTATTGAGCTCAGAAAAACAATCGAACCGTTTCCAGGAAATCAACCCGACCATAGATAAGCGCACCGTGGGTTACAAGCGTCGGAAGGAAGCCGTCAAAAAGTCAACAGAAGCGCTGTTCGACTTGCTTGATGATATAAATCCGCTCCAACTCTGCGCTCGAACGTTGCTTTTCGATAGTTGGTTCGCATTTCCAAAAGTAATCAAGCGCGTGGTTTCGGAGTATCCACTCGAGGTAGTCTGTATGCTGAAACGTATGCACCGCGTCTACTACACGTATGAAGGGCAAAAGGATACACTGACCCAGTTGTATCAAGTTGTGCGCAAAAAACGTGGTCGTGCCAAGATCCTCGCATCTGTTGTCGTCAGCTTGGGACTGGACGATAATGAAAAAGAAATTCAGGCCCGTATTGTCTTCGTGCGTGACCGAAATCGCTCCAAAAATTGGCTTGCAATCTTGTCCACGGATGTCAATCTGCCTGAAGAAGAAATTGTGCGTCTCTATGGCAAACGCTGGGATATCGAGTGTTTCTTCAAGGTGGCAAAGTCACATCTGGCGCTAGGAAAAGAGTTCCAGTGCCGCAGTTACGATGCGATGGTAGCCCACACGACAATTGTCTTCACCCGTTACATCATGCTCGCCCTTCGTACACGCGAAGAGCAAGATCCCAGGACCATCGGTCAGCTGTTCTTCTTGTGTTGTGATGAACTGGAGGACATCCGCTTTGCAGAGGCGATTCTATTGGTATTTGACTGTCTGAAGGCTTCCCTGACAGAAGAACCTGTCCTGTCCGAAGAAATGGTGGAGTCGCTTCTGGATAGAGTTTTCGATAATTTACCAACTTTCTTGAAACGAGCATTCCCACAACCGGAAAAGCAGCTTCCAAGTGCTTTAGCGGCATAATATTATAGCTGGAAATGTTGATGTATCAAGTCTATATGGTCTTTTTTAGTGTGCGAAAGTTGAGTAAGTACGTGCTAACGGATCTGACGATTACTTCTCAATTTAAATCCTCGTACAGTTGGATATTATACGATTTTTTGAAGGCACATTATGGTTATTGGCATTTGCCGGTTTCAAAAGAAGCGTTGTTGAAACTTTTTGGTGTCGAAAATAAGAAGAGTTATCTTATGAATACCGGTATGTTTAAACTCAAAGTGTTAGATGTTGCTGTATCGGAAATTAATGAATTGACTGAACTAAAAATTCTATACAAAGAGGAAAAACGTGGGAAATCCATTGTTGGATTTGACCCACATTGGAGTTATGGGACAATTGTCCCTAGCGCCACTGAGAAACAAATGAAACATTTAGAAGAGATAGTCTTATTAATCAAAGAGGACATGTTTATATTTATAAATCTACAGGAAAAGAAAAATAGGGAAGAAGCAATCGAAATGATTAAGGAAATTGAAAACATGAATGCTTTTCTAATCCGACCAGCCGTGATCACGAGAGACTATGCAAACGAATTGATAAAAAAAGCTACAAATAGTTTAAATAGATTAAATTATTTTTTGAAAGAAGACAACCAAGAAACGATAGAAGTTCCACTGTTCAACTGGCTTGAAGGTGAGTAAAGTAAAGCGTATAACCAGATATTAGTGGGATTTAAGTAAAATAGTGCGCATGGGCATATGCATGTTTTGACGAACAAACCGGTTACAGCATACATAAGAGTGGTGTTTTAGATTTTTCTTTTGTGGAATTGGAGTTTTTTCCGTAGTGATTCAGCATATAACCTGAATTCCCGGAATTTATAACGAGGGAGGGGCAACCCCTAACGCCTCATATAATTCCTTCTGCTTCGTCGTAACCTCTCCCAACAGGCGTCCATGTCCGGGGGACTCGAATAATTCAATCGTGTCCAGTTCATCCAGTACACCTTGGAGAGTCCATTGGTTAAATAGCTCGGCATCCTGCATCTTCTTTTTCACATAGGACAAGTAGATTAAAGCGATGAATTCCACGAAAAGCTTCCCGTTCAGGGATAATTCGGACGAAACTTGCATTCTTCTGAAGTTGAGGCGCTCTTTTAAATTGCCGAAGGCTTTTTCAACAACATCCTTGCTGCGATAAAGAGACAACGCTTCAAACGGATCATTGACCTCATTAGAAAGCAATGCAAAGTAACCATAATTTCTAACCGCATTGCGCATCGCCTCTTCTTTAGGCGTGATT
>NZ_FJND01000032.1:9382-25922 GCF_900067165.1 Trichococcus sp. ES5
ATAATGCTCCGGGAAGATGGCCTTTAGGTCCGCGTATACGCCTGTCTGCTTGCCAATTTGATCGAGCAGATAACCTGCCCCATAGAAGATTCTTCGGACTTGCGTCATCGGGATCGGCCCTGGCTTAACTTCCGATGACGCCGGGGCCGGTTTCTTTTTGTACGAACGCGTGGGTATGATTTCACCTGTAACTGGATCGACTTTCCCAATCAGCGTCCTCTTAGCGCGTGATTGTTGCTTTTCCTTATCCCAGTAGGGTTCATTCTGATAGGCATAGGTAATGCCTGTTTTCTTGTTTGTTTGAAAAATAACTGCCATATCAACACTCCTCGTTATATATTATAATATATAACGAGGTTGAAGTAAACAAAAAAACCGCTATATATCAAGCGTTACAACGGTTTTTCGAGTGATTATCGTTACACAATTCGGGAATGCAGGTTGAAAGCTTCGCGGTGGAGAAAACTTGGAAAGGCGTTCAGAAAAGGACCGTGCAGCAAGCGCCGCACAGTCCTTTTCTTATCCGATGCATTATTTTGCCAGAAGTTCCTTGATGATTTTGGATACGAGTGCTTTATCGGCTTTGCCATCCAGCACTTGCATCGAAAATTTCATCGCATCCTTCAATGACATTTCGGCTACACCGTTTTCGGCCAAAAAGAAGCGAACTTCCCGTTCATCCATCATCTTAGGCACATAAGCCTCCAAAATTGCCAACTTTTTCTGATTTTCTTCAATTAGGTCCGTGCGTTCAACTTGCTTTGCAAAAGCGATCGCTTCATTGGTTTTTTTTATGTCCTTCATAAAAACATGGATTTCCTCTGCTTCAGTCATTTCGCGCTTGTTGTCGATAATGAAAGAATCGTATTCCGTTTTGATCAGGCGGAGGACATCTGCCTTCAACGTGTCTTTGTCTTTCCTTGCTTGGATGAAGTCTTTGTTGACTGTTTCTTTCAATGTCATGATTACTGAGCTCCTCTCCGAAATTAGTTATAGACCGCCCCTCATTATGGATTCTTTCCAAGATCAGCGTCCTCCCTTAATTCTAAGGAATAGAATCGGAATTGGCAAATCTGTAACCATTGGCGTCGTTTCATCATTTTCTGAAAAATTCTACTCTATCGTATTTCATCTACTTGAAAACCTATTATCGTGTTAAGGAAGCATCATCAGATGAATTTCACAAAAAAACAGAAATGCTGATTTAACAGCATTTCTGTTTTTGGTGGTATGAAACAATCAGACAGTTTGTTTATTTCAGCAATTCGTACATGGCATCCGCATAAATCGCGGTCGCGCGGAAAAGATCATCCAAAGCGATGAATTCGTTGGCTTGGTGCATCGTGTCGATGCTGTCAGGGAACATCGCCCCATAAGCAACACCGCGCTCCAACAAGCGCCCATAAGTTCCGCCGCCGATGGACTGTTCATGTCCCTTTAAGCCGGTGTGTTTCTCGTAGACAGCCAACAACGTTTTTACCAACGGATCGTCAGCCGGCACGTAATGCGGCAATTTTCCGTGTCCGCCTTTTGCGATCGTCACGCCATAAGTAGCCAAGGCAGCTTCTAACTTAATTTCGATGCCCTCTTCGGAAACGCCTTGCGGATAACGGAAGTTCAACGCCAATTCGCCGCCAGTTGATGGTGTAAAGGTGAAAATGCCGGCATTCATGGTCAATTCGCCCATTACTGAATCCGTGTAAGCCAAATTTAGTTTCTGAGCATCATGCTGCAGATGGATGCGGTCCGCGATCAATTCAAGGAACGTGGCCGCTTGTCCGCCGAAGTTGAACTTGTTCAAGAAAGTGGCAAGATAGGTTCCCGCATTCACGCCGGCAGCCGGATTCATACCATGAGCGGCTTTACCGATCAATTCGATTGTTACTTGTTCTCCAGCTACAGAAATCGTTCCTTTGACTGGATTATTTTCTAGGAAAGCAGCGAATGCCTGTTCAATTTTGTCGGCCTCCGGACTGATGACTACGGCAGTCGCATCCTGAGGGACCATGTTTTCGCGCAGCCCGGCATCAAAACTCAACAACTCGTTCTTTCCGCCTTTGTTGTCGCCTCTGAATTGGACCATGAAAGTCTGCATGCCTTTTTCACCATTGATGATCGGGAACTCTGCATCCGGAGAAAAGCCGAAATCAGGTATCCGCTCGTTTTCAAGATAGTGGTCCATGCATTTCCAACCGCTCTCTTCATCCGTACCGATGATGACGCGGACCTTTTTGGAAATAGGCAGCTTCAGGTCGCGGATGATCTTCAATGCATAGTAGGCAGCCATCGTAGGCCCTTTATCATCGCTCGATCCGCGGGCGTAGATGCGGTCATCAATGATCACGGGGACAAAAGGATCCGTATCCCAGCCGGTCCCGGTAGGCACAACATCGACGTGGCCGAATACGCCCATCAATTCTTCACCTTCGCCAAATTCGATATGTCCGGCCAGATTGCCGACATTTTTCGTGATGAAACCGTCCCGTTCACCGATAGCCAAGAAAGCTTCCAAAGCTTCTTTAGGGCCTGGTCCGACCGGTGCATCAGGAGTTATTTTCGAATCATCCCTTACACTGTCGATCCGCAATAATGTGAATAAGTCCTCCAACAGTTCCGTTTTTCTGATTTCCACTTCTTTTTTCCAATTGATTTCCATGAACGCACATCCTAACTTAAAATATCATGCTATCATCATATCACTTTTGGCAAAATATCCAAATAAAAGCTTGGTATTTTGGCCCTACCGAAGACAAAATCTTAGCCTTTTTTAATCGACTCCGGCAGATGTTCCCGCAATGCCGCAAGTTCCTCATCGCGCAACGGACGGTAATCACCTTTTGCCAGTTGCTCATCCAAACGAAGAGGCCCCATCGTCAACCGTTTCAGGAAAGTGACCTCTTTTCCGCAGGCCAGCACCATCCGTTTCACCTGATGGAACTTCCCTTCTTTGATCGTTATTTCTACCTCCGAACTGTCCCTTTCTTCATCGTAGCCCAGGACTTCAAGTTTGGCCGGCAAACAACGGTAGCCGTCTTCCAGAATGATCCCTTCTGCGAAGGCCTTTTGGTCCTCTTCCGTCATCCGTCCCGCTACTTCAGCGAAATAGACCTTGTCCACATGCCGTTTCGGCGACAACAGGAAGTGTGCTAATTGGCCGTCGTTCGTCAGCAGCAACAGACCTTCCGTATCTTTGTCGAGACGACCGACAGGAAAGAGCTCTTGCTGATGCAGTTCAAACGCCAATAGGTCGATGACCGTTTTTTGATGGTTATCCTCTGTTGCACTGAGGACACCCTGCGGTTTGTTCATCATCAAGTACATGTATTCCTGATAGTTGACCGGTTCACCTCCTACAAGAACAGTGTCCTTTTCGCTGTCCACTTTGGCTTCAGCTTTTGTTTCAACTTTCCCGTTCACTGTCACCCATTTCTTTTTCAATAATCCTTTGACTTCTTTTCTGGATCCGAATCCGGAATTCGACAGCAGTTTGTCCAAACGCATGTGTTTTCTCCTTTATAAACCAAAAAGCACCCACTAAGGCTGCTTTTCGGTTTTATTTATTTTATTTGATGCGCATTTTTCTGCGCAGGCCGTTCGCTTTAACACCCAAAATGTCATCAGCGATGCGCAATTTCAGGGTCAGAAATAAGTAAACGAAGCCTCCGACTGCCGCTACGATGGCGACTACCACCAATGCTGTCAATTTGCGATCGATTGGGATGACCAGCATACTGGTTTTCAAGGCGATGAACGCGCAGGCCGTCATGACCAAGGCCACTGCCAAAATTTTCCCGGTTTTCCGCAATGTATCAACCAGACCGAAATGGGTCAGGTGATAGATTTTCCAACCGCTCAACAGTACAGTCACGATAAAACCGATCGTCGTCGCAACCAAAGCGCCTGCCGTATCGAACAAAGCCAACATCGGATACTGCATGATTGCTTTGACAACAAGCCCTACCAGTAGATAGGAGATCATTGTTTTATGGCGACTCAAAGACTGCAAAATCGATCCGAGCACCGTGAAAAGTCCCAATACAATGCTCATCAGAGCCGATACCGCTAATAGTGTAGGACCTACCGGATGAAGCGGATAGAACACGTTGTAGATCGGTTCTGAAACGATCATCATCCCAAAAGCTGCCGGCAACATGATGAATGCGAAAAGCTGGATGATCTCCCTCACCTGGCTCTGCAGTACACGAAAGTTTCCTTTCGTGTACTCGGCGGCAATTAGAGGCACCGCAGCCGTAGCCATGCCGACCGCCAACGAAACGATGATCATGATCAATTTGTCGGCGTTGAAACTGAACAGTCCGAATAAATCCTCGATTTCTTTGCCGGAGTAGCTCGTCAAGTTCACCATCATCGGTTTGAACGTCACCTGATCGATCAACTTGGCGAAAGTGATGCCTGAACCGATCAGGATGAATGGAATCGATTCCTGCAGCATGCTCTTGATGGCCGCAGTCGTCTGGATGTTGCTTGAAGGTTCACTGTTGGCGATCAACGGTTGATATTCCGCCATCTTCTTTTTGTAATAAAAAAGAAGGATGATGGTTGCAACAATCGCACCCACGAACGCCGCGAAAGTGGAGTGCGCAACCGCTGTGGCGATGTTGCCATCCAGCAGTTGCATCACGATGTAGGTGGCTCCCAAAAGGTACACTACCCTACCGATCTGTTCGAACACTTGTGAAATCGCTGAAGGCACCATATCCTGATAGCCTTGGAAAAAACCGCGCATCAAGCTCATGCCCGGCACCAGCAATAAGGCGGGAGCTAACGCCCGGATCACCAACGCCCCGTCTTCAGGCGAAGCCGCCGGACTGTTCTCAGCGATCATCGGTGCCAATCCGTACATCAAGGCGGCACTGACCGCACCCGTCAAAAGCATGAAGAACATGCTCTTCTTGAAGATGTCGATCCCGGTACGGTATTGATTTTTGGCATTGTACTGGGCTACTTGCTTGGACATCGCTGCCGGGAAGCCTGCTATACCGATTGAAAGGAAAAGCTGATAAGGTGTATAGCCTATCGAATAAAGGGCATTGGCTGTATTGGCCGCATCAGTCGATCCCATCAAAGCATTCCACGGGATGATATAGAGTGCGCCGATCAATCGGGAAAAAATGCTCCCGAAAGTCATCCAAAAAGTCCCCTGTACCATCTTATTGTTTGTTGTTTCATTTTCTTCTTTGACATTTCTATCTGTTGACATGTGCAACCTGCTTTCTTCCTGATGAATGAAAGAGAATAATAATACCATCACTCAAGTATTTTACCAAATATCCGTTTTTTTTCAATCTATAGTAGACTTATTTTGCAAAATCCTAACAATTTCAGAATAATCCCTGACATTTCCAGGTCGAACGTCCCATCGATTTGCATGCGTTTTCATACCATCACCTGAACGTTTATGGTAAAATGTAAGTGTGGAAAAGAACTGAGCCAATCCAGTTTTTGTCAAAATCTCAAATCACCGCCACTTGGCTTTCACTTCAACCCTGTCGATCAGGCTGCAATAGAAAAGAGGAATAAAAATGAACACCTCAAGAAAGGCGTTCAGACGTTTATTCGGAGTCATCCTTTCGCTCCTGCTTCTCTTCACCCTTTCGGCAACCCCTGCTTTGGCCGCTACCTCGCAAATTATTTATCAAGGTTCGACATCCAATAAGGTTGTTGCCTTAACGTTTGATGATGGATCGGACGGATATAACATCCAATCAATTCTGAACACATTATCAGCCAATAACATAAAAGCCACTTTCTTCCTCACCGGTCAAGGTGCTGAAAATCATCCGCAGGCAATCAAGAACATTGTCTCAGCTGGCCATGACATCGGAAACCACTCCTATAATCATCCGGATTTCACAACCGTAGCAACGACCGAAATGACAAACCAACTCACCCGAACCGAAACGATCATCACGAATCTCACCGGCAAGAGCACAAAACCGTTTTTCCGCGCTCCATTCGGATCCTATAACAGTACCGTCCTACAAACTATCGGAAACGCCGGCTACACTTACACGTTCCAGTGGACTATCGATTCGCTCGACTGGACAGGGAATTCAGCCACTGACATCTACAACCGCGTCATCAATAATATCGTACCTGGAGCCATCGTTCTGATGCACACCGGTTACGGCGCCAACGGGACGACTGCCGCATTGCCGAACATCATCTATCAGTTGCGTGCGATGGGCTACTCGTTTGTGACCCTTTCCCAACTTATGAACACTACAAGCACTCCGGGAACAGGAACGGGAACGAGCTACACAGTCAAAGCCGGGGATACGCTCTATGCCATCGCTTTGCGGTATGGTGTGACTGTCCAAGCGATTGTTAACGCCAATGGCTTGACTAATGCCAACCTGATCCGCGTCGGACAAGTGTTGACGATTCCGGGAACAGGCACACCGACTACCCCTACGACTCCAACAACAGGGACAAGTTACACAATCAAAGCCGGGGATACGCTCTATGCCATCGCCTTGCGGT
The DNA here is from genome assembly GCF_900067165.1 of Trichococcus sp. ES5. Taxonomy (NCBI): domain Bacteria; kingdom Bacillati; phylum Bacillota; class Bacilli; order Lactobacillales; family Carnobacteriaceae; genus Trichococcus; species Trichococcus sp. ES5. The sequence continues at coordinate 15,887 of NZ_FJND01000032.1, forward strand.
ATGGGGTGACGGTTCAACAGATCGTTACCGCTAATAACATCACCAACGCCAATCTGATCAGTATCGGTCAAGTATTGACGATACCTGGCACAGGAACGCCGACGACTCCAACTACGCCTACAACCGGCACGTCTTATACGGTCAAAGCCGGAGACACTTTATATGCAATTGCGCTTCGCTACGGTGTAACCATCACCCAGCTCGTTAACGCCAACGGCATAGCCAATCCGAACCTTATCCGGGTCGGTCAGGTGCTGATCATCCCTTAAGCATAACACAGAAAAAAAAAAAGAACGCACACCCCAAAGATGAAGGTGTGTGTTCTTTTTGATATGTTAAGATTAATTCGCTACAATATTGACCAATTTGCCTGGGATGGCGATTGTTTTCCTTACCGTTTTACCTTCGATGCCCTCTTTGATGATGCTGTTTTCCAATGCCATCGCGATCATGTCATCATTTGAAATATCGGACGGAACCATTTCTTTGGTTTTTACTTTGCCGTTGATCTGGAATACCACTTCGATCTCGGCTTCGACAAGGAAAGCTTCATCATATGTTGGCCATGCAACGTAAGAAATGCCTTCCGGTTTGCCCAGTTTCACCCAAAGTTCTTCACTGAAGTGCGGTGCGATCGGCGCAAGCAACTGAATAAAGCCGGTAACGTATTCGAACGGCAATGCGTCCACTTTGTAGGCTTCATTGATGAAGATCATCATCTGCGAGATTGCCGTATTGAAGTGCAGATTATCGTAATCCTCGGTTACCTTCTTGACTGTCTGATGGTAAACCTTGTCCAATTCATGCGTGTTGATGGTTGTGATGCGGTCCCGCATTTTATCGTTTTCATCCAGAAGTAAGCGCCAAATGCGATCCAGGAACTTACGGCTGCCTTCGATGCCGCCCTCGCTCCATGTCGATGATGCATCCAACGGTCCCATGAACATTTCGTACATGCGGAGTGTATCTGCGCCATATCTTTCCACGATGTCATCCGGATTGACAACATTTCCTTTTGATTTGGACATTTTTTCATTGTTTTCGCCCAAGATCATGCCTTGGTTGTACAATTTTTGGAACGGCTCTTTCGTTGGAACGATACCGATATCGTAAAGGAATTTATGCCAGAAGCGCGCATACAACAGATGAAGCACCGCATGCTCGGCTCCGCCTATATAAAGATCGACGTTCTGCCAGTAGTCCAATCTTTCTTTTGAAGCAAGGTCGTTGCGGTTATGCGGATCCATGAAGCGCAGGAAGTACCATGAGCTGCCAGCCCATTGCGGCATTGTGTTGGTTTCACGTCTGCCTTTCATGCCAGTCACCGGATCGACGACATTGACCCACTCATCGATGACGGCAAGCGGAGATTCCCCAGTGCCGCTCGGTTTCACCTGATCGGTCTTCGGCAACAGCAACGGCAATTCATTCTCGTGAACTGTTGTCGATGTGCCATCTTCCCAGTGTATGACAGGGATCGGTTCGCCCCAATATCTCTGTCTCGAGAACAACCAATCACGCAGACGATAGGAAATCACTTTTTCACCCAATCCGTTTTCGGACAGCCAGTCGTTCATCTTCGCGATCGCTGTCGCTTTATCCAATCCGTTCAAGAAGTCGGAGTTGATGTGTAGGCCATCTTCCGTGTAGGCTTCCTCTTCGACGTTTCCGCCTTCAAGAACCGGAATGATCTCCAAGTCGAATTTTTTGGCAAATTCATAATCACGCGTATCATGGGCAGGGACAGCCATGATGGCGCCGGTTCCGTATGTCGCCAAAACATAATCGGCGATCCAGATTGGGATTTCTTTGCCATTGACTGGATTGATTGCATAAGCGCCTGTGAATACGCCGGTCTTTTCTTTCGCAAGCTCCGTACGGTCCAGATCGCTCTTCAGTGAAATGGAATCGATATAAGCGTTGACAACTTCGGCTTGTTGATTGGACATGATTTCCTTCACCAACGGTAATTCTGGCGCCATGACCGCATATGTCGCGCCATACAAGGTATCCGGTCTGGTCGTGAAGACCGTAAATTCCTTATCCGAATCTTTGATTTTGAAAGTAACGTTCGAACCTTCAGAACGTCCGATCCAGTTCCGTTGCATCTCCTTGATACTTTCAGGCCAATCCACCAATTCCAGATCATCCAGCAAGCGTTCTGCATAAGCAGTGATTTTCAGCATCCACTGTCTCATCGGTTTACGGTAAACCGGATGGCCGCCTCGTTCGCTGACGCCGTCTACGACTTCTTCGTTGGCAAGGACGGTACCCAATGCCGGACACCAGTTGACGGAAACTTCCGCCTCATAGGCCAAACCTTGTTCATACAATTTTGTGAAGATCCATTGCGTCCATTTGTAGTAGCTTGGATCCGTCGTATTGATTTCGCGGCTCCAGTCATAACTGAATCCAAGCGATTGGATCTGGCGCTTGAAAGTTTTGATGTTAAGCTCGGTAAAATCAGCCGGATCGTTACCAGTATCCAGCGCATATTGCTCAGCCGGCAAACCGAAAGCATCCCACCCCATCGGATGCAATACATTGAAACCTTGTGCGCGTTTTGCACGGGCAACGATATCCGTTGCCGTGTAGCCCTCCGGATGGCCTACATGCAAGCCTTGTCCGGAGGGGTAAGGGAACATATCCAATACATAATATTTCGGTTTCCCGCCCGCTTCGGTCGTTTTGAAGGTGCGGTTGTCTGCCCAATATTTCTGCCATTTTTTCTCGATCGTTTTATGCGTATAACCCATTTCCAGCAACATCCTTTTCTTTTCATTCATCCAAACAGGCGATGGCCATAAAAAAAGTCCTATAGGCAACGTCCATCACTGGTTCTGCCTATAGGACGAAATGTTCGCGGTACCACCTATATTGAATGTCTTTGCATTCCTTATCATGCCTGTAACGCAGCGATGCGGTCCCGCTTACTGATGCTTTCGGCGGAACAACTCAAAGGCGAGTTCAAAAGGCTCTTTGTGCATTTTCACCACCCATGCACTCTCTTCAAAAAAGCTGCTCTCTACTATTCCTTCTCTATGTCTGTTTCAGTTATGAATTGATTCATCTGCTATTTTAACAAATAAAACTCATTTCATCAAGACTTGATGCCTTCAAGCGTGATTCAGTTGATTACTTAAAAAGTGATGACTTGTCCGACATAAATGACGTTGGAAGTCATATCATTCGCTTCGATCAAAGCTGCTAAGCTAACACCCTTTTTCTTGGCGATGCTGTACAAAGTGTCGCCTTTTTGGACAGTATAAGTATTGCCGGATGCCTCAGGCGCACTTGTGGTCGGCGCTGTTGTCTGCGTTGAACTCGTCGTTGCAGCCAACTTCAAGGATTGGTTCACAAAAATGATATCCGTGTTCAGGTTGTTCCAAGCCTTCAATTCAGCAACCGAAACACCATTAGCGGAGGCTATTTTATAAAGCGTGTCCCCTTTTTGGACCGTATACACTTTATTCACGACTGTCGGAACAGAAGGCTTCGTCACAGTCGGTGGCGTTACGTTTGTGGAATTGTTCCCATTCGCAACTGATTTTGTTACTTTCAAGGATTGACCCGGATAAATATAATCGGAACTCAGATTGTTCAGAGTCTTCAATTCAGCTACACTCAATCCGTTCGCATTCGCGATTTTCCAAAGCGTATCGCCGGATGCTACCGTGATTGTGCTTGCAGTCGAAGGCGTTGTCGGCACAGCTGGATTGCTTGGCTGCGTCACACTCGGCGTTGTCGTCGTTTTTTTAACCAACAATGTTTGCCCCGGAACGATGACATCACTCGTCAGGTTGTTCAGAGTCTTCAATTCAGCTACACTCAATCCGTTCGCATTCGCAATTTTCCAAAGCGTATCGCCGGATGCTACCGTGATTGTGCTTGCAGTCGAAGGTGTTGTCGGCACAACTGGCGCAGTTGGCGGCGTGACACTCGGCGTTGTCGTAGTTTGTTTAACCAACAATATTTGGCCTGGGACGATGACATCACTCGTCAGGTTGTTCAGAGTCTTCAATTCAGCTACACTCAATCCGTTCGCATTCGCAATTTTCCAAAGCGTGTCGCCGGATGCCACCGTTATAGAAGTTGTTCCAGGGGTCACTGTCGGCGTGGAAGGTTTGTTTGGCGTATCTGTGCCCGCGCTCTTCAAAATCAGTACTTGACCTGTCATAATAGCGTCACTTGTCAAGTTATTCATTTTTTTTAATTCCGCAACGGTCAATCCGTTCGCATTCGCAATCTTCCACAAAGTATCTCCGGATACGACAACGACACTGTTGCCGTTGGATGGTGTAGTTGGCGTTGTTGCTCCAGGGGTTCCAGTAGTGATACCGTTGATGTAGTTCATTGGGTTGACGACAGCCCCATTTTCCTGCACTTCGAAATGCAGATGGACGCCTGTCGAGCTGCCGGTTGTTCCCATCACGCCGATTTTTTTTCCTTGGCTGACGGTCTGTCCTACGGATACCGATAGACCAGATTGCATATGCGCATACAACGTTTTGATGGTCACGCCGTTAATTTTGCCGTGGTTGATGACGACATAGTTGCCGTAGCTGTAATGATAAGTCGCGACTTCCACTACGCCTGTCTGAGCCGCGGAAATGGTACCACTCCCTGCGATATCAACACCTCGATGGAATTCCTGTGCCCCATTTATAGGAGATGTACGGTATCCGAAGGGAGATGAAATGTATCCACTGGCTGGTTTGATGAAAGCACCTGTGATAGTAGTGCCTGTATTCGTTCCAGTAGTTGGTGCTGACGTGCCAACAGTCTTCAAGACTTGACCCGGATAGATTGCATCGGAAGTCAAACTGTTTGCGGCTTTGAGTGCGGCAACGGTCATGTTGGTTGCATTCGCAATCGACCACAATGTATCACCCGATTTAACCGTGTATGATTGGGTAGTTGTTTGACCAGCATTGCTGTTTGATTCATTTTCGGTCTTATCTGGAGCAGTCGTTGTTGTTTTAACCAGTAACAATTTTTGGCTAACAAAGATTGTATCACTCGTCAACGCATTCAAACTTTTCAACTCACCAACCGTCAAGCCGTTTGCTGCAGCTATTTTGTAAAGGGTATCGCCACCAACTACCGTATATTCTGAAGTTGGAGTGGTTGGTGCTTTTTCTGCATCCGTATCGCCATCAGGGTTGTTTCCCTCGACTATAACGCTGTCAGGCAACACCAAACGATCTCCCACATAGATCATATTGGAAGTCAGTTTATTCAGCGTCAACAGATCCACTAATGAAATTCCATACTTTTTAGCGATTGCATAAAGCGTGTCGCCGGATTGAACGACATGGAAAGCCTCCCCCGCTTGAACCGGAGCATCCGGTGTATCAACTTCTTCCGAATCTTCTTCAGGTTCACTTGGTTTATCTTGTTCTCCAGTATCTTCGTCTGAATTCTCGGGCAGGTCGACATTCGGCAGGTCAGGACTATCAGTAGGCGTTTCAAAATCGACATTGCCTGCATCCGGGTTTTCGACTTCCTCGTCATCTACAAGTAGATAGTTATCATATTGATCTAAACCGTATTGTGCAATGATTCTGTTCAACTTGGCACTGTAGGCTGTATCCGTAGCATAGCGACCGGTCAAATAAGCTGTTGCATCTTGGTAAGAGGCTGCATTGCTTTTCCAAGCACCGGCATAATAATTCGGATTCCAACTCGTTCCATTCGCAAGAAGATTTGCATAATCCTGCAAGGATTCGGCATAGGAAGGATATTTTCTGAATTCAGCATTGATTGGGTAGTAATTCTGCCCGCCGCTATCCTCCAGTGTTCCCATGTTGACAGATTCTCCGTCATAGTTCCCTTTGATCCCGAATAGATTATAGTTGGGAGTAGAAGCTAAAGCGCTGGTACCCCAACCGCTTTCAAGGATGGCTTGAGCCATCATCACAGAGGCATAAAGATCATTTTTGGCAGCGATTATGGTCGCGGAAGGGATGATCTGGTTCAAAAAAGGATTGGTGGAATATACTTGTGTATCCTTTGTTCCGAGCGCAGTCTTCTCTGCTGCCAGAACCAGTTCGACTGGCTTCACGACAGTTGTCACGAATAAGGATGTACTCAATACCGCTACGCTGCGTTTCAGTCTTTTATTCGTAGTGATAAAAGAATTGATTAGTTGTTCTTTTTTCTTTTGGTTGATGCGTTCGTTTCTGGATAACACCAAAATATACCACTCCTTGTATCAAAAATACTGCCTATGTGGCAGTGAAAACGTCTGGTTTTTTATCAATGATGGAAAAATAATTTAAATTTCTTTTAAGAAATAATCCAACACACCTATTATATGTTTGTTTATCACATTTTTGAATGGATTTCATAATCATATTTAATATTTAATAATTGAAATAAATCTGTAACAAACCTTTCCGCGAACAAAATGTAATCCCTTTCCCCATTAAACTTCTCCTGAAATCCGGAAAAGCCATCAAATAGACTACTGACAGACCAAAAATCATGATAAAATGGATGATGAGGTGAAAGTATTGACAAATCAATTTTTATACAGCGACACGAATAAACGTTACCATACATGGAATTATCATCTGCAACAACACTTTGGCGAAAAGATTTTCAAAGTAGCCATCGATGGCGGTTTTGATTGCCCAAACCGCGACGGCACTGTTGCACGCGGCGGCTGCACCTTCTGCACCGTTTCCGGATCCGGCGATTTTGCCCAGGACAGGGTCGATCCTCTGCCTGTCCAATTGCGCAAAGGCATTGATATGATGCACAAAAAATGGCCGAATGTAAAAAGCTACATCGCCTATTTCCAGAACTTCACCAATACGCACGCACCGGTTGACATTCTGCGCCACCGCTATGAACAGGTCGTAAACGAGGACGGTGTGGTCGGCATCATGATTGCAACGCGCCCGGACTGCCTGCCGCCGGAAACAATCGCGTACTTAGCTGAACTGAACAAGCGCTATTATATATGGGTGGAATTGGGACTTCAGACCATCCATGAGGAAACAAGCAAAATCATCAACCGCGCGCATTCCTATGATACCTACCTGAAGGCGGTCGATGAACTGCGTGCGCACAATATTCCGGTATGTACCCATCTCATCAACGGTCTTCCGGGAGAAACTCATGAGATGATGATGGAGAGCGTCAAACGTGTTATCCTGGATTCGGACATTCAAGGCATCAAAATCCATTTACTGCATTTGATGAAAAACACAAAAATGCTTCGGGACTACCATCAAGGACGGCTACGTTTGTTAGAGAAAGACGAATATGTTGGGCTTGTCTGCGATCAGCTCGAAGTCATTCCGGAAAAAATCGTCATCCACCGGATTACGGGAGATGCTCCGCGTGACACGCTTGTCGGCCCGATGTGGAGCCTCAAAAAATGGGAAGTGCTGAACGCAATCGACCATGAGCTGGAGCGCCGCAATACCTATCAAGGAATCCACAATATCAGAAATAAGGGTGAGGAACATGTTATTGTCCGCAGTGGACTTCAGTCATAGTTTGCTGAAGGAAACAGTCTGTAAAGGAGATTTAGTCATTGATGCCACTGTCGGAAACGGCAGCGATACCGTCCTTTTGGCTACACTGGTCGGTCCGACAGGCAAAGTGATCGGTTTTGACGTCCAGAAACAAGCCGTCGAAAATACTGCACAAAAACTATTGTTGGCAGGACTGACGGATCAGGTTACCCTTCTTCATCAAGGGCATGAAACCCTTGGGGATGTGCTGGCCGACAATGCAAAAATCGGCGGTGCCATCTTCAACTTAGGATACCTGCCAGGATCCGATAAAACGATCATCACCAAAAAAAATACGACCATCCGTGCCATCGAAGCCTTGCTCCCGAAATTGCGGATCGGCAGTTACATTCTCTTAGTCGTGTACAGTGGGCATCCTGGCGGCATGGAAGAAAAGAATGCCCTGCTTGATTACTGCAGTAGCTTGAATCAATCCTTATTCAAGGTACTGCAGTACGGCTTCATCAATCAGATCAATCATCCGCCGTTCTTGATTGCCATCGAAAAAAAGAAAACTCCTTACATGAAATAGAAAAAAGGAAGGCGTTCCGGCAAATGACCGCAACGCTTTCCTTTTTTTGCTTGCTTTTATTTGTTCGCTTGAACATATGAAAGCAAAGCTTCTGTTTTGTCTGTCTTTTCCCAAGTGAAGTCAGCATCTTCACGGCCAAAATGTCCGTAGGCTGCCGTCTTTTTAAAGATAGGACGACGCAGATCCAACATTTGAATGATGCCAGCTGGCGTCAAGTTGAAGTTTTTGCGCACTGCCTCTATCAAAGTGGCTTCGGGATATTCGCTTGTACCGAATGTATCGATCGCAATCGATACTGGTTCAGCAACTCCGATCGCATAGGCCAATTGGATTTCACATTTTGTCGCCAATCCAGCCGCAACAATGTTCTTCGCAATGTAACGGGCCGCATAACTTGCAGAACGATCCACTTTTGTAGCATCCTTACCTGAGAAAGCACCGCCACCATGACGCGCATACCCACCATAAGTATCAACGATGATTTTTCTCCCAGTCAGACCGGAATCGCCTTTAGGTCCTCCAATGACAAAGCGACCAGTAGGATTGATGAAGTATTTCGTATCAGCATCCAACAAGGCATCGTCGATGACCACATGGATGACATGCTCCAAAATATCTTTTTTCAATTGTTCCAACGTGACATTCTCATCATGTTGCGTGCTCAAAACGATTGTGTCCACACGTTTCGGTTTGCCGTCTTCGTCGTATTCCACGGTGACTTGCGTTTTTCCGTCCGGTCTTAAATATTCCAAAGTACCGTCTTTGCGGACTTCAGATAAACGTTTCGCTAATTTATGACTAAGCGAAATAGGTAATGGCATCAGTTCTTCCGTTTCGTTGATGGCAAAACCGAACATCAACCCTTGATCCCCTGCCCCGATTTCATTGTAGTCCGTAGTCACCAGTTCTCTGCGCTCCAGTGATTCGTTGACACCGATTGCGATATCGTCGGATTGTTCGTCCAAGGATACCATAACGGCCAAATTATCCGCATCGAAACCAAATTTACCCCGCGTATAACCAATTTCAGTTACAGTATCGCGGACGATCTGCTGGATATTTACGTATGCGCTTGTCGTGATTTCTCCGAAGACAACCACCAGTCCGGTCGTGACTATCGTTTCGCAAGCAACACGCGCGTTTGGATCTGCAGCCAACAACGTATCCAAAATTGCATCGCTGATCTGATCTGCGATTTTATCTGGATGACCCTCAGTCACTGATTCTGAAGTAAATAATCTTTTTTCTACCATTTCTCATTCCCCCATTTTTTGGTTACAAGGCGTCTTCACATATTGTGAATCCTATCGGGATATTGCAATTAGCCTCTGAAATGCAACATGTCTAATATACGCTATCATCGCTAAAAAAGCAACATAAAATAAGAAGATTTCATCTTTGTATCATAGAGGTAAATTGTAAAATGAAATGCATAAGGAAATAAACAAAAAAAATCATGTAGATACGATATACTTGTTAGCAACCAAACCAAAAGTATAAGGGGTATCTACATGACCAAAAATAATTGTATCACAGAAAAGCGCACCTTCAAACAACTTACTGACATCCAACGCGGAATGCTGGAACAGATGGCGAAAAGCGGCACCTATAAACAAGCTGAAATGGTGCGAGAATTAGGGGTCAGCCAACCCACTGTTTCTCGTGAGTTGAAACGCGGTAGAACGCGCCAGCTTGACTATAAGCGCAATTATTACGAGCAGTATATTGCCGCCTCAGGCGCACGGGTTTATAAAGAAAATCGTGAGAACTCGCATGCGCGGGATCATAATAAATATTCTGCGGCTTTCCTTGCTGCCTTACCTGAAAATCTAGCACCCAAGAAGGGGTTGCGGATTCATAGTGTGGATACTTTTGTACACTCTTATAGAAAGTTGCACCCTGACGAACGCGTACCATGCACGAAGACCGTTTACGCTTTGATAAATGCTGCCGTACTTCCAATCCGTAATATCGATTT
>NZ_FJND01000033.1:0-14315 GCF_900067165.1 Trichococcus sp. ES5
TCCAATTTCTTCTTCCTCGAACCTAATGAATTGACCCATTCGAAAGCTTCTTCCGGTGTCTTCTCCATGTAGTTATAAACCGTTGTGCGGGATACCTTCAACTGCTTTGCGATTTGTTGGATGGAAAAGCCCCGCTCCTTCATCTGTTGAATTTCCAAATATAACATTAACTTCTTCTTCACCTTTCGTCCTCCAATAACCTAAGATACCTTTAAAAGTATACAGGATTGGAGATATTTTTTGGCGAAAGTGTTCAATCTTATTCATCGAAAACTGTTCAATTTAGTTTAGCACTGACAAGTAGTTGTATCTTTTAATCTCTTTCATTCATACTGGTAAAAATAAAACTCTTAGTAGGCTAATTACAGAATTTGTAGATAGCATTAGAAAAGACTTACTTTCGGAAAAATTTATAGCTCTAAACAAATAAAGTAATGAGCGCTCGTACCTATTAGAAAATAGAGTATGAGCGCTTAATTTTATAGCCTAATAGTCAAAACTTAAGATTAATGACACTAAATTAACAGACTATACGTAGTGTCTATTTGCTATGACCATATCTTATATCCATAAGTCAACTCAGCCGGACTAAAAGGGCTAATCTTACTAGAACACAAGCTGCACTTGATATGCAAATTAACCCTGAATCGGAAGGGTGTACTTAAGTTAGATATTAGCAGAGGGGTAAAGTAAAATTTATCTCTAGGGAATGTTTAGAAAGGATCGGGGTTACTTAACAAGTGGCAATTAATAATGCAGTAACAACGATAGATCGTATGCCGAACATCTCAATTTGATGCGTATTAAAGACGATTTCAAGCTCATCCGTAATTTACTCACATAAATGATTTGAAATCGTCTTAAAATGCTTTATTTTATAGCCCAAAATAGAAAGATTGCTTCAAGATGACGCCTAGAATGATGTCGAATATAATAATTAATAAATTACTTCCATAATCATTTTAATTTCTCCGGATGTTAAATCCTCGCTAAGAATACTGGTGACCTTTTGTCCAGGGCCAATCTCCTTTGATGATAGGTTTAACAAAGAGATAGGGATATAGATTAATCCGTTTTGTTTCAAAGACAGAGCCAATATTTTTTTCCTTGTTCGAATAGCTGCATCATAGCGAAGAGAAGAGTAAACACCTCTGCCAACAATAGAAATATGCTTCCCCAATAATAAATCAAGGCTACCTATTACTTGTAATTTCTGAAAGGTCGTCCCATCCGTTTTGATTTGAATATCCTGTAAATTTATTTTCCTGTCTAAGGCATCTTGAAAAAACAAGTGTGTGCCTCTGCGATAATCAATGCCACAGAGGTGCATAAAATTAGTTGTCGAAAAAATAATCGCTACCGTTGAGACTTCTCCGACAAAGGATACTTTTTTATCTACAAAATGTTCTTGTAAGAGATGGGCAGCCTTATAAATCGCGTTTAACTGTCTGGTAATTTGGGTTGTCTCTTTTATAGACATGCGTTTGTATTCTTTTTTTGCCACGTGTGAAGAATGCTCCTTTTTCCCAATAAAAAAAGCTGCTCAAAAGAGCAGCCTTTTATACAGGTTTAGTTTTGGTGCTTGCCACCCGCCGGACCCTTACGTTCCGGATTTGTATCGAGTTTAGTTTTGGTGCTCGCCACCCGCCGGACCCTTATGTTCCGGATTTATATCAAGTTGACTATGAGCCTGCTCTCATTTGTATATATAATATACCAAAAAAAGGTGGATTTGTCCAATACCGTGGCCAATTATAAGCGTCTTACTGTGCTTGTCTATTATAAAATTTGAGGAACGGAGTAGGTTATTGAGTACTACATTGACTTTTACAAGACCTGACAGTGACACCACTCAAAGTATATTCCGTAATAGCCATGTTATTAATAAAATTAAAAAGAGCACATATTGTCTTTTATCACAACCTGTCGAGCTTAGATTCCGAAGTGGGTCTCAACTTTACTACTAATTTATAGTGGAGATGCCTCGTCTACGAAGATCAGGTGTGATGTTAAGAAAATACTTTAGATACAAATAAGAATGGCATATCTATTATGTAATATATTTACAATTAACCCCAATAAAATTTAAAACGTTTATATTAAAATACATCTAAAGTAACTAGCTCAATAATAAATATATATCTTATTGAGCTAGTTACTTTAATAGATTAAATTAATATAGTAGCTTCGCCTAAAAAAAATGAAGTTCAATTAAAAAATAATTGCTACATAAAAAATTAAATTGGTTTTATTAATTAATATTGATTTTTAACTTCGAACATTCCTTTTGAAAAAAAAATTTTGATAAATGTATTTGAAATTTTTCGATTAGAAGTGTAATATCAAATCCAGTAAATTTTGATATGAAACCTAATATCGGAAATAGAACGGTAACTGATACCGAGATAGCAATTTGAATGTTTTTATGCAATTCGACGAGTTCTAATGTAAAAAAAGACAATAATCCGAGTAAGCAACAAATTAAAAATACTATAACAAAAGTAATAGTAGCAGCTCTTTTATTCGATCGTTTACGTATGATTTCTAATGTATTTGAATAGGCGCTATCTCTATCTTTCAGTTCTTTTTGAAGATTTTCATTTTCTTTTTTATGTTCAATAATAGATTCTTGTGCTTTCTGACGTTCTTTTTCTTTGACGAGTTCAATTTCGGTTAATCTTTGCTTCTCTATTTCCACTAGTATCTCGTTAGCAGTTCCTTCAGTAATAGCATTTTCGTCTCCCATAGTTTTATCCATAAGTATTTTTTTTGCTTCTGGAAGATACCTCAGAGTAACAATTTTATTTTTATCAATCAATTCGTTATTCGCTGTTAAAAGTTCTAATTTATCAATATATTTATTCCATAATCTATCGCTAGGATTAATAGCTGCAAGACAATCTGCAATTAACTTCAATGATGGTAAATTCGGGTATAATTGAGGGTTTTTTAACCACACAAGGTTTGTTACAACACTATCCGTTAATACAGGCGGTATTCCAATATTTTCTTGAGAAAGAAAATATTCTTTTGTTTTTTTTGCAAGCGTATTATTTGTTGTTACGAATATGGCTCCACAGTCTTCTATATTTGTAGGTTGCTTTCTTTTTCTGAGTCGCATTATTGATCCAACAGCCTCTACATCATTATCTAAAGAAATATCCTTGGTATAAGAGATATTTTTACTTAAAAATTCTAGAAAACCATTGTAATCTATTACATTAGAATAATCTTCATGATCATAATCACTATCTGGTGATATCTTAATACCTAATTGATTTTCAATTGAACTCTCAAGATCAGAAATTATTAGGTCGATATCTTCTTCATTAATTCCATTTTCTCTAAAATAGGTAATCGTATTATGACTATCTTTACCAGAATTTAAGTGATGCTTACTCCAAGTCAGAATACCTATTACTTCTGTTATATTCCTTTCGAAACAAAATAATTCAGCTTGATTGACTTTTAAAAGATTTAATAGTTCTGTACAGGGCATCTGTCTTTGGGGACCTGAATAACCCATAGCATACATAATAAATGAAGTATCGAAAAAGAACTTACTCCCAGTAAACTTTTTTTCAAAGTTACCAGAGGAATTATAGTACAAGGATTCTGAGAGCATATTACCTTTTACGATATTGAGGAATGTAGCATAATTATTGGGATCGCTCTCATTTATGTGTTGAACAAAATTAGCTACTAAATAGTTATCATAGTCTTTCTCATATTTATTAGTAAACGTTGTATCAAGTACTAAGTTAACATTATTTTCTTTGACAAAAAAATCTACCATTCCTATCAATTTTTCGTTACTTAAATCTAAATTCTCTCGATCACCAAAATTATTAATGATAAACGCTCTAAATGATTCAATTAATACATTAAAATCTTTAACCATGGAATCTGATTTACTTATAAGGTTTACGCTATCTATTTTTTCTAAGTCTGGCTTGTAAACATATCTATCGGATAACTCATATATCTTCTCTGTAAATAGATATCCTTTATCTGATAAGTTTCTGCATATAATTTTAATTATACTTGATGGTATTTCTAATCCAAACTCATCTTTCAAACCAGATTTCAAATCATCTTTAGATATTTGAGAAGGATTTGTTTTCTTAATAATTTCGAGAACAAATGGTTCGAAATTCGATAAAAAATTATTTTTTTCGTTATAGTTAACGCTTAAAATAGCATATGATACTAATTCACTATTACCCATAAACATACTCCTCTACTAATTATTATAATTCTAGATAATTTTTAAAAGATAACTAATGATATTATGATTAATATTATCAGAAAAAATTAAAAATAGTTTGTTTTTTAACAGCATTATTTGAATTTCCAAATACAAAGCAATCTGTAGAAGAAGTTCATTACTAAAAAAATCAACATAACTATTTTAAAAAATAAATATAGGTAATAGTTTTATTGCAACGCACTTCAGATTTGAAAATATTAAAACAATAATTTTTAACGATAATTTATGATGAGATAGCAGTTCGTCCTCATTCGGGAGAACAAAAAACGGGTGATTTATCAGGAATCTGGGCTATGGGATTCAAGTATGCAGGTACGACATATCGCGTTGCATATGAAATTAAAGATAATGCAGTGATACCTATCTTACTATGTGGAACGCATGAAAATTTTTATGAACAATTAAAAAAGATTAGGTAAGAACCCAACGTTATCAACTTGAGAGGATAGACTACACTTTAAAAGATAATTTTTAATAGCTGAGAGTTGTAATACCCTATATTTTTAAACCACTAACCTACGTATTTATGAAAAATAGAAAAATTAAAACGCATTTTAAGCCTCTTTCAAATCAAACGCTTCATCCTTATGCACAAAGAGGTCTTAAAATGCGTTATTTTGTATTGTTTTTTAGTAATAATAAAAAAATCACTCTGATTCTCCCATAAATATTATAGATTCCTATAAATTAAAATAGATTATTCCCTATTGTCTTTTAAGTAGCGATAAAGTGTTGCCTTGCTAATACCAGTCATTTCCGTAATTTCTATTACGCTATAAACCTGACTTTTATACAATTTTACTGCTCGATCAACATCTTTCTGGTTCACTCGTGGACGGCCACCTTTACGACCTCTCGCACGTGCACTTTTCAAACCTTCTTTGGTACGTTCAACAATTAAATCACGTTCGAATTGACTAAATGCTTGGAAGACAGTCATCATTAAGCGCCCGTGAGGCGTGCTTGTATCAAAGTTTTCTTTCAAGCTCACAAGCTTCACTTGGTGCTCTTCAAAATAGGTAACAAGGTCAATCAAATCCTTTGTACTACGACCCAGACGAGAGAAACTTTCTACAATTACCGTATCTCCCGGACGAATTTTATCTTTTAAACGATTTAATTGGGGACGATCCGCTTTGGTTCCCGTCATTTTCTCAGTTAGGATTTCATTGCAATTTTGTTCATTGAGTAAGTCTAATTGACGATTTAGTTCTTGTGAACGCGTACTCACCCGTGCATAACCATAAATGTATCCACTCATGCTTTTCTTCCTTTCGTACTTTAATTCTGATTTTATTGTATCATAAAAGGGTGTTATAGATACGTAGTTAATGTAACAAGTTATGATCCAAAATATCACCTCTTTTATTTAATAAAAGAGGTGATATGATTTTGTCTCATAATCGATTGTTTTTGAAACTTTAATAGTGTTGATAAAAATTGAAATATTAACGAAGTGGATCAAGAAGGGCTATCAAAACTGTAAGCCGTCATCAACGACTTTATTTGATTTCAGGCGGATGATGGTAAGCCTGTTGGCTTACAACTTGGTCAACTTCATGAAGACCATCTGCCTACCTGAAAAGGAAGCGACATTCCAAGTCGACCCATTGCGGCTCCGCTTGTTCAAGGTGGCGGGTAAATTAGTCCGCAGTGGCCGAAGATTGCTTTTACGGATGAGCTCCTCCCATGTCTATCAAGACTTGTTTTATCAGTTACTGGACAAAATCCAGCAACTCAGTTGGCAAGAGTAAAACAGCAATCAGCTTTTAAAAAGACATGGAATCACCAAGGGATTCGTGTGCCCAAATTCAGGAAGATTTCTTGTCGTTTCTTAAATATAAGTACATTTTATCTATGGTGATTAATTGGACATAGAATTTATTACGTGTTTATGGACATGTATTTCAGATTATTTAGGGAAAAATCATACAAAAAAATGAGTGTCCAGAAATGAACCATTTTCTGGACACTGCTATTCCTTTTCCAACGCTCGTAAAAGTTACATTACAACACCTACGAGCGTCTTTACTACCTTCATAATAGACACCTGTCCATTATCGGTAAATAAATCTTTTTAAAAGTCTCTTGCCTTCCTTTTATCTTTACTTTACTTTATAATATAGTAAAGTAAAGATAAAAGAGAGGGGGAGTCACATGTTAAACGTATCTGAAGTGCTCACGATCTTAGAAAAAGAAGGCCTTACGAGTTCTAGGCAAGTGGTCTTGCGTTGGATTCGTCAAGGAGACTTGCCAGCTGTACAAAAGACTCGGAAAGAAGGCTATCAGGTGGCGCAGTCAGACCTCGATGAATTTATCGCAAGGAAAAAAGAAACCGCTGCAAGCACCGAATCCACCGAACAGACAACCGACGACTATCAAGCAGGCTACCAGGCAGCCATAAAAGCGCTGTTGGAGATAGCTATGGTGAGTGGTGCAGGCGATCTTTTTCTTTTCAGGAAAAATGCCAGTATTCCGATCCATTTAGTGGATTTCAAGGAAATGGCTGCAAAAAATTTCAGCACCGGGAAGAATAATCCCTTCTACCAAACCGCGATCAAGAATCTCTTTCACCCATTCGGAAGGAAGACACCGGAGAACGTCACTTATGTCTATCCTTTGGGGGATTATTATAAACTGGCCAATCTGATTATCAGTAAAAAAGAATTGTCTGATTTCATGAAAGAGATGGATTTGGAAGGTGCCAGCCTTTCAGATGTTTTCGCGCACCTTTATCTTTACTATCTGACTTCAGGTAAAGTAAAGTAAGAAATACTTCCATCGATTCAGACAAAACGGGGCTTTTGGGACGTTTTATCCTTCTATTCAGAAAAAACAAATCCGAAATAACGCATTTTGAGGCGATTTCAGATTTGTTTTGCCGGTAAGCCATCATTAAGAAATGAAAGGGTGATTTCATGATTGACTATCGCTACCAAACCTTCCTAGTTTTAGCGGATTCCTTAGACTATGCAAAGGTTGAGGAAGAACTGTGCCTATCAAAACCAGCAGTCAAACAGCATATCCACTATCTCGAAACTGATCTGGAGGTTACATTATTCCAGAATCAGGGCGGGAATTTAGCGCTGACTAAGAAAGGGCAGTTGCTAAAAAATCGTTTGATTGTCATCAATGATCATATTGACGATTTGTTACGACAACTAGCGACCAAATAACTCCTAATCTTGAATAATCAAAACAAACTGTTATTCGTCATTATAGATATTTTTGTTTAACGAAATACGGTATAATCTAGCTCAAATTTGATTATGATCATTTATAACTTAAGTAGCAGGAATCCTATCAAAATAGGATTCTTTTTAGTTTCAACTTAATTACCACGGAGGCTATTATGATGACGAGGCCAACATTCGGGTACAGAGAATTCAAATCTCGACGAAGGACATGTCATTGCCGATTCCTTAGGGGTGTGGCAAACGCCTATAATATTACGCCACAATACAACGTGCTGAACCGTCACGGGGGCCAAGCTTATAAGAAACGAAATATTTAAAAAGACCACCACCCTCAGAAAAAAGGTGGTGTCCGACTGATATGTTTTGATAAATATATATTTAGGTTTGAACTGTTAATTTATATTATCCCTTAATTTACGCCGATTTGAATCTGTAATATACACTTCATTTAATTGTTCTTTAATGGGATTCAATCTTTCTAACATTATATTTACTAATTCTTCTCTTAACTCTTCTTCAAAAAACAAATAATGATCTTCATTATAAGTTTTCATAATGTGATAGAAATTTTCAAAATATTGGAGGTCATAGTTTACATAATTATTTTGTAACCAAATTAATTCGTTAGCTGGATTACCCAGATAAAAATCATCATTCATACCTCTTAACATCTTATAAACAACGGATCTAATTAATTCTATTGTTATTGATGGCTTATCATCAAAATGTAGGTATTCATAAGGTATAGAATGAAAGTTGAATCCCATATCAACAAATGTACAATCAATATGATCTATACTAAGTTTATACATCGTTACCAAATATTTTAAGTAATCAAAATCTGTAACGTATGAACAAGTATCATATTCAAAATAGTTATCATCACATACTTCTTTCATAATAGCCTTATAGCTTTTAAAAAAATCTGTTGGATCAAGTCCAACCATACTTATTGCTAGAGGATTGCCATAATCATCAAAACTTAAAAAAAATCTACAATCAATGTCCCCGCTTTCCCTATATCTCGGAAAACTTATAATACTGTTAATATTATGCATAATGATTTACCCCTTTTTAACAATTATACCTTAAACAGGTTAATTTAGTAAAAATATATGTCGTTTTATGTGGATATGAAAATTTTTTACAGAGTACGCTATTTACATATTTAATGTATCTAACCCCTATAAAGGGACAGTTGATACATTAAACAATTAATGAATAAATTATGACCGGCATCTACTTGTATCCATATTTGCCAAATAAAGAAGACCATAAATATCAACATTTGAAAAGATTTTGGTTACTATTATTGATGTTTTTACTATTTCTTTAAAGGCCACACCGTTAGCGCCATTCGGTTTGGCTAATCATCCTTTGTATCGTCCGTCCCATGTACCGTCAACGCGATGGCATAAGAACAGATAAATAAATTGCTAAAAAAAGGAAACGCAATGAATATTTTGCAGAATTAAAGTAAAAAATAAAGTAAAAAAGAAGCGTAATGTTGACAAGTTATTGCCTGCGGTCCTTCACCACAATACTAAAAATCATAAGAATTATGATTTTTAATGTATTACAAAAAAATATCACTTGATTTAAAAGTAGAGAAATTACTGAAAAACCGTTTAGTCATCATCAATGACCACATTGATGATTTATTACGACAACTAGCAACCAAATAACTCCTGAGTATTCAAAATATACTGACTTTCGTCATTATTGACATTTTTGTTTAACAAGATGCGGTATAATACTAGCATAGAATCTAGCTCGAAGGTGATAAGGAGGCAATAACAAGATGGACGTTCAATACAACGATCAGATGTATAGCTACAGTGCCTTATGGAATATTCTTTACGCAGACAACATTATTAATGATTTCTACACGGCTGTAGAAATTTGGGTAGGTGAGTCTCCTTATCAAATTGTCAAAGAGCAGGAAGCCGACCAGATAATGCGTGAACTTGTTAGGAATGGAATCGAAGATTCCGATGATTTAGATGATATTTTTTTAGGTGATTATTACGCTGATACTGTTGTTTTTGATGGAAAATCGTATCTATTTGATTACGAATCCATCAATAACCCTACCTACACAAACAATGCAGAAAGAGCTATAGAAGCTTTGATTCAAGAAATTAATGCAAAAACACCTCATTGTTGTGAGATACAGGACGACTATTTAGTTTCATAAATACTACTTTATACAAAATTAAGCCTGCGGACGAGGACAAAGGAGAAAAATTGTGAAAAAAATGAGTAGGGTGATTTTATTAGGCACTATTATGTTTACAATGGGAGCGTGTAAAAATAATAAAACTACAACAGAAGGCGTATTAGCAGAAAGTATTACTAATGAAAGTAGTATATCTGAAGTAGCAGAAAGTAGTAGCATTGTTGAGGAAGTAGAAAGTGGCCCCATTTTTGTAGGATCGCTGGGAACATATGAATTTATTTCCTTTGAACAAGTAACAAGCCATGTCGGCGATCTGCAAAGTATGGCAATCTTGATGAATTACACAAATACAAGTGATACTCAACAAAATCCTCGAGAAGCTTTTATTACAGATCTGGTTGGGGAACAAGAAACGGATACAACCGTTGAAACATTAGAAACTGTTACAAGTAGTGATGGTCGTATACCCCTGGATTATAGTAACCGTGAAGCGGTTGATATGGCAGAAAAAAATATTAAGCCTGGCGCAACTGTAGAAGTTGTTGTTGCTGTTCAGTTGATTTATCCGGGGAACCCCCTTTATTTGAGAGATTTGAATACTACTGAAATAGACAATGGTTCTAAATATGAAAAAATAATCGAAACCACCATTAAAGAAGCACCCGTACAAGAGGAGAATAGCTTAATTTCTTTAGAAAATTATAATCCATTAGAGGGTTATAATTCTTTAGAAATTGAATATGCTCGTATATTACTTATGACAGATGCTATAGATCCTAATTCCTCAGTTGTTTACGTAGCACATACACCTGCGGGTACGCCTATTTCATCCTATAGTAGTGGTTCAGAGGAATATCCCAACGATGTAACAATCTTATTCGGTGAGTATTCGGCTTCTGGTTCTATTACTTATTCTTCGAATGGAGATGGTACAATTACAATTTATCCGGTTCCATCACATTGGCACCAGAGTGACCAGTCACCAGAAGGGTATCGTGCGCTCACACAAGAGATATTGGATACGGCTCAAACGGTTTATGTTGATCCGGGTGACGACACTAATGTAATTAATAAAATTGAAAGTGTTGATTTTATGTACCAATAAGCCTATCCAGATTTAGAATACAAAGAAATGGCAGTATTTCTAGTGGAAGAGGACTATCAAATCTATAAAAATTAGGGAGGCGAAAACATGTACACGGACAATTACACAGAGCTACTTATTAAGGATAACACTGCTGAAACCGATGTCGAGCGTAAAGCCTTATTTCGAATCTTATCAACTGACGACTTATTCAGGAAAGTAACTCACTTGTATGATTTTAAGGAACACTCTATTAAACCGGAATCCCTAGAAAACGGAGAAGTGGACTTAAGCAGTAGTTCACGCAAATTAGTTATGGCGGCGTTTAACTTATACAATGGTCACTACGAAGCCGATTTATGTGATACCTTCGCTGGCCTTGACGACGAAAACTTCGACTTAATGATCCAAGCCATAAAAATTCGATTCAACAAATGATACTAGCAATTTAAATTTATTTAGAAGCTATTATGTCTTCATTTGATATAAGAATTACAAAAATAAAAAAACGGATGGTGACAATTTATGGCAGGTGGTCCTGGTATTAAAAGTAAAAAAAATCCTCATTACGATGAACCTTTACTCACCATTTATAAAACAGAAAATTCTAACATTGAAGATTTTATGCAGTCTGAAATTGATAAAAATGATAGTCCGCTGAAATTACAAATAAGCCATCAATCAGCAGCTATCGGTGAATTAGCTGGCCTGGCAACAGAAATAATTGATTTATTAACTGGGCCTTTCGTTACCTCAATTGTAAATCTCTATGGATTGATTACTATTGGATCTCATCTAACTTCATTTATAAAAAAAGCGAGTACCAATAATCAAAAAATAAAGGTTTCTGAAAAAGGAATAGGGTATATAGCTACATATTTAAATGAAGATAAGCTATTAAATAATCAAGATTTCGTTGAATTTATTGGCCCTTATTCAATATCAAATCCAAATTCCACGTTGAACGACCTTGTAAATATTAACATTTCTGGACTAGATAAAATTTCCGGTGTTTTGATAGCTTTTAAATTTAAGGAAAGCCTAGAAACATTTAGAATAGAGTGGCAGATATATAACAATAGCGGTCAGCTTGTTCTTTCATGGGTCACATATGATTCTCCGGAAACGATAACTGACTAATATTTCAAGAAAATATCTGGAATCCTATGAAGATAGGATTCTTTTTAATTTCAACTTAAAGAAGGAATGAATCGCATGATAAAAGGAATAAAGTTATTGTGGGCTATGAGCAGCATACTGTTGCTCAGCGCTTGTACCCCAACCGAAGCAATAACTGAAGAAGAAATAACAGCGTCCAGTTCGATCGAATCTAGCGTTGAATTCGCTTCAGTAGCTACCGATAAGGAAGAAAGTAAAGAAACCGAGGAATTCCCTTCAGAATCAGTCGGTTCCTTAGCGTATTCTGAAAGTGCCGACCCCCAATTGTCTGTATCTCTTGATGGCTATGCATTAATCGAAGTGTACGGCGGGGACTTGTCAGGCTATCGTGCAGCAAATGTTGTCGTTGATATCGGTTTTGGTGACAGGGAATATTGGGCCTACACAAATGAATTTGGGCAATTGGTTCGGGTTGTTGCAGCAGAAATTATTTTACAAGATGATGCCACTGAACCAGTGAATTCTGACGGACGCTATTATGATGACGAAGCATACGTTCCAGGTACAGAGAATTCAAATCTTGATCAAGGGCATGTCATTGCCGATTCCTTAGGAGGTGTGGCCAACGCCTATAATATTACGCCACAAGACAGTGTGCTGAATCGTTATGGGGACCAGGCTTATATGGAACGAAACATTGTACAAGCAGGTGGGGCCACTAATTTTGAGGCGATCATTAGCTACCCCAATACAACTACACAAGTTCCGAATCATTATAGGTACACCTATACGATCAATGGCTATCAAGTAGTAGATGATTTTCAAAATGTTAACCCGGATGAATACAATGCAGCACAAGGGCTAACGGGAGAGGATAGCTCAACTCCTGACAGTTCCGGAATAGCGGCATTCGCTGCGCCCGCCGAAACTGCTGGAGGAGACGTATCTGCTGTAGATACGAACGGCAATGGTCAAGTCACAATCCAAGAAGCGAAAAACGCGGGATACGCCATGCCAATTTATAGTGATCATTGGTTGTATCCGTACATGGATGACCGAGATGGGGATGGACAAGTCGGAGAATAAGTTTGAATATATAAAATGAGTCTGTCCCACCTATATATTTGAGAACATCTAAATTCATACCGAGCGGGGGAAGAGGTTGATTTTCATTACATTCAGCGTCTTTGCAGATTTTGAGTGAACTCTGATTTTGGAGCTTATGAAAGAAGGAAAGTGAATATCTAGGTAAATAAAAGCCTGATGGCTGGCGAATAAATAACTCAGCATGAACATACGAATTTGTAATAAATGCTTAATCTAGTAATTTTCTAATTATTAAGCTAAATATACTTTGTTTTCCTTGTACGTACTTATTTATTGTCTGTGTCTGCCCTTGTGATTCTACTATGTACTTTATCTTATATCCGTCCATAATAAATTCAATACCAAAACGTGGTATTATTTCAGGTATTGTTGTTTGGATCACCAGGTGCATTCCAGGACGAACATCTCTAATTTGATTTTTTAGGATTTCTCTTTTAGGAACTAATTTGTTCTTTTTTTCATCATATTCATATTCATAAGCTCTTATATTTCTCAAACTATGCTCATTTCCGGTTAAAACAAAGTTACTGGTATGATCTAAGTCTTGTTCATCATATAGAGGTAATACAGCGGATACTATTCTATTATTATATATTGAATCATAGGAATTTTGATCATTCTTTGGTACAAATTCGATATCGAGATGAATGTTATCTTTGGT
This sequence comes from Trichococcus sp. ES5, assembly GCF_900067165.1. Taxonomy (NCBI): domain Bacteria; kingdom Bacillati; phylum Bacillota; class Bacilli; order Lactobacillales; family Carnobacteriaceae; genus Trichococcus; species Trichococcus sp. ES5. The sequence continues at coordinate 13,618 of NZ_FJND01000033.1, forward strand.
TTGATTAAAGAAAACACCTATAAGTAATCCTATCAAGGCAATTGTAAAAGTTATTACATTGAAATAATCGTTAATAAATTCCAGAATATTTACGATTAAATCAAAAATGTCTATGCCTATACTGGTAATTTGGTCCAAGACCACTCCTCCTATCACAGTAAAAAATTAGTCTGAATTATTTTCAAATATCATGAATTTTATCTAAAAATATATACTTTTAACCTAATGTGTGTTTTGCAAGACCTTTCTACACAATATTGCAAAGAAAAAGTACACACCTTTGCGCCTGAAATTTTTCTCTGATTATTTTGGTCTTGATAGAGCGTTTTTGAGCCGGAAGCTCTCTCCGGTGAAACTTAAAATGTGTGCGTGATGAATCAAGCGGTCCACCAATGCCGCAGTCAAACGTGTATCGATAAACACCTTATTCCATTGGCTGAACTCCAAATTGCTGGTGATGATGATACTTTTAGTCTCATACCAATCACTGATCAGCTGGAAGAGCAACTCGGCGCCTTCCTTGGTGAACGGCACATAACCCATCTCATCTAGGATAACCAACTTTACCTTGTCAAAGCGGTGCTTGAAGGTCTCCAACGTGTTGTTCTTCCATTGACGTTCCAATTCTCCCACCAATTCAGAGACTCGCCAGAAGCGTGTTTCAACACCAGCATGCGTGGCCATTTCGCCAAGAGCAC
>NZ_FJND01000034.1:0-13415 GCF_900067165.1 Trichococcus sp. ES5
GTTAGAAATTATGGTTACTTTGCATTGCTTTCTAATGAGGTCAATGATCCGTTTGAAGCGTTGTCTCTTTATCGCAGCAAGGATGTTGTTGAAAAAGCCTTCGGCAATTTAAAAGAGCGCCTCAACTTCAGAAGAATGCAAGTTTCGTCCGAATTATCCCTGAACGGGAAGCTTTTCGTGGAATTCATCGCTTTAATCTACTTGTCCTATGTGAAAAAGAAGATGCAGGATGCCGAGCTATTTAACCAATGGACTCTCCAAGGTGTACTGGATGAACTGGACACGATTGAATTATTCGAGTCCCCCGGACATGGACGCCTGTTGGGAGAGGTTACGACGAAGCAGAAGGAATTATATGAGGCGTTAGGGGTTGCCCCTCCCTCGTTATAAATTCCGGGAATTCAGGATTTAAATGAATAGCCCATCACAAGACAGATTAATACAATTTTAGATATGTTTTGAATATATCGCACAGCAAGCCCCCTTGATTCCAATAATGCATTGGAATCAAGGGGGCTTGCTTTATTTTATTTGGAATATAAAATTTACTTACTCTCCCCGCACCCGCATAACCGTCTCCCTCTCGATCACTTCATGCGGCACGATCATTTTCGGCAGCAAGGCGCTCGGTTCGTTGAGTTGGCGGATCAGGAGGGCGGCGGCTTGTCGGGCCAGTTCCTGGACGTGGATGTCGATGGTCGTCAGGAACGGGTGGGACAGGGTCGCAAAGACGGAATTGTTGAAGCTGATCAGCGAGATGTCGTCCGGAACTTTGTACTTGTCCAGCTGCAGATACTGCAGGACACGCAAAGCTAGGCGGTCATCGCCGACGACGAGTCCGGTAGGTTGGGTCTCTTCGAGGAACTCCTGGAAAGCCATGAAATCAGTCGGCGTTTCGAAATAGAGTTCCGGATGGACGGTCAGGTTGGCGTCGCGTAAGGCATCGGAATAGCCTTTATAGCGTTCCTTATCGACGACTTGCGAAGGCGTCAGACCGACATAACCGATCCGCTGATGCCCATGTTGGATCAGGCAGTCGGCCGCCGATTTGCCGGACAGGCGGTTATCGTTGTCGATGTAGATCGTCTCGTTTTCGTAGACATCGGGTTTCCCCAGCAGTGCATAAGGAATCTTCTCATCATGCAGGAACTTGCGGATCGGATCTTTCGCCTCCGAATACAACAGGATGAAGCCATCGACCAGTTTGCGTTGATGCATCAGGCGCACGCTGTCCTTCAGTTCCGCCATCGTTTTCCCGGTCGCCAGGGAAATCATGTATTTCTGTTCGTTGCAGACGACGCCGATTTCCTGGATCATCTCGAGGAAGAGCGGATTCTGCGCAGGATTCCCCATCGTTCCCACCGGCAGAATAACACCGATCGTCTGCGTGGACTTGTTGGCCAGGTTCTGGGCGGCGAAGTTGGGCGTATAGCCCAGTTTATGCATCGCTTGGCGCACTTTCACTTTTGTGTTTTCGCTGATCAGCGGACTGTCCTTCAACGTGCGTGAAACGGTTGAAGTAGCGACGCCTGCTTCTCTGGCGACATCTTTTATTGTAACGGTCATAGGCATTTTCCTCAGAGTTCATTTTTGTATTCTAAGATTACCATGTAAAGTTGTAATTTTGAACCCTTGTCACTAAAGTATTTGGCGCCAGAACGATATTGTCCCAGCCCGGATGATGGATGGCGTCCGGCACTTCCTGCGCTTCGATCGCCAAGCCGAGGTGGCTTTGCATCGGGCGTCCGTTCACAAGATAAGGCTCATTCATGTCGGTCGTCGAAAACAACACGATGCTGCTGCGGTTGCTGGATAGCACCATCTCCCGGCCACTGCCCGCATAGCTGAGGACCAACTGCTTTTGTTCGTCCGGGTGCATCAGGAACACGTCGTCGAATCCTTCCGGCTTTTTTTGAATGGCGTCGCCGATAACAGTCGCTTCGCGGAAATCGAAAGCCGTCCCCGCCACCGCTTGTTTCGTACCGGTCGGCAGCTTATCTGTATCCAATTCCAGCACTTCTTCGCAGGCCAGCTGCAAAGTATGATCGGTGATCGGACGCTTGGCCTCGCCGCTTAAATTGAAATAGATGTGGCTCGTCGGATTGAACAGCGTCTCTTCAGAGCAAGCGCCTGTCATTGTAATCGTCAAGCAGCCTTCCGCATCCAGCGTATAGCTGACTTTCGCCTGCAGCTGGCCGGGATAGCCGACCGTTTCCGGCGTCGATTCCAATGTGAAAGTGACGGTCACTGCTTCTGCCGCCTCTTCGGTCGTGAAGTCCCAGAACTGCTGGCCCCAGCCCCGGCTGCCGCCATGGATATGGTGCTTGCCGTTATTCTGTTCCAGCTGCACCGTTCCCCACTTGCCTCCGGCGATCCGGCCGGCAACCGGTCCAACGGTGGCGCCGAAGGAAGCGCCGTCGTTTCCGTAGGCTTCGGCATCAGCCAAGCCCAGGACAATATTTTCACTCCGGCCTTCCCGGTCCGGGACCAGCAAACGGATCAGCCTGGCGCCGTAGTTGATGCAGCTGACGGACATGCCGTTCGGCTGGCTCAGATCGATGCGCCACACTTTTTCCATTCCGATGCTGCCCCATTCGCGGACAGTGATGCTAGCCATTGGCCGTCGCCTTTTCCCACGTATCGCGCAGGACGGCAAGCGACAAGTCGCTCGTGTCCGCCAAGACGCGGTCGGCTTGCGCCAGCACTTCAGCGTCGCCGATTGCGATCGCAGGAATATGCGCAGCTTTGATGGCCTCCACGCCTGAAGCGGCATCTTCCACGCCGATGCACTCGGCTGGTTTTGCCCCTGCCAGCTCCGCGCCGGCCAAGAAGATGTCCGGAGCCGGTTTACCTGCAGCCACTGAGGCTGGATCGACGATGCCGTCGAAGTAGTCCTTGACCTGCAAAAGCTCCAGGATGCCTGGTGCGTTCTTACTGGCGGAAGTCACGATCGCCTTCAGACCCGCTTCGCGCAATTCTTCCAAAAGCGGCAGGATGCCCGGCAGGATGTCCGCCGGTGTCATTTCCTGGATCAATTCCAGATAATGGTCATTTTTCTTTGTGCACAAGGCTTCTTTTTCAGCTGTGGAATATTTATCCGCCAAGCCGCCGAATACCAGGATGCGCTCGAGCGAATCGATGCGGCTGACACCCTTCAGCTCTTCATTGAAGGCTTCGTCAACGGTGACCCCCAACTCCGCGCCGAGGTCACGCCAGGCCAAAAAATGGAATTTGGCAGTGTCGGTGATGACGCCGTCCAAGTCGAACAATACTGCTTTCAACATTTCTTTCTCTCCTTTGATGCCGCTCATGCGGACACGGTCTTTTTCAGTGCGACTTTGATTTCATCTTTCAGTTGCAGTTCTTCATCATAGATGCGGACAGACAACGCTTCGCCTTTCACCAAGGTCAAGCTGACGTGTTCTTCGTTCACCGCGATCAGGATCAAGCTACCGCGGTAGTTGATGTGGAATTGGTAGTGCGTCCAGTCTTTCGGCAAGAACGGCGCGAAGCTCAGACCATCTTTGGCGCGCATGCCGGCGAAGCCTTCCGCAATCGTCAACCAGCTACCGGTCATCGAAGTGATGTGCAAGCCGTCTTCGGTATCGTTGTTGTAGTTGTCCAGATCCAGTCGGGCAGTGCGTTGGTACAATTCCACAGCTTTTTCTTCCTTGTGCAGTTCAGCGGCAAGGATGGCGTGGATGCATGGTGACAAACTTGATTCATGCACGGTCATCGGCTCGTAGAAGTCAAAGTTGCGTTCTTTTTCTTCCAACGTGAATTCGTCACCGAACAGATAGATCCCTTGCAGGACGTCGGCTTGCTTGATGAAGCAAGAACGCAAAATCTTGTCCCATGACCAGTGTTGGTTCAACGGCAAATCAGCTTTATCCAGCGCGCTGACCGGTTTCAGATCTTTGTCCAGGAACGTGTCGTGCTGTACGAAAACTTGGCGCTCCTCATCGTAAGGGAAGTACATGTTGTCGATGATGTCCTGCCATTTTGCTTTTTCGGCTGCGGTGATGCCCAGCGCTTCTGCGCGTTCCGGATATTTCTCCAGGCTTTCCAAAGTATAACGCAGCACCCAGACAGCCAAACGGTTTGTGTACCAGTTGTTATTGATGTTGTTTTCGTACTCGTTCGGTCCGGTTACGCCATGGATCATGTAGCATTGCTTGTTTTGCGAGAAGTGTACGCGGTCCGCCCAGAAACGGCTGACGGCGCTGAGTACTTCCAGCCCTTCTTCGGCCAGGTAGCTTTCATCGCCTGTATAGGCGGTATAGTTGTAGATTGCATAAGGGATCGCACCGTTGCGGTGGATTTCCTCGAAAGTGATTTCCCATTCATTGTGGCACTCCACGCCGGTGAAGGTCACCATCGGATACAACGCGCCCTTCAACCCTTGTTGCTTCGCATTATGGAAAGCACCCGGCAATTGGTTGTGGCGGTATTTCAAGAGATTGCGGGTAACTTCCGGCTCGGTAACCGCCAAGTAGAACGGCACGCCGTAAGCTTCCGTATCCCAGTAGGTAGCGCCGCCGTATTTCTCGCCGGTGAAGCCTTTCGGCCCGATGTTCAGGCGCTCATCTTCGCCGTAATAAGTAGAGAACAGTTGGAACAGGTTGAAACGGATGCCTTGTTGCGCTTCGTCATCTCCGCCGATTTCGACATCCGCCAGGTCCCAACGCTTAGTCCATAGATTCGCTTGTTTTGCTTCCAATTCTTCGAAACTTTGGCCAGCTACTTTGGTGGCGTAGATTTCTTCGGCAGTTGCTGCCAGCTGGTCCTTCGCATGATCGCGGCTCGTCGTCAGCGTCACGTATTTCTCTAATAAAAGTACTTGGCCGTTTCCGGCTTCCCCTTCGAACACTTGGGAGACGAACAATTCTTTGCTGTTGTTGCCTTTTTGATTGAAGCCTGTCGCTTTGTGGTGCATCGCTGCAGCCACACTGAAACGTTCAATGCCGAAGTTGTTTGGGATCGTTTCGACGACCAGCGTATCGTCCGTTTGTTCGACCCATTCCCAGAACATTTCATCATAGTTGGCATCTTCGTTTTGGACATTCCCGTCCAGAGCACTTTCGATACGGATCGCGGCCTTTTCCGAGGCTGTGACTTCCACTTTGATAGCGCAAAGTTCCTTGATGTCGATGCTCAGGAAGCGGGTGAAATGGACGGTGATTTCTTTACCGTTCTTCACTACCGTAAAGAAGCGTTCCAAGCGGCCTTTTTCCATATCCAACGTCAAGTCGAAGTCTTTCACTTCATCGGTGTAAAGATCGATTTCTTCTCCGTCCACAAAGATGTGCATATACAGAAAATTCATCGCATTGATCACTTTTCCGAAATATTCCGGGTAGCCGTTTTTCCACCAGCCGACGCGTGTTTTGTCGGGATACCAGACGCCCGCCAGATACGTGCCTTGATGGTGATCGCCCGAATAGGCTTCCTCGAAGTTTCCACGCATGCCCATGTAGCCGTTGCCGAGACTGGTCAGACTTTCCTGCAGGCGGCGATTTTCTTTGTCTAATTGTTTGGTTGTTACTTTCCAAGGATTGATTTCAAAAATTTGTTGCGTCATTATTGGTTCCCCCTTATTTGTTCTTCCCCCTTAGTTTACGTGCAATCGGTTGCATTGTCAATGCAAAAGTTGCATTATTATTTCCGACGCATGATTTCCTTGGCATTGAAACGTTTTCTTCATCTATCCGTTTAAAAACCAATTTATTCTAAAATAGACCGCTTGCAAAATTTCTGGATATGGTCTATACTTTGAATCGCAAACGTTGCAATCGATTGCACTGACAAATTTGAGAGGAGTTTTAAAATGAAAAATATATTTACATTCGATTTTTGGCAAAAATTCGGTAAGGCTTTGATGGTCGTTATAGCGGTCATGCCGGCAGCTGGTTTGATGATCAGTATCGGCAAGATGATCGCTATGTTCTCTGGAGATGTCCAATTGTTGCTGACAACGGCTGGGGTAATCGAAGACCTGGGCTGGGCTGTCATCGTCAACCTGCATATCCTGTTCGCTGTCGCCATCGGGGGTTCCTGGGCGAAAGAACGTGCCGGCGGAGCCTTCGCAGCACTGCTTGCCTTCATCCTGATCAACCGCACGACCGGTAAACTTTTCGCAGTGACCGGAGATATGTTGGCTACGGACGGAGCGACTACCAAAACCTTGTTCGGCCAGGACATCCTGGTGAACGGCTACTTTACCAATGTATTGGGCGCACCTGCTTTGAATATGGGTGTCTTCGTCGGGATCATCGCCGGTTTTGTCGGTGCCGTCGTCTTCAACAAGTACTACAATTACCGCAAATTGCCTGATGCATTATCTTTCTTCAACGGCAAACGCTTCGTGCCTTTCGTCGTTATCGGTTGGTCCGTTCTAATTTCCCTTGTTTTGGCAATCATCTGGCCAGTCGTTCAGACCGGCATCAATAATTTCGGGATTTGGATCGCGGACTCCGCGGATACCGCACCGATTTTGGCACCGTTCGTCTACGGTACGCTGGAGCGTCTGTTGTTGCCGTTCGGTCTGCACCATATGCTGACGATTCCGATGAACTACACTTCTTTGGGTGGAACTTACACCATTTTGACAGGCGCTGCTGCAGGTTCTCAAGTGTTCGGTCAAGATCCGCTTTGGTTGGCTTGGGCCAGCGATTTGGTGAACTTGAACAACACCGGCGATACAGCAGCCTACAATGAGTTGCTTAACGCATTCACTCCTGCCCGCTTTAAAGTTGGTCAAATGATCGGCGCAGCCGGCAGCTTGATGGGCTTGGCTTATGCTATGTACCGCAACGTCGATGTCGACAAACGTCCGAAATACAAATCCATGTTCTTCTCCGCAGCCATCGCTGTTTTCCTGACAGGGGTAACCGAACCGCTTGAGTACATGTTCATGTTCGCTGCACCACTGCTTTACGGCGTTTATGCAGTATTGCAAGGAGCCGCATTCGCTATGGCCGACATCATCAGCCTGCGCGTCCACTCCTTCGGTACGCTGGAATTCCTGACCCGCATCCCGATGTCTTTGAAAGCCGGCTTGTGGTTGGATGTCGTCAACTATATCTGGGTGACGCTCGCATTTGCCGTAATCATGTACTTCGTTGCCAACTTCATGATCAAACGCTTCAAATTCGCAACGCCAGGCCGTTTGGGCAACTACACGGACTTCGACGGCGAAGCTGAAGAAGCTGCTCCTGCCACTGCAACACCGGAAGGCAACGCTGGTGCATCCGATAACGATAAACTAGTTTGGAACATCATCGACGCATTCGGCGGCCAAGAAAACATCACTGAAGTCGATGCTTGCATGACCCGTCTGCGCGTCACGGTCAAAGATGAAACCCAAGTTGCAGAAGATAAAAAATGGTCCACATTGGGTGCACGCGGCGTCATCCGCAAAGGCAAAGGCATCCAAGTCGTGTACGGTCCCCAAGCAGATGTCCTAAAATCTGATATAATAGATCTATTAGGAAGATAGGAAAAGCGGAACGGGTTCGTTCAGCCCTGATTAAGGAAACACTGTGACCTAATCGGTCAAGTGTATCATGCCTCTAAGCGATTGAAATCGCAAGAGTCATGACAATTTAGGAAATCTGTCCGACTGAGCATCGAAGAGCGCAATTGCTGAGAGACTTTCTGCGTCAGCAGATTAGTCGAACAGTATGTCTTGGCTCGCAGAGACAAGAGGTTCCTTATTCTTTTTTCCGAAGGGCTTACCCGTGTAGCTAGCCATCATTTTGGATGCACGAAACACTTTAAAAGTCTGTAAAACATCCCAAATGATGCACTTTCTATTTTAAAAGATTATCTTAATAACTATATATTTAGAATGGAGAGGACCTCATGAAACTACTGACATTGAATACGTACAGCTGGGTTCAAACAGCAGACCCCGAAACTTACGCCGCCCTGATTGCGGACATTCTGGAAAACGAATACGACGCTATCGCCCTGCAGGAAGTGAACCAGCTTTCCAGCGGCACAAGCGTCAACGAACCGGAGGGCTATCTGCCCACCCAGAACGAAATCCCGATCAAATCGGATAACTTCGCCTACTTCTTGGTGAAGTCCTTGGCGGAGAAAGGACTTTCCTATCATTGGTCCTGGGTACCTTGCCACCAAGGCTACTTCCGTTTCGATGAAGGAGTCGCCATCCTCAGCAAAGCGCCGATTCAGTCAGTCGAACAGGTCCAACTTTCTGTAGTCAATGATTTCGAAAGCATCCACACCCGCCGCGCTTTGGTCCTCGAGACCGAAGCAGCCGCTTTCGTCTCCGTCCACCTGTCCTGGTGGAAAACGGAAGAAGAAAATCCGTTCTTGTTGGAGTGGACTTCCGTTGAGACGGCTGTCAAAAAACTGCGCGGCATCAAGCCCATCTATGTCATGGGTGACGTCAACAACCCAGCCGACGTCCGCAACGAAGGCTACGACCTGATCACGAATGCCGGTTGGCAGGATGCCTACACCGTCGCTGCAACGCGTATTGGATCTGCGACTGTTCCGCCGGCGATCGACGGTTGGGAAGGAAACGAAGTCCCGCTGCGCATCGACTACATCTTCTCAGACCAGCCGCAAGCGGTTGAAACCTACGAAGTGAAATTCGACGGGAAGAAGTTGCCTTGCGTGTCTGACCATTACGGGGTTGCGGTTGCATACGCCTGAGATTGATACATTTGAAAGAAAGAAGATCTACCTCGCGCGAGGTAGATCTTCTTTTTACATTTAGTTTTGTTGGACCCAGTGGCGGGGGTGCCGCGAAATGCGGAATTAGCCCGCCAAAAGCGTTTTGACGGGCTAATTCACTTCGTCACCTAAATTCTTATATCGTTTTTCCACTTACTTCCCGCAGCATTTCTTGTATTTCTTGCCGCTCCCGCAAGGACAAGGGTCATTGCGGCCGATTTTTGGTTCATTGACGATTGGCGTCACCTTCGGTTGGTGCACGAAATTCAGATTGTTGTTGGTCAGCTGCTCAAAATAGTTCTCTTCGGCAGAATCTTCTTCATTTTCAAAATACGCCCAGTTCCTCATTTCACCGATCGTATCATCGATTTTTTGTAAGTTTCTATCTCTCTCGGCTCTGTACAGTACCATCGACTGGCCTTCCACCATGGCCTGATCTACGGATCCCATACCAATCAGGAAAGAATCCACCTTATCATTCTTATAGGCTTCCTTTATTTCATCATACACCTCGCCCGGGTAGATATCCGTACAGAGATTTATCAGCAACGTGAGAATGGTTGGATTATCGATCGTGGGAAGCAGTTCTTTGTAATAAGCCATAAGCTCCTGCCGTTCGAGCTCCCCGTTCAATGTCAAAATAGCCAAGGCGGTTAGCGCTTCAACTTTGATATACTTATCGACTTCCTCGTCCTCAACCAGTTGCTTTATGGATGCCACATCATTTCCGCAAATGGATGCCATTATCCTCCCGGCATAATCTGTCATCGCGTCTCCAAACAACTTGTCCGTCAGCCCATTCGGCAGACTGAACAGTTCCAGCACAATAGGATAAGCTTCCTTGACTCTGAACTGAGCCAACAGAAGAACCGCATAAATATGTCCTAAATAATCAAAGTTGTTGCTGAATTGTTCCGCATTATCCCTCACCTCTTCAAGGAAAGCCATCAATAAAGGAATCGCTTCTTCTTTTCTGGCAATAATTTCCGCCAACTCTTCCTCAGGGAAAATCCTGTCGGGATCACATTTGATGCGATCAATTAGTTCAGCCATCGTCTTTTCGGAATGGCCAAAAGTACCTGTCGTGCATTTTGGATCATTGTCGTTTAATTGATTATCCACTGCTTCCAACACGGTTTCTTTCAATTCTCTGCTCACCATCACTAACACCTCACCAATGATATAGGTTTTTGGAACTGCTCTTTTATGCAGCTTCATCTTATCATACCGTTACTACTTTGAGCACCATTTAGTAAAAGCGGTGATCAAAAATGATAAACAATGTAAGCAAAAAAGCGCAGTTGTCTGCAAAACGAAGAGGCAATTTTTTTGGTTGGGCCCGTTAATTGCGAAGAATCGGACATCCAGGCCCAAAAAAACAGGAGCCTCTCAAATCGTGGCGGCTCTATATCACGAACCATCTGTTTTTCTTTTTATTTTGCCCGACCAAATATCCACCTTTCAGAATAAAGTTTTCTTTATAAGCCGATTGACTTAAACGAAAAAGAAATCGTTCCATAATGAAGTTACGCTGCAGTAATTGTGCAGGGATACCCGTTTTGGTTTGTATGTTTTTGATTTTTTGTTTCATTTGAGTTGGGGTTATCACAACAATACCTCCACGTAAGTTTTTATTTTGTCCAAAACGTTATATTTTTCAGCCAGGTAAAGTAATTTTGGGATATTTTTATCGGGTCTTCGCATATATTTTATGATTGCTTGTAAAAGTGTATCTTTATCCGCTTCATACCGTGTACTAAACATATTACACAAGGTCCGTTCCATTGAATAGATCACAATATCGTTCCCATTGCTGCTTTTCACTGTCATTTGGTCCTCCTGCCAAACTGACCGTTCCTTCCATACCAACGAAATGGGTTGCTCTTTAATTTTTTTCGAATGATAACCGCGCGGGAAGGTCATCGTGTAGATAAAAGGCGTTGTGTCGGACAATCCATGCAAGTAAAGAGCCGTTTCATGGGAATATACGCCTTTCGCAAACCGTTTTTGATAAATATACATCTCATCCTCGTAATAAAGTGGTGACAAATAGATTCCCCCGCTGATTTTTTCGAATCCCTCTTTTTTCAGATAATTTAACGATGCTTGATTCGGATAGCCTTCCTCTTTCAACGTGGCCAAGAACACAACGCCGTGATTTTTTTCTACCTCGCGCGCTACGAGTTCTATTAATTTATTTTGATTTTCCGACACGGTAATCACCACCTATTTTGATTTATATACAACAAACTATATATCAATGTAGTATGAAAGTCAAAAAGCAGGGACTGCCCAATATCAGCGGCTTTTTCTTTCGCATTGGGTGGCTCTGTTTATCGTACTCGCCGGCTGGGAAGGAAACGAACCCCCGCTCCGCAGCGACTACATCTTCATTGATGAATAAAGAGAAAAAGCTGTCTCATGAGGCAGCTTTTTTTGGTTGGGCTCGATTTTTGTGGGGTTGTTGTCCGATAACTCCACAGTATCGAACAGCCAAGCCAGATATCCGAAAACAGGAGCCGCCCCACACGGGAACGGCTCCTGTTTTTACTGATGCATACTATTCAACAATGCCATAGTAAACTTTTGACGTTACTTGATAAATGAGCCAATAAATCATACTAAATACGGTTATTACGCCGGTAAAGCACCAGAAGACTAATGCTGTATTGACCACACTGAACAAGAGCAATAGTTTTTGAATAATCGGAAAGGCAAAGGCTACATGAATCACAGCAATGATGAGCGGCAAGAGGAACATCCAGACAATTTGTAACCGGGTAGTCTTACGAATCATTTGCTTATCCAAGCCAACTTTTTGCATGATTTGAAATTTGTCTCGGTCATCATAGCCTTCTGAAACTTGTTTGAAATATGTAATCAGCGCTGCTCCAAAAGTAAACAATAACCCAAGAAAAATCCCCAAGAACAAGAAGCCGCCATTCATACTGTACCATTCTTTACGTAGAAGTTCCCTTGACTGAAAATATGAGTTTCCACTGTCACTAACGACAGCAGCCGTTTTTTCAGAATAGTCCTTCTTCTGCGCTTGCGTTCCATTCGTGTTCCAAGAAATAACTGCATCTGCAACAATCGGAAGGTCAATCTCTCTTAATCTAAAATCAGTTTCCATAATGGATTCTAAGGTCTCTCTAGAATCCACTATCATAATCATATTAGGACTCTGTGATTTATCCATTTTCAAGGGGTTATCGATTTTTGATTTGACTTGATACGTTGTATTTCCGATTATCACTGCGGAAAAACCAAATGTATTTTTTGAATCAAACAGTAATACTTCATCAGAACTTAACGGGACGGTTTCGCCAACTATCCGTTCATAATCTTCTCTGATAAGCAGCTGAATAGTATCCGGTATCTCTTTAGCAAAATCAGCCGCACCAATCATAATTTTGTTATCTTCCACACTACTGAACAAATTATAGTACACATACATTTCTGTCCCCGTAACGTTTAATCCATTCGTTTCTGTTTCCTTTTCGATGGCTTCAAGTTGTTCTTCCAAATCGACGGGTTCATAATAGGTTCTTTGGTTCTCATAAGGCAAACGAACCGTTAAGGTATCTTCGGTCCCAATAAAAATAGCTGCTGTCGTTGATACCGCAACAATGACCATAGTTGCTAGAATAGTGATATTCGCTAACCCCACTGCATTTTGTTTCATCCGATAAAGCATCCCGGAAATTGAAATAAATGGACTCGGGCGATAATAGAACGGCTTATTTTTCTTCAGTTTTTTCAGGATGAAAATAGAGCCGGAAATGAATAAGAAGTACGTACCGGCAATAACCAACAGTACTGCAAGAAAAAAATAAATCATGGCATCAAGCGGATTATCAATGGTCAGTGACATCCCGTATCCTGACCCGATCAATAGTAATGAAAGAATAAACAGTAAAAGCGAACTTTTTGGCTCCCGCTCTCCTGTCTGCTTGCCTTTAATCAATTGGATAGGATTCGAAAACGTTACTTGCGTGATATTGTAAACTAACGTTACTAAAAAGATCAGGGCAAACAGTCCGATCGTAATCAGCATTGCCTGTATCGTAAAAGGAAAAGACATTTCTATCCCGAACTTTAAAGCATAGTTCAAAACAAGGAAGGCAAGTTCCCCCAATAGATGCCCCACTACCACACCTACAACAATACTAAAACAGCTTGTTACCATTGATTCAATCGTCAATATTTTGGAAACGTGGCTCTTCTTCATTCCCAATATAGCATATAGACCAATTTCTTTTTTTCGACGTTTGATCAGAAAACTGTTGGTATACACCTGAATTATTCATAGATTTTCAGAAAATGCCTTAAAACGTTAGTCTTACAACATATTTTATCTTTCCAGTTCACACCCAAAAGGTGTGAAAAAAGAACCCCTATCTGTTATGGTTAATGTACTACCAACAACCATAGAAAGGGGTTCTCTCAATGGCAACTTTACACGAAAACACTCTAAAATTCAATCAAAAAATGACGGTTACAAATACTGGAGGTAATCTCTCCACGGATGCTGGTCTCATTTTGGTTAAAGAATTCCTTCATTCAATCGGATTCGAACAGTTGATGGAGAAAGAGCTTCATTTTCAAGACTCCCGTCTCTCACCTACACATTCGAATGAAACCATCCTTGAACAACTGATTTTCCAATTAATTGCAGGCTATGATACCGATGCATCTGCCAACATCTTACG
>NZ_FJND01000035.1:0-10714 GCF_900067165.1 Trichococcus sp. ES5
ATTCTGTGTGTACTTCAACTTTTTGAGACCGCACGCTGCCTTAGAAAAGAAGGTACCTGTGTTGATTCCTGAGCTGGACAAACTTCCCAATATGCCGGCTAAATGGACAAAATTAATCTCTTTATCCCAAGAGTGGCTGATGGACCAAACCCCTTAACTTTTGGCACCTGAGCCCTCTAAAAAAAGAGAACCAATTAACTAAACAAACGGCGGAGCGTACTCTTGACAATCCGAATGGCCAATGGTTTAAAATTTCCTGAGACCAAGGGCTACTTTGTGCTGCTCCTTTTGTATACCGTCGCCCTTGACGGCAGAGGAAGAAACCATTGGCTCGGTTGTCAAGAGCGTTTGTTTCACCCAACTTTGAATAGTAGGGCACGGATTTTCACATCACTTCATTATTCATAGCAGTTTCCATAGAATTTTTGGCACTACCGGTCATGACGTGTTCACCTTACAATTATATACCACACGTCAAAACATAAGGCGGATAATCTGCATATTTTATAAGTAGAGGTTTCACTCATGGGAGCGCCGTACTATTTTTTGTGCGAAAAAAGAGGCCGCGGATGTGATATGATGAGGAGGTCATTTCTGACGGTTTGCCATTGCTTTCTTGAGTGAAGGCAAGACCGTTCAGGAATATTCGGTTCATAAGAAAAGATAAACAATTAAGGATGGATGCAAGTGGTGGATAAAGAATTACTGTATGGAACACTGAAAAAATATTTCGGCTACGACAGCTTCCGGGAGGGCCAGGAGGAACTGATCACGAACACCCTGCAGGGGAAAGACGTGCTCGGGATCATGCCGACGAGCGGAGGGAAGTCGCTCTGTTACCAACTGCCGGCGTTGCTGCTGGACGGCATGACGATCGTCGTTTCCCCGCTCGTATCCTTGATGAAGGATCAGGTGGACAGCTTGCGGGAAATGGGGATTGCCGCGGCATACCTGAACAGCACGCTTTCAAGAGAAGAGTTTCTGCAATTGATGGACGACATGCGCTCCGGACAGCTCAAGCTGCTCTACATAGCGCCGGAACGGATAGACAACGAGTCATTCATGAATGCTTTGCGCTTTGTGAATGTGCCGTTGTTGGTGGTCGATGAGGCCCACTGTATCTCACAGTGGGGCAGCGATTTCCGCCCTTCCTACCAAGGTGTGGCCAGACTGTACGATGTTTTTGACAGACGTCCGCGGGTTGCCGCCTTCACCGCCACTGCCACCGAACCTGTCCAGGACGATATTATGATCCAGCTGCGCCTGCAACAGCCGTTCCGCTTGGTGACGGGATTTGACCGCAGCAATTTGGCCTTCAGCGTGGAAAAGCCCGCCGACAAGTTCAAGTTCCTCGTGAAGGACCTCAACCCTAAAGAAGCAAGCATCATCTACTGCTCGACCAGAAAAAATGTGGAGTCGGTCCAGAGGAAATTGGAACAAAAAGGCTTTGCCGTGACACTTTACCATGCTGGGTTGCCGGAACACGAACGCCAAAGGAACCAGGATGATTTCCTGTTCGACCGCAAACCGATCATGGTCGCAACGAATGCTTTCGGGATGGGAATCGACAAAAGCAATGTGCGGACCGTTTACCACTACAACATGCCCAAAAACATCGAAAGCTATTACCAAGAAGCCGGAAGGGCGGGGCGTGACGGCGAGGAAGCGCGTGTCATCCTGCTGTTTTCGACGCAGGACATCATCATCAATCAGTTGCTGAACAGCAAGACGAATGACAGCGAAGCGACCAACAAATTGAACAAGATGATTAATTACTGTTACACGAACCAATGCCTGCGCCGATACATCCTGGAATATTTCGGTGAAACGACAGCGGAGCTGAATTGCCAACACTGCTCCAACTGCCTGCGCCGCACGGAGCAGATCGACATCACGGAAGAAGCCCAAAAAATCCTGTCCTGCGTCGTGCGAGTGCGCGGACGTTACGGCGTCCAGAAAATCATCGGCATCCTGACGGGCAGCAAACAGAAGGGCATCACCGATTTCGGGCTGGATAAGCTGAAGACGTACGGACTCATGAGCGCCTATAATGATGGGGAAATCCGCGAAATGATTGGGGTTTTGATCGCGGATGAATTCCTGCAGGTGACAGGCGATCAGTATCCGCTGATCCAAGTCACCGCAAAAGCGTTGGAGGTCCTCAAGGAAGGAAAAAAAGTCGGCATGTCCTATGCGGTCGAGACCGGCAAGGGCACCGCCAAACAGAGCGGAGGCGGCTTGTACGATACCGAGCTGTTCGACCGCCTGCGCAGTGTCCGCACGGAAATGGCGAATGAGCACGGAATCCCTTCTTATATCGTCTTTTCCGACAGCACGCTGCATGAGATGGCCCGCAACTTTCCGACTGACGATGACGCCTTCCTTCGCCTGTCGGGAGTCGGCGAAACGAAGCTGGAGCGCTATGGCGAGGTATTCATGGGTGTCATTTCCGATTATCTGAAGGAGTTCCCTGATGCCGAATCGATTCTGCAGCGGAAACGGCTGGAACAGAAAGACAATCCGGAAACTGCAGAAAAACGCCCGAAACCGGCGCAGAAAAATTACGCCGGTACCACCTTTGAGGAGACCTATCGCCTTTATAAAGAAGGCAAGACGGTCGAAGAAATCATCGCCATCCGAGGCCTTGCACGGATGACGATCGAAAACCATTTCCGCCATTTGGCTGAGTTATCGGCATACGAAATGCGTTTGACGGATTTCGTCACGGACGAGCAGGCGAAAGCCATCGCCAGAGAAGTCGAGGAATCCGATGATCAGCACCTGAAACCGCTCAAGGAAAAGCTGGGGGACGATTACAGCTACTTCCAGATCGGGATGGTGTTGGCTTTCCGGAAAAGAGAACAGTAGAATGACTTAGAACTAGTTTGGGGTCGCTTCATTTTGAAGCGACCCTGAACTTTTTGCAGTTATCCGTATCTTTTGTCCGCTTGTGTTTTTTTTAACGGGGCTTTGTTTGGTATAATGGAGGAAAGAGAGCGGTTACGAACGGGCGCTCCATTTCCTGTCGCTTACGGTCCTGCCGGGAGGGATTATTATGAGAAGGAACATTTTGTTTATTCTGTTGGGGTTGTTCATTTTTGCCGGATTAGCCCCTGCCCGCATTGCGGCTCCAGCATATTCTTTGGAGAACGGTACAGCTGTCGAAAAAAGTTTGCTGGAACTTTTCCAGTCTGCCTACATAAATCTGGATGGAACGCTTGCCGAAACCGGCAAGGAGTATGTTACACAACAAACAAGAAGTGTGGCGGGCCTTTCGGGGGCGCAGAAAATCCCGCTGTCCTCGGCAACAGCCAGCAACGCTGAAATAGTTTATGCGACTTACTTACAGGACAGCGGTTGGCAGTCCGAAGTGCAGGAAGGCGCAATCAGCGGTGGGGCGGCTTTGCCGCTCGAAGCCATCCGGGTGCGCTTGACCCATTTGGCCGAAGCGGGCAGCGTTTCATATCGGACTTATCGCCAGGACAGCGGTTGGTCGGGCTATGCCAAAAATGGCGAGGCAGCCGGAACGATCGGAGCAGGTGAAGTGATCGAATCCGTTCAATTCAAGCTTACGGGTGCTTTGGCCGCTCAGTATGATCTTTATTACCGGGTCCAAACGGGCCGATTCGGTTGGCTGGATTGGGCCGGAAATGGTGAAACAGCCGGAACGGAGGGGTTCCGCTATCCGGTCGAAGGGGTTGAAATCGTTCTGATGAACAAGGAACAGGCTTTTTTAGGCAAACGTGAGCAGAGCTTCATCAAACGCACCGAACCGGTCTTGTCCTACAGCAGCTATCTGACGGGTTCGGGCTGGCAGGAGCCAGTCCTCAACCCGGGGCAAAGCGGATCTCCGGATTCCTCGCAATCTCTTGAAGGCCTGCAAGCAAAATTGGACTCCCAGCCCTATCCAGGATCGATTTCCTACCGCGCCGCCACAAGTGAAAACGGCTGGTTTGAATGGACGCAGGATGGGTTGGAAGCCGGACTGCCCGGAACAGGCCAACGTATCGAGCGGATCGAAATGCAGCTGACGGATGAACTGGCTGCGCATTATGATATCTATTACCAGGTCCATGTGCCCGGAGTGGGTTGGCTGGATTGGGCCAAGAACGGGGAGACGGCAGGAACACAGGGCTACGACTATGACGTCAGCGCCGTCCAGATGCAAGTGGTCCAAAAAGATGCGGCAGCGCCGGGGAACACGGCAGTCGCTTTCATGAAATACGTACCGAAACCGCCGCCCGCACCGGTTGCCCCGGCCGTTCCGATTTATCCGACGGGACCCGATTGGACTGTCCAGGATGGCACCTTTCGGACTAACGCGGGAACCAACTATTATGTTGGTTCCAGCTACATCATCATCAGTATCGCCTACCAGCGTGTCTGGGCCTACATCGGCAACCAGCGGATCGTCGACGCTCCCGTCATAACCGGAAGGCCTTCGATGCCGACGCCAAGAGGGCTGTTCGCAATCCAGCCGTATAAGGAATCGCCTAGCGTCCTGATCGGGGAAGATTACGAGTCGCCGGTCCAATATTGGATCCCATTTTTGGGGAATGCTTACGGCTTGCATGACGCCTCTTGGCAAACCCAAGGCTTCGGCGGCGACCTCTATCTTTATTTAGGATCGCACGGCTGCGTGAATACCCCTTACTATGCGGTCCAAACGCTCTACAATACCTATTCCGTCGGCACGCCGGTCGTGGTATATTAACCACCAGACGCGGAAAACCATGAAAAAAATAATGAACAAGCAGGTGAATGTGTGACTAAGAAAAAGATATTGATGATCGGAACGGGCGGAACGATCGCCTCCAAAATAACGCCGAACGGGCTCGATCCCCAACTGACATCAGAAGAGATACTGGCTTACATCCCCGGTATCTCAGCAATATGCGAAGTCGATACGCTGCAGATCTGCAATGTCGACAGCACCAATATCGCGCCTGACATCTGGGTGTTGATGACGGACACAATCCGGGAAAAGTATGAACAATATGACGGGTTTGTCGTTACCCATGGAACCGATACAATGGCCTATACGGCTGCCGCACTGTCCTACATGATCCAGGATTCCCCCAAACCGATCATCATTACCGGTGCCCAAAAACCGATCAACATGGAAATCACCGATTCGAAGACGAATCTCTTCGACAGTTTCCTGTACGCATCGTCCGATTCCGCCAGCGGTGTCCAGATCGTTTTCAACGGGAAGGTCATCCTTGGAACACGGGCAAGGAAGACGCATTCCAAGAGCTTCCAGGCTTTTTCCAGCATCAATTATCCTTATTTGGCGATCATCCAGGATGGGCGCGTAATCTCCTACATCACAAAAGAAAAAGCGCCAGCACCGCGCTTCTATGACAATTTGGATGCGAAGGTCGCGTTGTTCAAGCTGACGCCGGGAGTGGATTCGGATATTCTTGCTTACATGTTTGAACGGAACGATGCCATCATCATCGAAAGCTACGGAGTCGGCGGCATCCCTTCAGCGCCGAAGTACGGGTATTTCGAAGTCATCAACCACTGGATCAGCCAAGGTAAGACGGTGGTTATGACGACGCAGGTCCCGAATGAGGGCAGCGACATGGAAATCTACAAAGTCGGCCACGAACTGAAATCGCGGGTCAATATTTTGGAAGCCTACGACATGATCACCGAAGCGGTCGTATGCAAACTGATGTGGATCCTTGGCCAGACGCAGGATCCAGCCCGGATCAAGGAACTGTTCTACACCACGATCAGCAACGATATCCTGTATTAAAATGATGAGAAAAGCTGAACGGGTTCGTTCAGCCCTGAAAGAAATTTAGGAAATCTGTCCACGCAACGTTCCCTACGGTCACCTTGTACTGGGGCTCTAAGGGATGAATCCCTAAGAGTCCTATGCAACTGAGCATCGAAGAGCGCAATTGCTGAGAGACTTTCTGCGTCAGCAGATTAGTCGAACAGTATGTCTTGGCTCGCAGAGACAAGAGGTTCCTTATTCTTTTTTCCGAAGGGCTTACCCGTGAAGCTGGCCATCAAATTTGATTGCATGAAACATGTTGCAAATCTGTGAAACACCTATGGTGACGCACTTTTTAATTTGAAAAATTATTGTTTCCTAGTTATATAAAAAAGCAAGGGCAGTCCCAAATGGGGGCTGCCCTTGCTTTTTCGTCTATTCGATAATTTTCTTTGCGGGTCCGCTGAACGGGGTAGGGGAGCGGGAGAGCCTACCTCCGATAAACGGGGTTTCCCCGGAGATAGACCAACATTTCGCTTGCGTCCTCCGGTGAGTTCAGCCTCGCCGGAGTTGCCGGTGAAAGTTACCGGTGACCTCCGGCGAGCGTACCCCTCACCGGAGCTGCGAACTGGATTCCTTTATTCGAGCTCGAATGCTCCGGTATAAAGCTGATAATATTTTCCTTGTTCGCTGATCAATTTCTCATGATCACCGCGTTCAATGATCCGGCCTTGCTCCATCAGCATGATCACATCCGCATTCTGGATAGTGGACAAGCGGTGGGCGATGACGAAAACGGTCCGTCCATGCATCAACGCATCCATTCCGCGCTGCACGATCGATTCCGTCCGCGTATCGATGCTGGAAGTCGCTTCATCCAGTATCATGACGGGAGGATCGGCAACAGCCGCACGGGCAATCGAAAGCAGTTGTTTCTGACCTTGGGAAATACCTTCGCCGTCGCCGGAAATGACGGTTTGGTATCCCAGCGGCAGACGGGAGATGAAATCATCGGCATTCGCCAAACGCGCTGCCGCATAAACTTCTTCATCGGATGCGTCCAGATTGCCGTAACGGATATTTTCCAGAATCGTTCCGGTAAAGAGGTTGGTGTCCTGCAATACGATCCCTAGGGAACGGCGCAGATCATTTTTCTTGATGTCTGCGATGTCGATGCCGTCATAAACGATTTTTCCATCCTGGATATCGTAGAAACGATTGATCAGGTTCGTGATTGTCGTCTTGCCGGCACCAGTCGATCCCACAAAAGCGACCTTCTCACCGGGATGGGCATAAAGGCTGATATCATGCAGAATCTGCTTGTCGGGATTGTAGGAGAAGTCGACGTCAAAGAATCGGACATCACCGGTCAGTTTCGTATAACGGACCGACCCGTCTGCTTGAGGCACTTTCCATGCCCAAAGTCCGGTATGGTTTTCGGCTTCCTTCACTTCATCACCGACCATGGTTGCATTCACTAAGGTGACGGTGCCTTCATCCAACTCAGACTTTTCATCCATCAATTCGAAGATCCGCTCAGCACCCGCCAAAGCCATCACGATCGATGAAACTTGT
Source organism: Trichococcus sp. ES5 (assembly GCF_900067165.1). Lineage (NCBI taxonomy): Bacteria > Bacillati > Bacillota > Bacilli > Lactobacillales > Carnobacteriaceae > Trichococcus > Trichococcus sp. ES5. The sequence continues at coordinate 7,304 of NZ_FJND01000035.1, forward strand.
TGGGAAATCTGGTTGACCGGCATCGTGAAGGAACGGCTCAACTGCAGGAATGAAGCGATCGCACCCAATGTCAGGCCGCCGATGCCCGAGACAGCCATGGCGCCTCCGAACATGGCGATCAGAGCATACTGTAAGTATCCTAGATTTCCCAGGATAGGCATCAGGATATTTGCATAGATGTTTGCGTTCGTCGCGCTCTCACGCAACTCGTCGTTGAGTTTGTCGAAACGCTCTTTGGATTCCGTTTCGCGTCCGAAAACTTTAACTTCTTTTTGCCCATGCATCATTTCCTCGATGTAGCCGTTCACTTTACCGAGTGTCTGTTGCTGCTTGACGAAGTTGACGGAACTCTTGCCGCCGATCGTCTTTGTGACGGTGATCGACAAGGCAACCATCAGGACGACGATGAGCGTCAGCGGCAAACTTACCGCCAGCATCGCAGCGAATACGCTGACGATTGTGACCAGGGAAGAAAAGGCCATCGGGATACTTTGCGAAAGCATCTGGCGCAAAGTATCGATATCGTTGGTATAGCGGCTCATGACATCCCCGTGCGCATGCGTATCGAAATATTTGATCGGCAAGGTCTGCATATGCGCGAACAGCTCATCGCGGATTTTTTTCTGGATTCCCTGGGAAATGGAGACCATCAGGATGTTGTAGACATAAGTTGCCACGACACCGACCATGTAAATGCCGGCCATCATTGCGATTGCTCGGTACATGCTGGTGAAGACCGGGTTGGTTACTCCCAGTAAAGGCGTGATATACTCATCAATCAGCTTCTTCAGGAAAAGCGAACCTGCGACATTGGCAAGGGCGCTTATGAGGATACAGATCAATACAAGGCTAAAGGTGAATTTGTGGCCTTTGGAAATATAGGACAGGAGGCGTTTTGCCGTTTTGCCGGCATCTTTGGCTCCGCGTCGTTTTGGTTGATTAGGCTTCATCAGCAATATTGCCCCCTTTCGTTTGTGAATCGTACACTTCTTGGTAAATGGTGTTTGTTGCCAGCAATTCATCGTGCGTTCCGAGGCCATTGACGCTGCCGCTCTCCATCACGATGATTTTGTCGGCATCCTGAACGGAAGAGACGCGCTGGGCGATGATGAATTTGGTTGTGTTCGGGATTTCTTCCTTGAAAGCGGTCCGGATCAAGGAATCCGTCCGGGTGTCCACGGCGCTGGTCGAGTCATCGAGAATCAGGATTTTTGGTTGTTTCACCAAAGCGCGTGCGATACAGAGCCGTTGTCTTTGCCCGCCGGAGACGTTTGTGCCGCCTTCTTCAATATAAGTGTCGTAGCCATCAGGAAGGCGTTGGATGAATTCATCGGCTTGAGCTTGTCGCGCCGCAGTCATCAGCTCTTCATCGGTAGCGGCAGGATTGCCCCAACGCAGATTGTCTTTGATCGTTCCCGAGAACAGGATATTTTTTTGGAGCACCATAGCGACTTCGCCGCGTAATGTCTGCATATCATAATCGCGTACATCGACGCCGCCGACTTTTACCGTACCACCGGTTGCATCATAGAGACGCGGAATAAGGTGGACCAGAGAAGTTTTAGCACTGCCGGTTCCGCCGACGATGCCTACGGTTTCTCCTGCTTTGACGGAAAAACTGACATTTTTCAAAGCAAGCTTCTGCGGATCGTTGGTGTAACTGAAGTCAACCTGCTCGAAACTGACCGATCCGTCAGGGATGGCTGTGATCGGATTGCTGTTGTTCTTCAGATCGCTCTCTTCGCTCAGCACTTCCACAATCCGTTCCGCTGAAGCACGGGAAATCGTGACCATGACGAACACCATCGAAATCATCATCAGACTCATCAGAATTTGGGAAGCGTAGGTGATGAGACTCATCAACTGGCCTGTCGTCATCGAACCGGAGACGATCATACGCGCACCCAGTAGAGACAATGTCAAAATGCTTGCATACATCGTGAACTGCATCAAAGGACTGTTGAACGCCAATATTTTTTCAGCCTTAGTGAAATCAGTGTAGATTTTCTTGGAGACGGATTTGAACTTTTCACTTTCGTGCTCTTCACGGACATAGGACTTGACGACCCGGATGCCATAAAGGTTTTCCTGGACGACACGATTCAGTTTGTCATAGGTCCGGAACACTCTCTGGAAAATCGGAAAGGCTTTTGACATGATCAGGTAGAGACCGATACCAAGGAACGGGATCGCTCCAAGGAAGACCATCCCGAGTTCACTGTTGATGTTCAAAGCCATCAATAATGAGAACACGAGCATCAGCGGCGCTCGGAACATGATCCTGATAATCATCTGGTAAGAGTTCTGGACATTGGTGATATCCGTCGTCAAACGGGTGATCAGACTGGATGTCGAAAACTGATCGATATTCGAAAATGAGAATTCTTGGATATTGTAGTACATATCCTTGCGTAGATTTTTTGCGAATCCGGCGGAAGCTTTGGCCGCATGCAATCCGGATAGGGCTCCAAAAATTAGTGAAAAGAGGGTTGAGACGATCAAAATAAGTCCGATGCGGATAATGAAGGGCATATCCCCTTCGCCGATGCCTCGGTCGATGATCATAGACATCAGAAATGGGATAAGCACTTCAAGGACGACTTCCAGGGTGACATATATAGGGGCGAGGATTGAATCCTTTTTATACTCTCGTATACTGCCCATGAGTTTTTTTATCATAGCATTAATCCTTTCCATAAATAATGTCTACTGAATAATTAACAAACCTTATCGCAACAGCGTTTTTAGCTGTTTTTTGGTATAATAGATGCATGGATTCAAGAGGGAAATACCAAAAACCCGTGCACTTTTTTCAAAAATGATACAAAGAGGCGATGAAAATGTACAAAAAGCAGACGAATCGGCAATTAACCATTTATGACTTCGATCAGCCATTGGGCCTTACGATGAACCCAGAAAACCGTTGGGTCAAAAAAGCAGATTCGATTCCCTGGTCAGTCATTGAAGATAAGTACGCTGCTCTGTTCATCAGTGACAGAGGAAACATCGCCAAACCGGTAAGGATGGCACTAGGTGCCTTGATTATTCAAAGTGAATTTCAGTATGCAGATACCGAAGTCGTCAATCAGATTCGCGAAAATCCCTATCTGCAGTACTTTGTCGGACTACCTTCCTATAAGGATGAAAAGCCGTTCGATGCTTCTTCGATGGTGCACTTCCGCAAACGTCTCTCCTCCGAAATTCTGATTGAAATCAATGAATTGATCCTCAAACCTATAGAGGATGGAGCAGATGATTCCCAAGCTGACGATAATGACAATAGTGATGACAATGATGCATCGGGATCTAAGAATGAAGGGACGCTCATTCTAGATGCCACTTGCGCGCCTTCAGAAATCAAGTTCCCGCAAGACACGGAACTGTTGAACGAATGTCGGGAAAAGTTGGAAG
>NZ_FJND01000036.1:0-9590 GCF_900067165.1 Trichococcus sp. ES5
CAACATGGCCGGCGCATGATAACCGATGGACTTGCCATAGCGCCCCTTGCGATTGAATCGCCCGTCCTTATTGACAGTGGTCTCTTTGGCCCGCTTCATCAATGCGCGGAAATCCATGGCCTCCACATAAACCTGATTACCCAGTGCCAGGATGGCATTGGCGGTTTTGTTGTGGGCTTCTTTTAATGCCACCGCCCGACGACGGTAGAGGTCCTTCAAGCGAAACATTATTTTCATGTAGTTCTTGCTCCGTACCCAAGTCAACTTGACACCCTGCTTGACGGTACCGTCGACAGTAAAGTTGGCGGGGTTGGTTGCGCGGCGACTCCGGTCCAGTTTTCGTTGCAACAGATGAATCGCGTGGTCATAGGACGCTCCTTCTGGAAATAACTCCTTCAAGATGACGCCGTCATCACCCGCCACCGCCACCGTAGAGGTGCCGATGTCGATGCCCACTTCCGCATTCGGAGCGGGTTTTCGGCGGGACATGCCTGTATTATGGTTGCGTTTCACTGGCGGGATACCTTCCAGCACCAGTTGTAGGAAGTATTGATTGCCACCCTTGAACGCCTTGCGTACGATGCGGCAGTATTTCACCCGGTGCAAGGAAAGGGATTCCTGAACAAATAGGTCGTTGGTACGGATAGTGACGGGCAGAATCAGCCCGTTCCACTCCAAACGGTCGCCTTTGAAGCGCATGCCTGTAGCGTTCGACTTGCCCTCCAATGATTCCAGCTGGCCGAACTTTTTGAAACGTACCTTTTTGCCTTTGCCATACAGAAGGGAGGACACACTTGTCCAGACAGCAGAAGCGATTTTTTGTGCTGTGAAACTGTCGATATGCTTCTTGTACGCCTCGCGCATCCGTCCGATGTAAGCTTGCAAAGCGTATTCCGTCATACCGAAGGTCTTTTGGATAGTTTGCAATTCCTTGTTGCACGCCGTCACACGATTCTTGTCGTTTGCTTTGATGGACAAGCGGCGTTCTGCCAGCACGTCTTGGTATCGACGGTTCTTATACAACTCTGTTAGCTGCGTCCACGCATGGTACAAGACCTTGTTATACAGTTTTTCAGCAATTTTGAAACGCTTATCCAGCACTGCTTGTTCATTTTGATGTGTAACAAGTCCCAGCTCTACGACGAATGAAGCTGTTTTGCTTTTAGCCATACGTGTTCCTCCTTTCTTGATGATTGCTTTGCATTTACTGGCGTTGTGAGGTCTTTTGGCTTTGGATGTATTGCTGAATCATTTCAAGCGGCGCCCCACCCACTGTGGAAACGAAATAGCTATTCGACCAAAGAGTGGGTAGCTTCGTCGTCAGTTCCTTAAACTCCTGTCTCAGCACGCGGGAAGAAACTCCCTTGATGCGTTTGACTGCTTTGTGAACCCCGAATTGTGGATCTATATCCAATAGGAGGTGAACGTGGTCTGGCATGATCTCCATTTCCTGAATTTCGACGGATAGACCGGTGCACGTTTCTACAATGAGCTCCTTTAAGCGTGCCGCTATTGGTCCGACAAGGACCTTTCGCCGATATTTTGGACACCAGACAACATGGTAGATACAAGAATAAGTGATGTTATGATTTGATTTATATTTTTTATTTTCCATACATTGATTATACAGCGAATTCCCACATAACACAACTGAGTGCACGTCTTATATCCCCATAGCTAAAGCAAGGGGCTTTACGACGCTCTTTCGGTAAATGATGCTGCTCGCTTTTTTCCAAATTTGCTGCCTCCTTCACGAATGCCGTTCACTCAATAGATACGCAGCCTGAAAGAAAATCCTTCTTCAGAATTTCGGAATAGTTTCCAAAGAGCCTACGGAAGTGCCGAATCTGTGGTATGATTGATGCAGGATTTGCTTAACGAATGCAGATCCTTAAAGTCACGCAAACGGGAGAAAAGTATGAGTCAATTGTTTAATGTAGATCCCAGAATACTCACGGAGAGCGATCGAAAAATTATCAACTACTTCAAAAAGAATGGGCATATCCCCGCACTCCTCTCAATAAATGAGATCGGTGCAGCTATCGGTATCAGCAATTCAACGCTAACGCGCTTCTCAAAAAAAATGGGCTTCAAAAACTTCAAAGAACTGAAAATGGCACTACTGAGTCAGCAAGAAACTTCTCCTTCAACAAAATTACAGAATGCTGTCCGTTCCGACCATCAGCTTAACGGTCCTGAGTCCATGATTCAGCGCGACATCGACCAACTGCTTGAAACGATGGAATATTTGGACCCAACACTTTTACGGCTCGCAGCTCAAAATCTGGCAAGAAAAAGAAGAATCTACATTTTTTCAAAAGGGGCTACACGCTCACTGGGAGACTTGTTGCATTTTAGATTGAGACGTTTCGGCAGGGACGTGCAACATATCTGTGTAGGCGGCTCAGAAATTTTTGAAACATTGCACATGATGACTACAGATGATCTGATCATTGTGTTTGCCTTCGGGAAAGTCCCGAAGGAAACCCGGGTTATTCTCGATTTTGCCAACAAAGAAGGCATCACGACGCTTTATTTTACTGATCAGCTCTACCAGAAACCCGAAACGAATGGCAACATTCCTTTTTATGTTGCTAGAGGCCTTCCAACAGAATACCATTCTTTAACTTCTGCTATTTCGCTGATCGAGGCACTCATCGTTGAAGTCAGTCGCATTGATCCGGAATTATTCCATAACCAGCTTAATCGTATGCACACTTTAAAAGAAACCTATAAAAAAGAACTTCCTCGCTGATCTGCTGAGGAAGTTCTTTTTTATTCGATGATGAGCGGGACATCGTAACTACCACCTTGGCTTTGCAGCAACTTCAGCGCCTTTTTCAATAGATTCGCACCCTCGACTTTCGCTTCGATCGCTTCATCCACCACCAATTTGTAGCGACCTGCATTCATTTCCTCCCGAAATGCATCTATGGTAGAAAAAGACCGTTCAAAGTCATTCATCACCGAGCCATATTGCAGAAACTGATGCGTATCGCTGCCTGCCATGACTGGACGATCATAATGCGCTCCGACCGCTTTCACCTTTTCGATGTTATCACGACCAAGTAAAGCAGTATCTTTTCCGTTCAAATCAAAGAAATCATAGTAAGCCAACAGTTCTTCGGATAATTCTAAATTATGACAGCCTTTACGGTAGACGTGGGCTGCACCAAAGAGCACATCGTATTTCTTCACCAACGGAAACAATTTCGCTGCCGGCAGGAACTCCTTGAATGTCGCCGACTCAAGAATTTCTTGTCGCAAAGCTTGGATCGTGTCAAATGATCCGATCACCAAGTTGTGTCCGCCTTCTAAAATGTCAACTTCCAAGCCAGGAAACACACGCACTCCTTCAACCATATATGTATCCCCTTCTTGTGGGTAGTTCTCGTGGATGAATTGATATATCTTTTCGAATTCCTGGGTATTGTAATGCTCCGTCAGGCAAAGGGATTCGACTCCGCGCTTGTAGGCTTCTTTGAATAGATTTCTAGTGTATTGCTCCGAAAAAGGCAGATATTTTGCCAATTTACCGTGAGTATGTGTGTCGATAAGCAATTATAAGACTCCTTTTTTAATCAGTATAGTAGTTGTGGAACTGCCAGACACATCCCAAAATAAAGTAGTGAACATGTCAGGAATAGAATGTCCTGCATTTGGATGGACAGTTTTTTCATTTTCATATCGCGGATTTTTTTATTTTTTAAAGCGCGTTGGAATCCCTTTATCTCCAATGCTTCCACAGTTGTCCGGCTACGCTTTGCCATATTGAGCATCAATGGGTAGAAGGCTTTGATCATGATTTTGATCTGATAGATAAGATTTCGCCATTTCCCCTTGAAGCCATCACTGTCGGGGCGGACCCCGCGAATTTTATAGGATAATAAAATGGATTGGTATTCTTCCATCAAAATAGGCAAAATACGATAAGCATAGGATACACTAAAAGAGAATTTTTCAGGTAACCCGATTGCCATCAATCCATTCGAAAGCTTATCCGGATCCATACCCGCGAAAGCGACTATGGCAGCCAACGAAACAACAGCAATCTTCAGCGTCAATTTCAGTAAGGGCATCACTGCAGACAGGCTCCCGCCAAACAATAAAGTGAACATGAACAAAAATCCTGTCTGTGAGAAAATCCCGACTACAAATATGAATAAAATCAATGGAACCGTCTTGGCAATTTTGGTCACAGCAGCCACAAAGATAAACAATCCCATCAACATCAATGTGTCGGAAACAAACCAGGGAACAATCCCAAAAACAAAATACCAAATGAACATAGTCCTTGGATCCATCTTAGCGATCAATGTATCTGAATTACCGTAGGAGTTCTTCAAAACCTGATTCCTGATTGTGGAGATATTCATTCGTTCTAGAAATGACTGATTAAACAAATAGAACCGCCTCCTTTTCCAAATAGTCCAGAAATTCTTGGATACTATAGCAAATTCTTCCGTTCAATCGTTGGCTTAACTGCACAATTTCCGGGGCGACAATCCCTGCACGTTGCAATAGTTTTTCGTCAGCAAAAATTTCTTCTCTACTGCCGTCGCCGATGACTTGACCGTCATGCAATACAATCACCCTATTCGCCCATTCCGCAACCAACTGCATATCATGTGTCGCAATCACAATCGTTTCCACTGTATCCGCCACTTCTTTTAACGTATGCGTAATCCGCTTGCGGGTAGCCATATCCAAGCTGGCTGTCGGTTCATCCAACAGAAGCACCTTCGGATTCAATGATACTCCGATTGCCAAGGAGGCTCGGCGCATTTGGCCGCCGCTTAATAATCGCCCATCCCGCTGACGGATATCCATCAGGTTGAATTGCTGAAGCAACTGCTCAGTGATGTTTTTGTAATTTTTGATTCCTCGAGCCTTCAAAGAAAAAGCAATATCCTTTTCAATGGAATCTTCGATGAACATATTCTCGGGATTTTGATAAACGTATCCTACTTTATCGGAAATGCGCTCCATCTTCATCTTTTTAGTGTTTTGACCATCCAAAACAATCTGTCCCGAATCGGGCTTCAACAAACCGATCAGCATCTTCAGCATACTCGACTTTCCAGCTCCATTATTGCCGATCAGAGCGATCCGTTCCCCTGCGTGCAGTGTAAGATTTAAATTGTTTAACGCTGAATAGGCTCCTTGATCGATTTTCTTGTAGCTCAAGGATACTTCTTTCATTTCCACTATGGACTTCCCTTTCGCTTGATTCCGTTTCAGGTCGCTGGGTATTTGTCTTGACCTGGACATATCAAAGCGCCTATTGATGTAGCCGATGCCTTCATCGATGCTGATAGGTAGGTCCCCTGAAGAATCATATCCTTTTTCGGATAGGCCATGTCCCAGTAAGGTGATTTGCGGCGGATAGACCCCGCCTTCAATCAGTTGCAAAACTTGCTGAAATGCTTCTTTTACTGGCAATAGCCACTCTATTTGGCGATTTTTCATAAAGAGGACTTGGTCACAATAGCGACTTATGTATTCGGAATTATGTTCAATCACAACGATCGTCTTTCCTAATTTTTGATTCAGAAATGCCAAATTATCATAAATTTTTCTGGCATGTGTAGGATCCAGTTGCGCAATCGGTTCATCCAATACAATGATTTTCGGCGACATAACAAGCACGCCTGCTAAAGCCAATAGATGCTTTTGGCCTCCGGATAATTGCCAGACATACTCGTCCGATACGTGCGCTAGATCCAGCGTCCGCAGAATTTCCATCGTGATTTCCTCATAACGTTCTTCGCCTTCATTCAGCAGCCCATAAGAAGCGTCATCCAACACCCGTGGTCGGATCAGTTGGTTTTCAAAATCTTGATAGACGTAACCGATTGTATGAGCCAACTCAGCTGGTGTTTTTTCAGATATCGCCTGATCCCAGATACGGATTTCGCCTTGCAGATCGCCATCCAAAAAATTTGGAATGATGCCATTGAGCAACTTGCAAAATGTTGATTTTCCTGCACCATTATCACCGACCACAGCAACGAAGGAGCCAGGTGGGATAATCACTGAAAGGTTATCCAATATCTTTTCACCTGTATCGGGATAGCTAAAACTCACATTCCGTAATTCTATCATGCCCTCAAACCTCTCTTGTCTGTTCTCGGCGTGTTCTTATCCGGTTAGCGATGAAAAGGATGACCAGCACTGAAACGATCCCAGATACTGCAACAGCTGTATTGCTTTCGGCCCAAGCAGCTTCGAACTCATAATTGATTCCTGTTTCGGCGAGAAATTCTGCGCCAATTGCTGCGAAAACCAACAGACCGCCCGTTAGTATAAATTTAACGTTCAGAAACTCTTGCCAACTCGGGCGCAATTCGGGTGTGCGCTTCCGAATACCCAATAGAGGTTCAATTTTCCCGTGAAGAAGAGGAACCAGATAAAGCGTCGGAAGCATGCAGAAAAAAATCCCGGAAAACAAAATATCGTTTAAGACCGCAAAACCTTCCGTAAAGAGTACGGATTCTGGAAGCCCTTGAATAGCTTCAAATTCTTCGACGGCGAAAACCACTTTCAGAATATCGACGAGCCCTCCAAAAATCTGGTGGATTGCAACGCCAGTAAGGGAAGCGAACGCCACCTGCTTCTTGTTGAGTGGATCTTTCACCAGCATCCCCGCAATATAAATTCCTAAAGAAAAGAGAACAAATTTTTCGACTTCGCCAAGACCACCGAACTGACCTAGCATAATTTCACTAAAAATAACCTCCCCCGTTGCAGCACCAACTGCAGCAGAGAATGGATCGAATAAGATAGCCAGCGTCAAAGGAATAAATGCTAAATATTCAACAGAGAATTCTACGACCCCCAAATTTACTGACGGAATCAACTCAGTAAACAAGGTCGCCAAGCCGTAAATCGACATGGATAAAACGAACACCATCATTTTTTGAGACTGTGAAAACTTGTGAACTTGCGTTGCTGCAGACATTCATTCATTCATTCATACCTCCTTTTGTTATGACTCCATCATACGATTAGAGTGTAAAAACTTCATATGGTTCATGTAAAAATGATGTTAATTTTTCACTTCGTTATAAATGGTAATTTTTTTTCATATAATCATATTTCTAATTTCGATTGAGAAACCGAAAAAAATACAAAAAAAAGATACATCAAAGGTAATGGAGACCTTGATATATCTGTGTTCATACTATTATGCCGGCTGCAGGATTTGAACCTGTGACCTCCGCGTTACGAGTGCGATGCTCTACCAACTGAGCTAAGCCGGCCTTGCAGTAGGTTCACTCAAAAAGTGAGCCACAACACAATAAATTATAAATAAATTTTGCTGGTTTGTAAAGAGGGCAATTTCATCAAATTGAAATTACCCTCTCTGCATACCTTCAGAAATAGCTTAGCTTAGATCCAGGACAACTCAACAACAACAGTCTTCAGTAAGAATTTTAATCTTGAGCAGGCTTATTCCGCAGCTCATGGATACGTTGCAGATCATATGGTGTTTCCTGATAAACAAAATAATTCAGCCAATTTACGAAAAGGATATTGGCATGACCGCGCCAACGTACTACCGGACGCTTGCTCGGATTGTCATCAGGATAATAGTTGATCGGGATATTGATGGGGCGCTCCAGAGCAACGTCACGCTTGAATTCCTTATCAAGCGTATCAAAATCGTATTCAGCATGACCCGTCACAAAAACGAAACGGTTGTCTCTGCTGCGGACAATGCTTACCCCTGCCTCTTCGGATGTCGCAAGGATTTCAAGCGCACTGCAAGACTCTATATCCGCTTTGCGCACATCTGTATGGCGGGAATGCGGCATATAAAATTCATCATCAAAACCGCGGAGCAGCATCGTTCGGCTATCGGTGATCGTGTGCTTGAACACACCAAACAGTTTTTCATTCAGAGGGTACTTTCCGATATTATAGTGATGGTACAGACCCGCTTGGGCTCCCCAACAGATATGCATCGTTGAAAAAACATGACTTGCCGACCATTCCATGATGGACACAAGTTCCGGCCAGTATTCCACCTCTTCAAAAGCAAGATTCTCAACAGGTGCCCCTGTGATGATCATCCCATCAAAATATTGATCTTTGATATCCGAAAAAGTCTTGTAGAAATAGTCCAAGTATTCTTCCGAAACATGCTTGGAATCATAGCTTTCCATCCGCAGCAAGGTCACTTCCACCTGCAGGGATGTGTTCGAAAGTAAACGGATGAACTGCGTTTCTGTCGCTTGTTTTGTCGGCATCAGATTCACGATGATGATTTTTAACGGACGGATATCCTGCGTGACGGCCCTCAGCTCGTCCATGACGAAAATATTCTCTTTGGCCAACTCTTTGATGGCGGGCAAATCCTTCGATACTTTGATCGGCATATTTTCCACTCCTTTTTATTAACCGGTCCATTCAACAACTCTATTATGCACAAAGAAGCTCCCATCACCACAGTCTTACGACCATGGGACGAAAGCTTCGCGTTACCACCCATTTTTATAAGGACTTCACAATCCTCACCTCAAAAAGTACGTAAAGTGATTGCATGATCGCTCATCCTTTATATACTCTGCAGAATATCGCCTGCGTACGTAATCTGGCTGATTATTCACCCGATTAAAGGCTCCAAGACCATCTTCACTTTGTTCCGATACGCTCCCTTTCACCAACACAGGAGCTCTCTTTACGTACTTCCCAAAGTTACTCTTCTTATCATTGCCCATTCTATTGTCAGATTCGAATTATATTAATATAATTAAATTATCATTATTCCTTAATTTTGTCAATAGGTAAAACCGATCATCATTGAACCTTTCCACCAAATAAAAAATAGCAGGCCGGAACTACTTCCCCTAATTCCGGCCCGCTACTCTCATCTATATTTAAAATAAGAGAGAACAGTATTAAAATTCTGCCTTGATATCGGCATATTTTTCGCGTTTGCGATCGAACATCGCTACGACATAGGAGCAACGCGGAACAATTTTTTTGCCTTCCTCCCGCATCTCTTCGACAAGGCGATCCAGTAACATTTCAGCGATGCCTTGTCCTCTCAGAGACGAATCCACATAAGTATGGTTGGCTATAACCTTATCTTCACCGTAAGGTGCATAAGTAATTTCAGCTATCATACGTTCGTTCTCATCATTCAAAGCGAAGCCGTTTTTAGTCTTAACAAAATCTACCATATTTTTAATCCCTCACCTTCTGACAATTACTCTTGAATATAGTTTAGCACGGTTCCACAATTTTATATACTAAGTCGACTTAATCCGAATAATCCTAAAGCTGAGAAAAGCTGAACGGGCTCGTTCAGCCCTGATTAAGGAAACACTGTGACCTAATCGGTCAAGTGTATCATGCCTCTAAGCGATTGAAATCGCAAGAGTCATGACAATTTAGGAAATCTGTCCACGCAACGTTCCCTACGGTCACCTTGTACTGGGGCTCTAAGGGATGAATCCCTAAGAGTCCCATGCAACTGAGCATCGAAGAGCGCAATATGCTGAGAGACTTCCTGCGTCAGCAGGTTAGTCGAATAGTATCCTTGGCTCGCAGAGACAAGGGGTTCCTTGATCCTTTCCGAAGGG
>NZ_FJND01000037.1:0-9208 GCF_900067165.1 Trichococcus sp. ES5
CCGAGTTTGGAATCCGCATACCTCCCGGAGTTGGCTGTTGCGCTTCAGTTCCCGGATCAAAGCTGCAACTGTGGGGTGTTGGAACACGAAACTGGCAAGGAAAGCCCGCCACATGGTGAACACAGGATAATCATTCCGCCCCTTCCCACGTTCTTCTTCCAAAAGGGCGATGAGTTTCTCGTCCGGCAATGCATTCAGCACGTCATTTAATTTCTCTAAATCCCCGAGCTGGTTATTTTCAAAAATGGATAATTGTGTTATTCTGTTCATAGAAAAAGCGACCTCCTTAATATTTTGTAGTGACTATATTTTACTGCTATTTCAGCAGTATGGGGCGCTTTTTCTTTTTTTTTTTTTACATTAGTCGCAAAATCCATAAAACAATAGATCGCCAAGGTGAAAGTGCTGTAACAGCAGGCTTTCACCTTGGCGATTTTTATTTTGCTACATCCGCTATCCTTAGAGCCCCAAGGGCTCCAGAACAGCGTAATTGATTCAATAATATATAATTAAAAACTAAAGTATCCTTGTCAACACCGGTTCAAAAATGTTGTTTTTCACCGGTTTGAAAAATGTCGTTTTTCAGCGGTAAGACGATGTTGCTTTTCACCGGCTTCTGCCGAAAAACAACGGGGGACTGTCTTTTTTCACCGGTCGATCACGGAGGATCGTCCGGTGTTTTTTTCTTGGAACGCTGCTCGCGTTCCACCTTGTAGTCTTTCATGCGATATGAGTTTCCGGTGATCTGGAATACTCTAGAATGGTGGATCAGGCGGTCAAGAATGGCTGCTGTCACGGCGCTGTCCTGAAAAACGTCTCCCCATTTGGAAAAGGGAATGTTAGTCGTCAGGATGGTGGAATGCACCTCGTGCCTCAACCGGATCAGTTGGAAGAGGAGACTGGCCTCTTGTTTGGCAATAGGCAGGTAGCCGATTTCATCGATGATTAGGAGCTCGTAGTTCGAATAACGTTTTAAAACCCGTTCGAGTGTTCCTTTTTCATAAGCTGATTGGAGCTTTTGGATCAGCTCATGACAGTTGATGAATATGGCCTTAACGCCTTGATGGCAGGCTTCCACGCCGAGGGCAGTCGCCAAATGCGTTTTCCCGACACCTGAATTACCGATGAATATAATATTTTCGGCTTTTTCAAGAAAGCCCATGTGCTGCAGATCCAGAATTTCATGCCGGTTGATGCTTGGCTGAAAGTAGAAATCGAAGTCTTTGAGTGCACGAATGACCGGAAACCGCGCGTTTTCTACAGCACGCTCCACTTTCCGATCGGACCGAAACGCCAGCTCTCGATTGGTTAATTCCAGTAGGGCTCCGTGAAGGGAATCGCTTCGCGGTTTACGACTTCCTGGTAGTTGGGGAAGTATTCCCGCATCCGAAGCAGACCGAGTTTTTCAAAATTATTGAGGAGTTGGACATGGTTACTCATTGCAGCACCTCCTACACATCATCATACTGCGCCAAAGAATTTTCAATGAACGCATAGATTTCTTCGTCCTCTTTATGCTTAAACACATCAGACTTCAAAATCTCGTAGGCGTCATGAGTGTCGTACGTATAGGATCGCTTTTTTTCACTAATCGGATGCGTTTGAATCAATTCTCCATTATAATAAATGTGTATGAATGCGGTAGTGAGTCGAATTTCGACTTCCTCGCCGATATATTTAATGGGAACGGAGTACTTACTCGTTCGAAATTGGACCATGGATTCTGTGCTGACGATACGGCGAATATCGTCACAACTGTATTCAGCCAACAGTTCAAAATCGAATTCCTGTAGGTGCTCTTTTTCGTGTTCCCATAAGTCGATTGGCCGTTGGTCTGTCGCTTGGGAAACCTCATAATTGAGCTCTTCGGCTAAATCATGGACGTAGTGACATAACTCGAGCTCATCATCAAATTCGCCATTCATAACGCGCAACCGTTCGCAGGTTCTTGCCAAAGCCTCCACTTTTCCTTTTGTCTGAGGCCGGAACGGACGACAAGCGATAGGCTGAAAACTGGCATCCTTACTGAAGGCGTAGAAGGTGTCGTGGAAGACGACCTTTTTGTATTGGGATTTGGCATGATTGACCACTGTTTTCATATTGTCGAACCAGATTTCCCTGGGTACACCGCCGGTTAAATAAAAGGCATCGTTTAAGCACATGAATAACGTATCTTGCTTTTTCTCAAAAGTCAGTTCCAAATATTTCATGCGTGAATAACCCAGCACGTACAAGAAGATATTGAATGTGACGGGCCGCCCGGAACTCGTGTAAAGGGTCATATTCTCCTTCCAATCCACTTGCGCCGACAGACCAGGGTTCGTTTCAATTCGAATTGTTGCCTTCTTGGTTTTTGTTTGTTTCAGTGTTCGGCAATAGTCCCGAAGAATCGTGATTTTTCCTTCGTATCCTCGCCGTTTAAGGAGCGAATAAATCGCCGTAGCGGAACAGCCTTCCGAAACCTTTTCGTCAATCAGGGTCCGATAAGGATCCAATTTACTAGCTTTCTCCGGCACGGGTTTCCTGGGCTTAATCAACTCAGGATTCTGTTGTTCCTCAAAGTGTTTTTTAATGGTACGTGGATCACTGTCGTATTGACGTGCCATCTGTGCAAAATTTGGTTTGATGTCGTTCATAATGTAGAACCTCACTCCTTCTCGAATATCTTTTCTCATGCTCATTACCTCCTTGTGTAGATGAGATGAAATAAGTATATTCAAAAAAATGTATGATTTCCGACATTTTTCAAACCGTTGTTTTCCTACATTTTACTACCGGCGTTAACAGTATCCTATATAAATTGAATTAAAGTAAGTAGCTTTCGTAAATAAAGTTCTAAAAATACAAGTATTCTACCAACGATATGACTCTTTATGTTCATAACTCAAGAGTATTGGGTACGATTAAATAAATATATTTAGTTGACTTTAGTGTCACTTTTCTTTTTAAATGGAAAAAAGCTACCAATTATTTCTTGGTAGCTTTTTTACATAATTTTTTATATTTATTCTAGAGTAACTAATTCTGCTAATTTAGCTACAATTTCTCCCATTGATTCCTCAATAGTACTTAATCCACTCCTCGATCCAAGTAGGGGACTAACTTCTCGCAATTCCTCAAAAGTCGTATTATGTAAAATAGGAACAAGTAAATCGCGAGCTAATAAAGCTGAAAGTTCTTTATCTGCTACCCCTTCTCCTTTAACACGTTTAAGAAATGCAGGTGTAACTAAAACAATTCCGACACGAGATTTTACCAATCCTTTATCAATTTCACGAAGTAAAGATGAACCTAAAAAAACATCCTTTTCACTAAACCAAACAGTTACCCCTTTTTCCTCTAGTAAATCATGTAATTCTTTAGCTGCATATTTACGATCGTCCCATGCATGGCAAAGAAAAACATCTCGTAAGTCAGGTAATTCTGAACGTTCCTCAACTTTTTTGCGTATAGGAGCAAGTGTTCGGATTTCCGTAGGCGTATATAAGATAGTAGAGCTAGCTGAAGACCAACGTGCTTTCCTATTTCGAAGACTATCCGCACTCATACTTGTAGAACCGGAATATGATGGAGAATCTGAAAAATATGAAGGAAATGAGGAGGATCTGTAGTAACTTCCATTACCTCCACATGCTGGACATGCTTCTCTTCCACTTGCTGTGCGATGGCCCTTAACTGGTGCTGTACATCGTGCCATTGTTTTTGCCTCCGGATTAAATTTATTTGTATTAGTACTAAATTAATTCTAGCATTAATTTAGTACGCCTTCAATTTGTATCTAGTCAAAATATATTTAGTTATCTAATACAATTCTAAGTAATTCATTTATATCCCCACTTTTCTCTTGCAAAACACGGCAGTCACAGTCTTAATAGATGAACGTTGTTTTTATAAGAAATCAGTGTCTATTTTATAATCATTATGGTATTAATTATAGTAGAATATCCAAGGTGGATTTTCGTTGTTTCATTGCTTATCAAAAAAAACACAAGATATATCCCTATGTAACGGCACTTTTTTTTAAAAAAAGAACATGCTTTATAAATATTTAATGAATACTAAGTGCAGTGTTTCGTATAAATAAGGAGGCCATATGAATAATAATCAAATAGTTGATATCTTGAAGGATTCTGGTCCTTTACTGAGTAATGAACTTATTAAAAAACTAGTTACCATTCATGGTATAAATGAAGCTACGGCTAGAACAAGAATAAAGAGAGCCGCAGCTTCTCGTGTTATTTCAGTTAGTCCTGCAAAGTTTAAAAACAATAGTAGGTTATATTTTTTAAAGGATCAACCTTTAAAAAATAAAGTTATTGAAATCATGACTCCCATTGATAGTCCAGAATCTCATATTTTCAATGCTTTGTCGGTAGAACACGGATTCCTGTTTTGGGATGAATTTTGCAAACTAACTGCTTGTAGCCTACACGAAATACCTAGAAAAAAAACAGTAGAACAAGTTGTGGAAAATTTGTCAGAATTAAATGTTATTACTGTGGTAAATGCTGATGATGTTAATAATAGATATGTAAAATTCTCGTCAGATTATTTAAACTCTCATTTTTCTGCCAATGATTTAGAATTACGAAGAAGGAGCCTTCATATAAATAGGTCTCTACTAGAAGAGTTAATTAATTGGTTGGAACGTATTTCCATAGTTGGATGGAATACTGGGAAAATATCTAATCACGGAGATTTAGTTGTCTTTAATGGATACCCTTTTGATGCAAAGGGGTTCTCATATATTCTGGGACTATATCGAACAGATAAAAAAGATACATTGTACAATCCCAGCATGGAAAAGGCAGGTTCTCCAGTATTGGTAGACTGTATAGTGTATAGAGCTACAAAAATTTTTGACATTGCCGCTTTTATTAAACGCATCGAGAATGTTAATGGACCAATTAATCTCTCGAAAAACCCTAATTTTAAAACGATCCCAATTTTTTTTGTTAACTACATAGATTCAGATGCTCATGAGTTAGCCAAACGAAAAGGAATTATTATAATTCCTATAAAAGAGGTATTTGATAATAACTTTATTAAGGTATTAGAAAAAATTATGAAGCTGCATACAGAAAATATCACATTAGGTTCCTTGGAAGAGATATTAGAAATAATGCAAATATCCCCTCAGGAAGAGAAAGAACCAAGCGTGGAAACGATGCGCGTTTCCGAGGGTATCTTTAATAATCTTAAGGGTATTGTTTTTAATTTTGTCATTGCCTATATTTTTGCGGAGCTAGGATATACGCAACAAAAAATTGGGACTATTTATAAAGGAATTTTAGAGGATCCTGAGGTTAAAGAACCTTGCGAATGCGACTTAACTTCCGCAACACGGCGATCTGATACAAAGATTATTTGTGAAGTTAAAGTTCGCTCACAGAACCAGTTAATTAAACTGGGAGAAAATAGGGATGAAAAAGATTCTGTCAAAAGATTTTTTGAGAGAACTCATAGAATAATACAAAATCCTATAGATAAGAACCAACTATTTTATATACCTATTTTTATTACTTCCTCAGAATTTGAGGGAAATGCTATTGAGTACATGGATAGAAGGCTGGGAAAAGAAATGAAAACTATAATAGAACGATTAGGTAATATTTTTCCTAGAAAATTATACTACGGTAAAAAGGATTTAATTGAATTATCTAATTATCTAGAATCTGGACAAGAAATTAGACGCATTTTAAATGAGTATTTTTAGATTGAAAATCTATATAAAAATAAGGAACATTGATTGTTATATTCAACACTTATGAGTATTGACTACGATATCCAAGTCCAGCAAAATAAGGGATATCGTAGTGTCATAACTTGTATTCAGATTCCCACCAACACATAACTATGTGGGTGGAAATCCAGGATACAACGTAAAACATGGTTAAGTATATTAATAATCTGAAATAAGATTATTCTATGCAGCATTCCCTCATAAATATAATGTCGTCAATTTCAAATATAAGGTTTTTATTTATAAAGTGTTGCAAGTCATCTTGGGAGTCTAGAGGAAGATCTTTTTCTTCGCCAAAAAAATTAGTATTTTTCAATTGGTCTCTCATACCTTGACCTTTATCAGTATAAAAAGCATTATAGAAGATTACTAAAAGTTCTTTTTCCGAGAAAAGAGCTCTTAAAATCCCAATGTACTCAAGTTTTCTATCAATATCCCTTTCAATATTTTTATTCAAAAATTTAAATATTCTATGAACAAGTCTAAAATAATTACCCAAGGAATCATAATAGTAAGAAATGACTTTTGTGCAACTCATTCTCTTTTCTTCATACGTTAACTCGTCTTGCGGCAATTGCATCAACTCACAATATATTTTGCCTAAATCTTCATTTTGATTATCATAGATTATTTTTAGATTTTCATTCACTATTCCATTAGGTCTAGAATTCAAATCTAAGAACTGAGTAATGAAGTATGTAAAGGCAGACGGATCCAATGGCTGTGGTAAGTTATTTAAAAATTGTTTTTGATGTTTTAATAGAATTAAATAATCATGCTCATTATTTAATTGGTCGTAAGCTCGCTTTATTCTATCTAAATTATCTAAAACATATTTTTTTTGTTTAAAAATATATTTTATCTGCTTATCTTTCTTAATTTGTTCAGGAATTTCTTCTAATATCGTAGAAAATAAGTTGATCTCGTCATCTGCATTTTCAGTTCCCTCACCCTTTAAAAGATCTTCTAATGCCTTGGGGTTACACTTGAAACTATCTTTTTTTCTGAATACGGGAATGATTTCCTTATTCCTAATATGCAAATTGATTAAGTTAAAAAAAGTATTGTCAATTTTTTCATCTTTTATTTGTTGGCGGCTCTCATTAATTTGCTCCTGGGTCAATTCACGTTCAGCCTCTAGCTGTTGCTTAGTATTCTCACGTTCCACATCTATCTGTTTCTGAAATATATATATCGCGCCTGCTACCCCAACAACAGAGCCCATAAATCCGCCCCAAAAGCCAATCCAATCTTGATCAGACCCTGGCAACCGATTAAGCCAAGGTATCCAATCTATGACTCGGATACCTATTGAGATACAAAGGGGCGTAATAATTACTCCTACAAAAAACGCACAAAGTATGGTCTTCCAATTCTCTTTCCAAAAACTAGTTTTTTCTTTTTCCAAATTTTTACTCCTTAAATTCTATTAAAAGTATTGACTTCCATCATAAACGTTATTTTCGCCAAAAAGCTCTTTCGCCTTTTCAATAATATTAGGAATAGAAGATGACATAACCACTGATAAGCTCTTCTTAACCCATGTACAACAAGCGTAACAATGTTTTTAGCGGGTTTTTGTTATATCTTAGTTAGGTGTTTCAGGAACGTAAGATTTAAGTGGTCCCACCTTGAAAGCCTGAATATGTTCTAAACTCCTTAGAAAGTGTCCGTTTCTTTTAGTATGTCCTCTGCAGTCCTTACAGCCTCTCTTAACTCTTCAAGCTTATCTTGCACACGCTTGATTCCTCTTCCTAGTTCAGGAGGAATTGCGCTGGTGTCCACCAGCAGGATTTTTCCTATCGGATAGGTATCGTCTAGTAGTTTCTTCATTTTTTGGTGTTGGATTTCAGTCAGTGCTAGTTTTGACATGATTATCTCTCCTTTAGCTTTATTCCAATTGATATTATGGGCAATGATTCGCTAATAAAGCTTCAAATCGCTCACACTTGTTCAGTAGTCGTTTCCTCTAATTTATTGAGGTAACGATAAATGGTTGTACGCGAAACATTCCATCTTTCGGCAATTGTTTTAATAGGTGTTCCATTATCGATCAACGTCTTCATAAGTTCCAAGTCACTCTTGCTTAACTTTTCCGGGCGTCCACCAAATCTACCTCTTGCGCGTGCAGCTGCCCGTCCGGCTGCTGATCGTTCCAGAATCAGATTCCGCTCAAATTCCGCAAACGCTGCAAACAGATGGAACATTAATTGACCAGTTGAGCTTGATTTATCCATCGTGATATTTTCTTGTAAGCTATGAAAACTAACACCACGATTGTTCAAGCGATTGACGATCGTAATCAAGTCTTCCATATTTCTCCCCAATCGATCTAAACGCCACACCACGAGTGTATCTCCTGAGCGGACAAATTCAATCGCTGTTTCCAGTCCTGGGCGATTACTCTTTGCGCCACTCATGTGATCCGTAAAAACTTTCTCACAGCCAAATTTTTCCAGACTATCTTCCTGGAGATCCAAATTCTGTAATCCAGTAGAAACACGTGCATATCCAATTTTCAAAAAATCACCTGCTTTTTTTATTTCATTGTACCATAACTTTATCCAGGGCGATTAATTGGACATAGATTTTATTATGGGTTTATGGACACGTATTTCAGCTCTTTTAAAGAAAAATCATACCAAAATAGAAGTGTCCAGAAATGAACCATTTTCTGGACACTGCTCTTCGTTTTCCAACACCTGCGAAAGTAGCAACTTATCAATCCGCTCCCCTGTCGGTATTCCACCGTCCGGAAAAAAATATTCGCAAGGAAGGGAACGGGCTGGTTCTGCCATTGGTTTTCCTTTAATACCCAACCATCTTTACCTTATCCCATCCACAATAAAAGCAACCCTCCAGATGGTGCTTTTGTTGTGGATGAAAAGCTTGTATAATGAAATAGCTATCCAGATTCCAGCAAAAGTTCCCAAATCTTTAAGAAAAGTCTATTATTTTTAAAATAATTGGACTTATGTTGATTCTCCATGTACGCTTATATATAAATTGAGTTAAATTGCATTCGTTTTTCCTCCTGTAGGCGTATACTAAAGAAAACACTTGAGGAGTGGGGAACATGGAAACAGAACGCCAAATCCGTGAATTGGAAAAAGCGATGACTACGACAGACAACCGCCGGTTGTACGAGCGTTGCCTGGCAGTCAAGTAGGTTCTCGAAGGCCACACCCGGAAAGAAGCCGGGCACACCATCGGCCGCGACGAGCATACTGTCAGCCACTATGTGAAAAATTACTGCCATAATGGAATCCAAGGTTTAGTCTCCAAAAAACAAAGCGGACGACCTTCACGGCTGACAGATGAACAGGAAGCGGAACTGGTTCAAATCGTCGCCTACCACACTCCGGAGGAAGTAGGTTTCAAATCCCGTGCCAATTGGACATTGGCGATTGTGTGTGACCTGATTCTCCGGGAATGGGGTTATGGATATACGCAAAAAGGCGTGGC
>NZ_FJND01000038.1:0-8865 GCF_900067165.1 Trichococcus sp. ES5
AGTCTCTTTCGTGACCCTATTCTGTGTGTACTTCAACTTTTTGAGACCGCACGCTGCCTTAGAAAAGAAGGTACCTGTGTTGATTCCTGAGCTGGACAAACTTCCCAATATGCCGGCTAAATGGACAAAATTAATCTCTTTATCCCAAGAGTGGCTGATGGACCAAACCCCTTAACTTTTGGCACCTGAGCCCTCTAAAAAAAGAGAACCAATTAACTAAACAAACGGCGGAGCGTACTCTTGACAATCCGAATGGCCAATGGTTTAAAATTTCCTGAGACCAAGGGCTACTTTGTGCTGCTCCTTTTGTATACCGTCGCCCTTGACGGCAGAGGAAGAAACCATTGGCTCGGTTGTCAAGAGCGTTTGTTTCACCCAACTTTGAATAGTAGGGCACGGATTTTCACATCACTTCATTATTCATAGCAGTTTCCATAGAATTTTTGGCACTACCAATTTAATAATATATTTTGTAACCCTATTATTCTATCATGCAAAAGTAAGAAAGAAACACTTAAGTTTATTTTCCAAGCATTTCTATTCCATCTTCCACATTTTAAACCGTACAAAAGCCTAGAAATCACATCGATTTCTAGGCTTTATTATGAAGATTTATAAATTCAATTTTGGAATGTGGTCATAAATCTCTTTGATTCCGGTATCTTCTTCTAAGAACTTTTCATATAAGTAAGACATCCAGATGAAGTCTTCTTCAGAATCAATGTCTAAAATCAAATAATCTTTCATTTTGATTATTCCACAATTCCCTTCAAAAATGGCTTGATGTTTCTCTAGGAATTCTGGATCATAAAGATACATGGAAGCATTCATATCATAAATTTTTGGAGCTTGTTGGCGGGCAGTATACGTAGACGCATTAACTAAAGAGACAAAATCTCCTTCTTCTTTTACCATATTAAAGAAGGGATTTCTTCTAGAATCGACCACAGAAAATACTACATCAAACAATGGTTGGTCAATTTTAGTTTTCAATAGATTTTCAATATCTTTTACCGTTCTCATTGGGGATGTTAAATCCAAGTCAATGACAACATCATATTGAATTCCTTTTCTCTTTTTACATTCTAGATAGGTATCTTTAATGACTCCAATTTTACTTGCTGAGTCACCCGCCAGCTCTACTTTCCGTTCTACTAACAAGATATCCGGATATCCCCCCACCATATCTTGTAATTCAGTACTATCTGTATTTAGTGCTACATCAATATGTGCGTCTATCCCTTGTTTAAATAAATCAATTGCTGCTAATGTATAAGAAATAAGCGGATAACCATTAAAAGATTTCAGATTTTTCCCCTTTAATCCTTTTGATCCAGCTCTACCACATATTGTCATTAATATATTCATACTTGCTCTCCCTTAGCAATTGCTAAAATTTGTAAGGCATGTACCAAATTATTTTGATTTGTATTTCCTTTCATTACATCATCTAAAAAATAGGAAATTTCAGAAACATACATATCATTGGTCTCTTCATTATAAGAAGTGATTTCTCCGGTAGAAAGTACTGTTTTTGTATTTTTGTAAAAATCAAATATATATGTATCTTGTTCTGTAATCAGTTCTAACTTCCGTTGTGAAGTTTTACCAAAATAATCTACATGAATTTCAACAACTTTATCTATATAACCTAATAGGTAATTAGCTGTGTCATTTGAATGGATTTCTAAATTAGACATCTTACCTATTATACTTTTCGCTTCTTTAGGAAGTCCAAATAAATAAGTGGCATAATCTAACTCATGAATACAGTCCAATTCAATACCACCACCTAATTCCTCATTAGCTGAATAACTTTCACGATAATCTTCATTTCGCCAAGTTGGAAGGTAACTAGAACAAATAATTCGAGCATGCAAAACTTTTTCTTCTGCAATCAAGTCTCTCGCAGCTTGCATCGTCTTTTTGTAGCGTAGCGGTGCAGCAATATAATAGCGATCTTTTTCTTCAAACTCATCAATTGTATACGTACTTTCAAAAAGGGGCTTTTCTACAAAGTACCACTGTGCTTTCCCTTGTAATATTTGTAAAGTCTCATAATGCAAAGAAGTTGGATTCGTTATAAAGGCGATATCATAATCAGAATCTAACTCGTTTATATCATAGACATTTTTTATTCCGTCTATTGCCTCTGGAGACTTCTTATTGGAACGAAAAGCGTGAACTTCTAAATCTTGTGACCCCACAATTGATTTAAGATTCAATAGATGACGTTTACCAATAGAACCTAACCCGAAAAAAACGACTTTCATTAGATTCCCTCCTCAAACGTGTGGATCCAATCGATTACCTTTTTATCTTGTTCAAACGAATATTTTGTATCCTGAATGTCGCCACGCAATAAAGCAATGTATTCTTTTATTTCTTCTAGATAAGCATCCTCAATAATGTTTTTAGCGTATCCCTCTTGATGTTCGAACGTATCGTATAACGAAACTGCTTGCATCTGTTTCGCTTCATGAGACCACTCTTCTAAAGAATCAGGGGTTCCACGCCATTCTATTTGAGTGGATTCACCGATAATCTCTAATTCTCGCTTCGCAATTCGTGAAACGATGTTCACATTGAGTGTTCCAGTAATTCCAGATTCATGTTTTAGAAGAACGGAGTATGTATCAGGATAATCAATCTCTAAGTTGCTAATTTTTGAATGATTTACCTCAGCGGATACAATATCACCAAATACTGTAGTGAGCCATGGTAATTCAATAGCAAAGATTTCTCGACATCCATTTGTTTCTTTGTGAGAAACAAAAAAATCTTTGTAAGATTCCCAAGGATGCCAATCCGCTAAGTATTGTCCTACGTGATAGCGATAAGTAACTTTTTGGTCCTCCATTATTCTCTCTGCCATATAAGCAATTTCCTTGCGGTGTAGAAACGTAGAAGATAGGTATAGGTGTAACTTTTTTTCATTTGCCAAAGCCATTACTTCATCATAATAATGGTTTAAAAGGTTAATCTCTGTAAACACATGCACATTTAAATGAAGAGCTTCTTTTATAATGGCTTCATGAGAAAGTGGTGACGTGCTGATTACAACCCCATTCAAGTCACTTGTCCACGCTTCTGTAAGACTGCTAAAGCAAGAAATATTATATATTTCCTCAACCTCTGATTGGCGGTCAGCTCTTCCATCAATGCCCACTAATTCTATCTCAGGGAAAGATCCTTGCATTAAACGTATTCTTCTCTTCCCCATTGAACCTAGTCCAATGACTGCAATTTTCATTCACTTATCACTCCAATCACCTAAATTTTATCCTCTTAAAGAAGAAGAAAACAACAATCCCTAAAATCATAACCAATATATATCGTATTAATATATAATCAGTCAGCATAAACAATACAAATGACATGATGACAATAAAGAAACTAATTGTCACAATCATTTTAGTATCAAATAATTGGCGACCAAAAATCTTTTTCGCCAAGAAGTAATGGAATATGAACAATAAAAAATAAGAAATAACGGTTGTATACCCTGCCGCCATATAGCCATACATCGGAATAAAGATATAGTTAAGTATAATATTCATTGCTGCACTACTCATGGTTCCGAACGCGATATACTGCGTTTTCTTTTCATAAAACTCTACGTTAACTGGTAAACTATACAAGAATTGAAAATAGTAGCCCAAGAGAACGGGAATAAGTAAAGGAATCCCTGCTTGATAGTCAGGCGGAGCCATTATTTTAGCCACATCTATCAAAACTAGCATACTCATTAATGTGATAACTCCAAAAAGCATTAAGTAATTATTAGATGTCTTTTTAATAGTCGTGTAATCCCGCTTATTCATTTTATCATAGAACCAAGGAACCCAAGCATTGTTACTAGAAGCCCAAAGTACACTCAATACAATCCCTAAGTTACTGATATAGGAAAAAATACCCGCATCAAAAGATCCTTGGAAAGAGTTAATCATAATCCGGTCAGTCTGACTTAATAGTACATTTGATAAGGAGTGCGGAATGAGCGGAAGTGAAATTTTTAAAGCATATTTCCAGTATGTAAGATTTATAAATTTTTTCCCTTTTACAATTAGGACGATATAGATTAGTAATCCAATGACAGTAAAGGCAGAAGCACTACCTACGGCCCTTCCTACATATCGATTTCCATCAAACATTGTAAACATTAATGCAAGTGAAAAACCAATATTCATGAATGTACTCAAGATGGATATGGCTAAGAATCTAAAATACTGAACATTAATTGTAAAGTAAGCCGATATAAAGTTAATTAAGAAGTTTCCAAAAGCCTGAAAAATCATCACGTTAAATAGTGTTTGCGGTAAATCAAAAAAAGAATTACTGAAGAGAAAATAACTATTTCCTAAAACTAGGAAGACTACAAAGCTTAGAGAAGATAAAAAGACGGTAGAAGACATAAAGCCTTTCATATCGTCTTTGAAGTCGAAATTGGCATTATTAATTGCCCCATTTAAGCTTAGACCAACAAATAAAGCAAAAATGGAAGCAATCGCTGTATAGTTATTTACTAATCCATATTCGTCTACCGTCATAATATTCGTAAATAAAGGAATTGTGATAAAGTTTATTCCTTTAATAAAAATATTTCCAATCGTATACCAAAAACTAGATTTTACAAGACTGGAGGATTTTAACTTATTCATTATATTCATGTGGTTTTTCCTCCATCATTTCAACTAATTCCTCTGGCGTTTTAGGCATCATAACGTTCCGATATCCCCTCGAGTGGTATCGTTGGTAAAACTCGCTGACCCCTTGAAATACTTTCTCAGTACGCTCATCTTCAGATGAATAAGCTTCATTATGAAGAATAAAATCGGTTAATAAGATAAACCTATTCGTAATACCAAAGATTAGCTTAGGTGTAAAGGTTGCTGTAGATAAGGCACTGACAAATACCGTTTCCTCAAAATCATAGGCAAGAAAGCTTAACTCAAAAGGCAAGTTTGTTTTCAATAATTGAAACTCTTCCCCGTATTTTTTTGGGTTTGTACGGGGATGGAGTTTTACGTATAGCAATCGATTCATTGCGGCATTTGATACAGCTTCTAATACTGCCTCTTCCTTGACCTTATATCCATCAACCTCAAGAGGCTGATCTAAAAATAAGACAGCACGCTTAATTTTTTCTCTTTTTTCTCCAATTCCAAAAATACGTTGAAGTCTACGGTACAACTCATCGGTTGGCTGGATGGGCGGTAGCTGATGCATCTTCTCTTTTTCATTAATATTACTTAATGAAGGATCGTAAAGATAATAACCACTAAACTCTGTGAGGAACATACTATAGGGATTCACTAGGTTCATTACTTTCTTCCGAAAACCAGAAATATTGTGCAAAGTAATGTTCAGATAGCTAGCTAACCCATCTTCTATATAACGTAATTCGGTTTGCGGATTATTTTTCTTTGAAATACCAAAAAGGATTTTTAGAAAGTAGTTTCCACCTTGGGTAAAAATAATGTCATACTGAATAGCTGGATCCAGTTCTACCATCACATTCCGATTTAAGAGGACATTTATTTTACTTACAATTGAAGAACCCATCTTTTTGTAATCCACAAAGTAAACATTATGGAAAATATTTTCTTTTTGAATGTTCTCAAAGACAGACTCTGCACCGTTAAATTCCCCATAAACATATAAATCAGCTTCTACATTTTGAAAATAGGTCTGTTTCGTATTAAGAATATTGATGATATGCAGAGGAGTCCACGCTATAAAAGCAATCATTCTTTCACCACTCCATCAGTAAATAATTTATTTTTCCGGAAATGCTGTAACAATCCTAAGTAATACCAAAACACAATCGCTACAACGTCTTTTACTTTGAAAATAATGTGGCTTTCCACAAAATCTTCTGCAAAAAGTGAAAGTAGCAAGAAAAACATAATAGCTACAATCTGATAGTCAACTGTGTACGATTTATAGGATAATAAATATAAAATATTATCTTTAAGATGAAGAATAAAGAAAACAGCCATCACAAGAAATCCAATGATTCCCGACATAATAAGTGTTTGGATATAAACATTATGCATATTCCCATGTGCCCTTTTTAATTCATTCTTATCTAAGGTAGACAGCTTGCTCTCGTCAATCTGTTGGCTTACTTCAATTCCATCCCTATAAAAGTATGCGTCAGTAGCACCAAATAATGGGAACTGTTTAATTACATCAATCGCAGCTGTCCAAATTGTGAATCTACCTGAGCTCACTTCAGCATCATCTGGAGAATGTTGAATAATAACTTTTTCAACTTCCTCACGTTTTAAGCTCTCTTCTTTTCTAACTTCTTCTGTTTTACCAATATCTCTTACTCCTCGAATAGCTCCAGGAACATAACCAAGCCCATCCTTAAAGGTACCTACTCCGCCTGTTAATAGTATGAGGAATACTCCCAACTGTATAAATAGCCTTCCCCATTGTTTTGCTTTAGGCTCTGATTGTTGTTTCATTCTAGGTATAGCAATAAACAATGTACAAAGGATGACAAAAACGGTAATCGTAAGTTGTGTTCCTCTAGAAGATGCTAGTAAGAAGAATAAATATTGAATTGCTACATTTATCCATCCAATAATTGTGAAACTGTACCATTTCTTTCTTTCGGTTAAGTTGTTAATGATTGAACCAACTATCGATAGAACACCAAAAATAGAGCCTACGTTAGGACTTGTATAAATTCCAAATAAGCGAGAAGCAACAAAGCCTTGGCGTGCACTAGCATCACCACTTGGTATAATATACCCTACTTGGAAAACAAACATTATAACTGAAATGAAACTAGCGACAAAGACCGTCCCTAACAATATTTTATTGAATTTTATTAAGTTTTTAATTGTATCTTCTTTTGCTTGATCGGGATCAATCGGATAAAGAACAAAGAACGACGTTACTAAATATACCCAATTATAAACGCCTCGTTCAAATTGATGTTCAAAGTTCAGGAGGATAGAGACTGCGTAAACAACCCCCATTGCAAATAAAATATACCAATAATTTTGTTTGAACATTTTTCTTTCTGTGAAGAAATCTACTGCAATGATGATACTACCCCATCCAAAGCAAATCCATAAAGGAATATATTCTACGTCAAAGCTACTCGGCATAAAATAAATGAGGCATAAAAATAAGTATACATGCCGAAAATTATCCCAGCTTAGTAGCCAGTTTTTTGTCTTTTGTAAAAAACT
This sequence comes from Trichococcus sp. ES5, assembly GCF_900067165.1. Lineage (NCBI taxonomy): Bacteria > Bacillati > Bacillota > Bacilli > Lactobacillales > Carnobacteriaceae > Trichococcus > Trichococcus sp. ES5. The sequence continues at coordinate 7,212 of NZ_FJND01000038.1, forward strand.
CATTGTTTGTACTCCCAACTCTAATCACTTTTTTAATACTTTTCGATATAGGTAGCCATATAAATGACTATTTGTTTTTAACAACAACAGCGCTGCGATTTTTGCCTTACTCGATACAGAATTTCTTGTAATAGCAGCCTGATACTTTTTGATATCACTACGTAATTTCTGAAGGTAAGTCTTTCTTATATCGTCTTTTTTAGCCACCGATAATTTAAATCCAGTGGAAAGGAACCCATCTAGAAGGTTATCCAAGGCATAAGGAGCCATTTGTGGAAAATCTTTTGATACTTCTTCTAAAAGAATTTCTCTTTGCTTCACATTATTATACTGCTGCTCACTGAATGTCCGATTCACTATACTTACAGGGTTGTCTAGGTAATTATACCCAATCTTCTCAGTAATGGTAACTTTGGAAGCAGCTTTAAGAGCATGATAACTAAACATCACGTCTTCATACAGCACACCTTCCGGGAAACGTACCTGCTGTAGAACGTGGCGTCGATATAACTTATTCCAAACATAAAATTCTACACCATTCCAAACGAAATACTTATGAAGCACTTCACCAATATCATCAGACGTAAAATTGCCACTATTCAGTTTTTTTTCATTCTCACCATTCATCCGAACTACGTTACACACACCTATATCAGCTTCTTCGCCTTTCATGCGTTGCATTAAGGTAGAATACATATCTTTTTCTACAGAATCATCTCCATCTACAAATGCGATGTATTCTCCCTTCGCAATATCAAGGCCTGCATTTCGAGCCGCTGATGGTCCTCCATTTTTTTGATGAATCGTACTAATACGTGAGTCTTTCTTTTCAAGCTCCAAGCTTATTTCTTTTGTACGATCGATTGATCCGTCATTAATGATAATTATTTCAAAGTCCTGAATTTCCTGAGCTAGAATTCCCTCAACTGACCGAGCTAAAGAATCTTCTACATTAAATGCTGGCATAATAAAACTAATTTGAACCACTCGTCATCCTACTTTCTGATCAATTTATTCTTTATTTTCGTAAGACTTTCGAATAGATAGTACTTCTTAAACGATTCGGCACAAGATTCACCACTGTTTGAGCACCTAGTCGAATCATAAAGTCGACAGGACTCGATAACCCAACAGCATATATTTTCTTTTGAGCAATCAGACCATCCTTGAAGTATTTCCAACCTCCGCGACGCTCATACATCTCTTTACCCCTGAATTATTCATACCATACCAAATCTTGATATGAATAACCCTATTTCATCTGCAATATTGGATTTTTCGCGGAGTTGTTATTTTTTTCCTTTCAAAACGTCTCTTAGAGACGAAAAGAAGCACGGAATGCGATTGTTATTGTGTTTTAGGGCATACTAATCCCTTTGTTCGAAAGATTTTTTTTAAATTAACGGGGACTCACCAAGACAAGGATTGAATTTGCCGTAAGATATGAAAAAATTCGTTTTGATAGACATGATGGGTACTGAGTTTTAGCATCATGCGTCTTCCGCTGTGGATCAGTTTCCCAGCAATCTTGAAAAACCGAAGACGAATACTCTGTATCTGTAGGCCTTTGGCCTTTTCTGGGAAAGCTAGTGTACGCATAAAATTGTTGATGTTGTAGGAAAGCAAGCTGACCATCATGCGAACAGCATTCTCC
>NZ_FJND01000039.1:0-7502 GCF_900067165.1 Trichococcus sp. ES5
TTGCCAATTTGATCGAGCAGATAACCTGCCCCATAGAAGATTCTTCGGACTTGCGTCATCGGGATCGGCCCTGGCTTAACTTCCGATGACGCCGGGGCCGGTTTCTTTTTGTACGAACGCGTGGGTATGATTTCACCTGTAACTGGATCGACTTTCCCAATCAGCGTCCTCTTAGCGCGTGATTGTTGCTTTTCCTTATCCCAGTAGGGTTCATTCTGATAGGCATAGGTAATGCCTGTTTTCTTGTTTGTTTGAAAAATAACTGCCATATCAACACTCCTCGTTATATATTATAATATATAACGAGGTTGAAGTAAACAAAAAAACCGCTATATATCAAGCGTTACAACGGTTTTTCGAGTGATTATCGTTACACAATTCGGGAATGCAGGATATAAACAAAAAGCCCCGAGAAAAGTTCTCGGGGTTGGATTATTATGCGCTATGTATGCTAAATCGTCCCTATTTTCTTTCCTCCGCGTTCTTTTTCCCAACGCAAAAGGACTTCTTTTTCTTGTGGATTGCGTGGACGCTGTCTTCCAGGTTTTAAATCGGGGAACTCTTTTTTCATTTCAGTTAAGATAGAACGCTTTAATGCTGGTGTAATAGGCATTTTTGGCCTTGGCATGTTGATTCCCCTCCTTTTCGTCACCATTATAGGATATTCTTATGGAATAGTCAAAAGAGTCTATTCCGCGGTATATATCCTTCTCAACTCGTTGCAGATTACAGACATATCATATGAACTCTCATATCCGTAATATTGGAGTTTTGCAATAAATTCATCGGGCGTCATGCCTACTTCATCATCACCGAAAGGAACGATTTCATCATCTTTATCATAGAAATAGATGTTTTGAAATGGATATAACCGAACCCCAATAGGCTCGGATTTTAGGTATAACCAAATGATGGAATCAGCAGATTCAGAGAAAATAATTCCGTTCTTTTGCAGAAACTGCTTGAAGAATTCATGATGACTATACGCTTCCTCTTGTTCAGTCATCATCCGCATAAACTTGTCATAATATTCTTTTTCTGCAGGCGTCAGGACGCTTTCAATGTATTCAAAATCCATTTCATCATAATGCGAAATATACAATTCAACCAACCACGGCAATTGATACTCTTCTTTCCAATGGACGACCGCCCGTAATCTATCGCAAAAGATATCTTCTATACCGATCAAGTTGACTATAAAACCATCTTCAGTTGTTATTTTTTGAATCTTATTTATATCTCCACCGGACAAAACGCTATTTGGTACTTCGACGTATACTTGTAATCGTTCATGTACGCTATCTTTTCCCTTTCGTGAAAACCCTAAGTCAACCAAACATTGCATAATTTCGTCATGTCCTGGACCAACAAAGTCAATGTCTTCCGTGGTATAACCGCCGCTTGTGTAAATTTCGACAGACAATCCCCCTACAACGATTAAATCAATATCATGTTTCTTCTTCACATAATCTGTGATGACTCCTGCGACACGGATATTTTTTTCTCGAAGTGTCTTCCCCTCTAAACTTCTAAGTATTTCCTTGTATAGGTTTAGATTAAGCGTATTTCCTTCTGTCATTACTTCACCTACTATTCATAAAATGAAAGTCCATACGAAATCAGATTTTTATATTTAGTTCTATTATATCGTTCGTATGAGAAATAGAACTATCATCAGTATAAAGAAAAGTGTGAATAAAACAAAAACTGATAGATTACAGGACAAAATAATTTATTTCGACAAAAAAAGGAATCTGCGTTTTAACAGCCGTATAAAGCTCTTTTTAGCAAAATCTCGCAAATCTACTGTTTTTATCCCCCGAAAGGTTGTTTTAATCGCTGCTACTTACTCCCACAAGGGGTTCCTGGCGTTATTGAAAGAAATAGTTTTTTTAATGGAAACTTTTTGTCTCTTTTATTTGAAACCTTGTCTCAACCCAATTTACATATACCGACAATACTACTTCCCAGAGCCCGAATCATTGTTCCATTCGTAAATATATCCTTTTAATCTGATACTTTGCCTGAAAATAAGTTTCAATTGAGGGGATTACTAGTCCATTAATTTCGCAAATTCATTGTTTTAATCCCCTGAAAGGTTGCTTTAATCACCGCTACTCACTCCTACAAGGGTTTCTAGGGCCTAGTGATATGCTAATCGAAATGGAAATTGCTTCATCCCCCTATATTGATGGCGATGAAAAATTAACACGAACATATGCAAAAATCGAGAAAGAGATTTTTGCATATCTAGTTGACAAAAACGCTCGCAACGGGCTATAATGTACCTATAGCCCGTTTATAGGGACGTTATAAACCCTAAAAACCATTAGGAGCGTGTTAAAAGATGAGTAGAAACCGAGTATTTGTACCAGTTATTTCAACATTAATGTCAGCAGACCCTTTTATTCATGGAGACGATAATAGAATCCAGTATAAAATTTCTTATGGTCATGAACTTGAAAATCAGAATCTTGTTTTTAAAATTCAAATGGTCGGTGATGGCTACATAAAAGGTAGACAAGCTCCTTCATATTCCGATAAAGATTTTGATCAAATAGTAAAAATTAAAGAAATTTTACAAAGTGAATATAAGAAAATGGATCATCGTTTAAGAGATATTGAATTAAGTGAAGAAGAAGTAAACCAACGCATAGAGAATTTGTAAAGAGGCTGGGACTAAACCCCAACTGAATAGAAAAAATAGACGCGAGCTTACCTAAGTTGGGTAAGTTCACGTCTATTTTTTTATGTTATCAACTTTCGGGAAAATTAAAATAGATTTCAACACTAAAATCGCTCCTTTAAAATTCTGGCTAGCTATTTGCTTGCTAGTTGTCGTAACAAATCATCAATGTGATCATTGATGATGACTAAACGGCTTTTCAGTAATTGGCCCTTCTTCGTCAGCACCAAATTGCAGCCCTGGTTCTGGAATAATTTAACCTCGAGATCAGTTTCGAGATATTGGATATGCTGCGTGACTGCTGGTTTGGACAAGCAAAGTTCTTGAGCAGTCTTTGCATAATCCAAGCAATTAGCTAAAACCAGGAAAGTTTGGTAATGATAATCAATCATGAAATCATCCTTTCGTTTCTTAATGATGGCTTACCGGCAAATCAGGTCTGAAATCACCTCAAAATGCGTTATTTCGGAAGTGTTTTTTCTGAATAGAAGGATAAAACGTCCCAAAACCCCCGTTTTGTCTGAATCGATAGAAGTATTTCTTACTTTACTTTACCCGAGGTTAGATAGTAGAGATAAAGGTGCGCGAAAACATCTGAAAGACTGGCACCTTCCAAATCCATCTCTTTCATGAAATCAGACAATTCTTCTTTACTGACGATCAGATTGGCTAATTTATAATAATCTCCCAAAGGATAGACATAGATGACGTTCTCCGGTGTCTTCCGTCCGAATGGGTGAAAGAGATTTTTAATGGCGGTTTGATAGAAGGTGTTGTTTTTCCCTGTAGAGAAATTTCGCGCTGCCATTTCCTTGAAATCAGCTAAATGGATCGGGATACTGGCATTTTTCCTGAAAAGAAAAAGGTCTCCGGACCCGCTCACCATAGCTTTCTCCAACAGCTCTTTTATGGCTGCCTGGTAGCCTGCTTGATAATCGTCGGTTGTCTGTTCGGTGGATTCGGTGCTTGCAGCTGCTTCTTTTTTCTTGGCGATAAAGTCAGCGAGGTCTGATTGTTCTATCTGATAGCCTATTTTTCTGGATTCTTGTACAGCTGGCAAGTCCCCTTGACGGATCCAACGCAAGACCACTTGCCTAGAACTCGTAAGGCCTTCTTTTTCTAAGATCGTGAGCACTTCAGATACGTTTAACATGTGACTCCCCCCCTTATTTATCTTTACTTTACTACATTATAAAGTAAAGTAAAGATAAAAGGAAGACAGAAGGCTTCTGAAAAAGCTTTATCTGTCGTTGAGAGACAGCTATCTATTATGAAGGGTCAGATTATGATAATGAAATCATGAGATCACTCTTCCATTTTTGTTTTTTGGGCACGCTAGGAAAAACCTGATGCTAGTTAAGAACTCATATAAAACTTTTAATGTTACTAATGCAAATGCAGTATTTGAATGAGCTACGTAGAATAAGAATCTCGCTGTATATCCACATTTCTTCTTAAATCTCATATATAAGAAGATGGGTACAGAATAAAAGAATGTGATCCATCGTAGTTCTAACAGATATACCCCCAATGCTGTCATCTATTTCTACTGCTGCACTATCTAACTTGCAATAAATGATAGACTTTCATAAATAATTCCTTGTTAAATTCAAAGAGGTAGTCAAAATCAGGTGTGGATTGATCTCCGGGGACTTGCGGAATCACTTTATTTAGATAATCTTCTCTCAGTTCCTCTTTAATCGTCTCGATTTTTGGAATAAGTTCAATTGAAACATTCTTTATACTAAACATTTTATCAATAATATACAGATTATCCGGATTTAACACCTCATCATACAAATCGATATGTTTAATATTCGTTAAAATCGTATAGATATCAAAAAGGTCCCGTGCTCTTTTTTTATTCATTCCGACCGTGTACTCAGGGAGCTGCTGGCAAGAAGCTCTTATTTTCTCATAGATAATCATCAAAGGGCTATATAAATACACATCGATATCATCGATTGTCTCTTTAATTCTTGGATCTGTGTATTCATCAAAACTCAAATCGATTTGTATTTTCTTTTTCCCGTCTTCTATAGATTCAGCAAAAGCATTGATATTTTTGAGCTGTGCCTCGGATAGGTTTTTGAAAACCTCTTCTTTTAAAATACTGAAGTCTATTTTATATCCGCCCCAGTACGGAGGTGTCCATTTCTTTTTGGTTGAGGGCTTCTCTTCAAATTTAAAACTGACTACTTGATAGCCCAATTGATTAAATTCATTTTGAAGACGGTCAAGAAAGAGAGGGCCGTCTTGTTCTTTTGACAAACGGATATTCTCTTTGATAGAAAAATCTAAATCTTGAGATTCTCTATCGGTTAATCCTTGCAGTTTCATGGCATTTCCGCCCTTTAAGGTCAAAATAGCCTCTAATTGAGGTGTAGAAAAAATCGCTTTTATTACAGTTAGGCGTATTTCATCAGCGTTCATGTAGGTACCCTCTCCATCTAACTAATCAATATTCTAATTCCTATATCATACTATTCATTTAGAGGGGAGTCTATTAAGAATGGTTAATTTTAAGCTATGGTATATATACCATAGCTTTGATTAAAACGAGTGAATATGATAAAATCACAATACAATAGGTAGCTATGGTATATATACCATAGCTAATAGGGTGAAGTCATTACTATAGGAGAGTCGCATCATGACAGATATAGATACCGTTAATAAGATCCTAAAGCAAAATAATTTAAAAAGGGACACATATAAACTCATAGCGAATCAAGACGTGCTGAAAGACTTGGGAATCAAATATGGAAATATTTTAAATAGGTCTTCTCTCATAAAGATTTTAGGAACTTTAAAAGAAAATCACGGTGTTCCGGAACGAACCAGTCTTAGTTTACTGACACACTATCTTCAAAATGTCTTAAAGCTCTTTTCTAAAATAGAACTATACTCTGAGAAAAAAGGAGAGAAGGTTACGCGTTATATTAGTACATATGTTAAAGTTTCCCCTTATGAAATTGCCTTATCCTTGCTTTCAAATTCCTTTTTATCTCATTATAGTGCCCTTTACGTCCATGATTTAACAATTAATAATCCAAAAGAAATATACATTAATCGAGAACAATCTAAAAAACCAATAAACAAAGAGAACGCTATTCTGACGCAAAGAAAAGTAGATTATGCGTTCTCAAAGGAAATGAGACAAACCAACGACATCTATAACTTTGCATACCAGGGCATCTATTATAAAGTTCATATTTTAAATGCGAAGAATACGAATAAAACAGGAATTATAAAGAAAAGCCCTATAGGCTTTTCGAAGGCTGTTCAAGTAACAAATAGGGAGCGTACACTATTGGATTGTACGATTCGTCCGAGATATAGTGGTGGTGCGATAGAAGTCTTAGAGGCTTATTATGCAGCCAAAACAGATCTTAGTGTTCCGTTGCTTGCAGACTATCTGAAAAAGTTTGATTACATTTATCCTTATGAAAAATCTGTCCTTTTTTATTTAAAGAATACAAATTACCCCAAACATGCCATCGGTATAATCGAGGACATGCTGGCTCATAGCCCGAATCGGCATATAAATTTTTACGTAGATTACCAGATACCAAGAAAAAAAGAAGACGAAACTATAGGTATTTTTTATCCTTCAGAAATAGATGAAGTCAAAATTGAATATTGTGAAGGCCATTCCGCTCAGGTAAAGGTGAGGAGGTTTTCAAACCAAGAACAGGGAAAAGTTACATACCAAATTGTTGCGGTTCATCTGTATGACAGCGCCGGAGAGGAACTACTAACTTTAGATACTTCTACCTATGTCTACGATAATTACGAAGAAATAATGTTAGATATTTCCAGGAAATTTCATGTTTTAAAAGAAAATATTACTATTATTGGGTTTATAACCTAGTTTACTGCCAACACCTAACAAGGAACAAGTAAAAAACCGTCAAATAAACGTTTAGATAGTATTTCGAGATTAAATCCACCTAGTTAAGCGTTTTATACATAACTAAGCGGAAAATGTAGCGATATAAAGGGTTAAGCCGAATTAGGTACAACTTTTTCGGGAATGCAGGTTATAAACAAGAAGACTAAAAGGAACTAAAAATTGTACAAGAAGAAAATATTAATAAATTATTTTGTGTTCAAAATCAAAACTATCCAAAAAGAGTGGTATTAGGTATCAGTAGTAACTATACCTATCATTCTTTCAAAAATAAAATAAGTGCGATTGAGACAGAAACTTTAAATAAGAGCCTTAAGTTGAACGGAAATATTATTAGATGAAATATCTTATCTGAATTCACTACGCTCATTCAAAAAAACTCGAAGTGTTTAAGTGTTTGTGGCAAGATAAACGTACATACAATTGCAGCGCAAAAGTACATAGCTCCGCAAGCAGCTTAGGGTAAAATAAAAAGCCATTGCGGGCGTCCTGAAATTCCTCTAAAGTTATAGTTCCGACACTGTAACTGGAGGTAAGAAAGGGAATGCTCGCAATGACCGATATTAATACTATATAGGTTGAATTAAATACTTTACATCCGCACGCACAGTCGGTCAATCACTTCAAGGGGACGCCCGTTCACATCGGCTAAGAAACCGCGGACCGCCTGTTTGATTTTCTGGACGTGGTCAAAAAAAACATTGTTGATGACCGATTCCTTGAGCCACTTCCATACGCCTTCCATCAGGTTCAACTGAGGGCTGTAGGGAGGGAGGAAGATGAGTGCCAGGTGCCCAGCGTTTTCTTTAAGAAAAGGCTGGATCAGCTTGGCGTGGTGGATACGGGCATTATCCAATACCATCACGATTTTTCCGGTGGGGTATTCCCGCAACGTCCGCTCCA
>NZ_FJND01000040.1:0-6566 GCF_900067165.1 Trichococcus sp. ES5
CGTAAGATGTTGGCAGATGCATCGGTATCATAGCCTGCAATTAATTGGAAAATCAGTTGTTCAAGGATGGTTTCATTTGAATGTGTAGGTAAAAGACGGGAGTCTTGAAAATGAAGCTCTTTCTCCATCAACTGTTCGAATCCGATTGAATAAAGGAATTCTTTAACTAAAACAAGACCAGCATCCGTGGAGAGATTACCTCCAGTATTTGTAACCGTCATTTTTTTGTTGAAGTTTAGCGTATTTTCGTGTAAAGTTGCCATTGAGAGAACCCCTTTCTTTGGTTGTTGGTAGTACATTAACCATAACAGATTGGGGTTCTTTTTTCACACCTTTTGGGTGTGAACGTGAAATAAAGAATACGTTGATAGAACAACATTTCAAGGTGTTTTCTGAAAACCTATGAATAATTCAGGTTACCGCCTCTTGCATAAACCAGTACTTCAGCAAAGTTATAAGCCTTTAATCCCTTTTCAAGCATGCGTACCCAGAGATAATAGTCTTCATATCCATTTAAAGGTTGGTAATTACCAACTTCTAATACTGAATCTTTCCGATACATCACCGTCATATGGTTGAAAGGATTTCTTCGCTTCGCAAATTCATAAATTTCTTCATGGGTATGTGGAACAATTCTATTGGCCACAACCTGATCAATACTTCCTTCAAATTCAATAATGTCGCTTCCGACAATAGCCGTTTCAGGATTCATTTGGAAGTAGTTTCTTTGCTTCTCTAATCTTTCGGGCAAAGCAATATCATCTGTATCCATTCTAGCAATTAGTTCATAAGAAGCAGCTTCTACTCCGATGGCCAAAGCCTTCCCTAATCCTACATTTTTCTCTAGAGGAACTAGTTTATACATTTGTGGGTTTTTACTTACAAATTGTTCCAAGACGTGCTCCAATTCTTCTGTTAATGGACCGTCCTTTACTAAAACAATCTCATCGGGTTGATAGGTTTGCTGAATGATACTCTCTAAGCAAGCTTCAAGATATTCCGGTTTTTCTTTATAATAAACCGACATTAACACGCTTACTTTCCTGTTTTTTTCCATGTGCCCTCAATTCCCACTTTCTTTCTATTTTCAGTTTTTAATTATAGCATATCAAAAGATTAAAAAAAGTCACTTGACAATTCTGTAAGAAAGACTTAATCTATCTTTCAATTATAGCAATCTTTTCCTTACTTTTATAGTTAGAAATACTGTATGGATGGTGGAGACAAAAAACGATGCAAACAAAAAAACTTGGTCCCAATTTGGTCAAATGTATTTCAATATTTTCTGTAATAGGAGTTCATTTTATATTAAACACAATGGATCATGTTCAAATCAATGGACATATTCCTGAATTTATTTACTTTTCTTATCGTCAGCTATTTATTATCTGTGTACCACTTTTTATGTTGACGACTGGTTATTTGAATTATAAGCAAGAAGTATCAAAAAAGTATTATCGTAAATTAATTTCAATCATCGGAACGTATGTATTTTTTTCTTTCTTAAGTATTCTATTTCGAATCTTTATTTTACATGAAGAACTATCCATTTTAAAAAGTCTTTTCCTAATTTTAAATTTCAAAGCATCCCCTTATAATTGGTACTTAAATATGTATGTAGGGTTATTTCTACTTTCTCCTTTTCTAAACAAAATGGTCTACGAGCTCCCTCAAAAACATTTGAAGTGGTTGTTACTATGTTTAGATACCTTAACAATATTACCAATTACATTAAACTTCTTCACCCACAGTATCTTTCAAGAATCTGGAATCTTGCTTTCAAACTTTTGGATTTCTCTTTATCCAGTTACTTATTATTTCACGGGCGTCTATTTACGGCTTTATCCCATTAGAAAAATCCCTCGTGGCTTATTGACTTGCATTGCCCTCCTTTCTATTTTTATCAGTATGTACTTTTCTGTAGATGGAAATTTAAGTCAAGTCACAAAGGACTACGCGAATATCCTTACGTATGCTCAATCAATCTTATTCTTTTCTGTTGTGTTGAATTTTGGGGATACCAAAGGAGGCAGCCACCCTTTCATAAATTTTGTGGCTTCTCATACTTTAGAGATTTATTTAGTAAGTTACATTAGTGATCAGATTGTATACAGATTGGGAACTGAACTTTTTAGCCGCACTTATACTGATTTCTTCTTCGCTCCTATATTTGTATTTTCAAGTTTCATATTGGCTACTCTTTTCGTAAGTTCAATAAAAAAAGCTTCCTCTCTCGTAAAGGGATAGATTAGCAGAATAAGGGAGACAACATAAAACACCTTCGAATGGGTACCTTTCTTGCAAGTACCGGAATCGAAGGTGTTTCTTCATGGGCAAAAGCCTATCGAGAAATTAAGCCACTTGACTCCCAAATAATTTGGGATGCAAGCAGCCTAATAATGGTTTTTTTACATGTGTATAGAATCGCTCATTCAGTCAATAAAGATTATTCATTCAAGTCATAAAAACTTTTCTTTAGCGAAATCGGGTTTTTTAATTCTTTTTTTATTACTGCTAGTATTTTCCCGCTTACTTCACCGTTCCCATATGGATTAACTGGGTTCAGACTTGAATCCTGACGAAGTGCTTGTGCAATAGCATCTTTAATAGCTAAGGTATCAGTCTTGGAATTAATGACTGTAGAAGCCTGAATACGACCCTTTTGACGATCCCCAATATTCACAGTGGGAATCCCAAAGGAAGGAGCTTCAATAATACCACTCGACGAATTTCCTATTACAGCATTGGCTATCTTCATAGCGCTCAAATATCGTAGTTGACCCATACTGGTAAATGCCAGAGAATGATCTGGGTGATTTTTCACATACTCATCAATCATTTTGTTGATAATCCGCCCGTCAGTATCCGAGTTAGCTTTAGTAAAAATAATCGTACCATCTGGGTAATCCCTGAGAGCTTCCAACAGAGAGTTAAATTGAATAAAAGAAGTTTGATTTTCTAATGTCACTGGATGGAAGGTCACAAGAAAGAATGGTTTCTTGATTGGAATACCAATACTTTTTTCGATTTCTTCTTTAGTCATCAAATTCATCTCTTTGATATTTTCGATTCCAATTGCCCCTACATTAAAAACTCGTTCTGGGTCTTCTCCTAGTTGAATCACTCTTTCACGATAAGTTTCTGTACTAGTAAAGTGAAGCCAACTCATCTTCGTTATACTATGGCGAAAAGCTTCATCAAATGCACCTTCTGTTGTTTCTCCTCCATGGAGGTGCGCAACCGGAATTTTAGCTACTGCAGCAGTAGATACCGCTGCAAATATTTCATAGCGGTCTCCTAGCACAACAATCATATCGGGTTGCAAACGTGTAAAACACTCAGAGAAACTGATCATTGCAAGCCCCATAGATTTACTGATACCAATTGATGTATCAGAACTTAACAGTATTTCCACTTTATCTGTAAGTGAAAACCCATCCCGCTCAATTAAATCAACAGTCATTCCGAATTCTGGTGAAAGATGCATCCCAGTAGCTACTAATTGTAATTCTAATTCAGGATCTTCGTCTATTTTTCTTATCAAAGGCATAAGTAATCCATATTCAGCACGGGTTCCCGTTATTACACAAATCTTTTTCATAGTGTAATCACTTCATCAGCTTGATAAGCTCTACGTGCTGGCAATCCCATTACGTAATCCCATTCCATCGGAGAAAGTCCAGTTCCAGGACGCTTAATCGTTAAGTTATCTTCGGAAAAGACTTCTCCTTCTGCGATATCAACCTTAGCAACCAAGCTTTTACGAGCAATTGCCATATTTTTCTTCTCAGAATTTGATAGACGCTTTACTCCATCGCCTAAGGCTACTTCTAGATTGCGAATTGCTTTTACCATCGCTTTTAATTCATCTGGTTCTAAACTTGCTTTATGATCAGGACCTTCCATCGTCTTATCCAAAGTAAAGTGTTTTTCAATCATAGTTGCTCCTAGAGCCACTGCAGCGGTCGGTATCTCTATTCCCAATGTATGATCGGAATAACCAACTTCAACTTGAAAAGCATTACGAATACCATTCATTGCTTTTAAGTTAACATCTTCCATCGGTGTCGGATATTCAGTATTACAGTGCAATACCACAATATCACTAGCTCCATTTTCCCGCAGTACTTCCAAGGCTTTTTCGATGTCTCCCAACGTACTCATTCCTGTCGATAAGACTACTTTCTTGTTTGTTTGAGCAATTTTTCGAAGATAAGGTAAGTTGGTTATTTCTCCAGATGGAATTTTAAATAAATCCAGTCCTAACTCTACTAATAGATCAATACTTTCTAGATCAAATGCAGATGATAGAAACATTACCCCTTTATCCTTTGCGTAACTCATTAACTCTTCATGTACTCCATAATCAAGTTCCAACTTTTTCAACATTTCATATTGGCTTTCTTCTTGATCAGTTGTATTTTTTTGATACTCAGCTTTTTTTGCTGACTTTGCAACTAGCGTCTCTGCTTTAAAGGTTTGAAATTTAACAGCATCAACGCCTGCTTTGGCACCTTCTTCAATCAACTTTTTCGCTATTTCCATATCTCCGTTATGATTGACGCCTGCTTCTGCAATAATGAATACTTTTCCCATTACTCTACCTCCCTACATGGGTTTCCATATGCTTTCTTACCGGCCCCTATGCTTTTTATAACTACACTGCCGGCTCCGATAATTGTATTTTCCCCAATAGAAATACTTTGTATCACGGTTGAATTCGTACCTAGGTGAGTATGATCTCCTATTGTAACAGTCCCACTTAAGGTGGTTCCTGGCGCAAGGTGTACAAAGTCCCCAATCACGCCATCATGTTCTACAATTGTTCCAGTATTAATGATTGCATGAGTTCCTATGATAACAGTCGCATTTACTACGGCTCCTTTACCGATAAACGTACCTTCTCCAATTTGAGTATAGGGAGAGACAATCGCGGTAGGATCCGTAACAGTAGGAAAAGTAAACCCGATATCTTTCATTTGCTGATATAATTTTTGTCGAAGTTTTGTATCTCCAATACTTCCCAACGATATAAAAGCACGCTTTACTCCTCTTTGAAAGTATTTCTTAGCCTCATCGTCCGTTCCAATCACTGGTACGCCTAGAATCACTTCGCCCACTTTTTCAGGTATATCCAAAATACCAACAGGCTCATAAAGAGCCTGTTGGTTCATGCTATCAATAATACTTGCACAATGACCTCCGCCGCCAATTAGAAGAACTTTTTCCATAACTAGTTCACTCCTAGCGAATCAATCATATGTTCCATTTCTTTAATTTGTCCCATGTCCAACCAAGAATCTTCACTTACTGGGTATACGCCTACTCGCAGGCCTTGGTTTTTTGCCTCCATAATAATTGTAGGCAAATCAGCAAATTCATTATCCGGAACAAAATCCAACACAGACGTATTAATCAAATACATTCCTGTATTGATTAAATAACTAAATTCAGGTTTTTCTTCTGTACTTTCTAACAAACCGTCTTCACCTATTTTTAATACGCCATAAGGAATTTGAGTGGTCTTTAAAGAAGCAACAATTGTAACATCATGCTCTTTTTTCTTATGGAAAGAAACAATATCTGTGTAATCAGCATCCACTAAAATATCACAGTTGGAAACGAAAAATGTTTCAGTTAGCAAATGTCTCATCAAAGACAAACTGCCACCTGTTCCTAACGGTTGATTTTCTTCCACATACGTAAGTTCATAATCTCGCTCCAAATCATTGAAGTAACTACGGATCATGTTTTTCTTATAATTCACACTCATAATAAAGTTGCTCATACCATAATCATGAAACTTATTAATGATTCGTTCTACAATTGGAGTATCTCCAATTGGAATGAGTGGTTTCGGCAATATTTTAGTGTATGGATAGAGCCGCGTTCCTTTTCCACCCGCCATAATGACCACTGGCAGTTGAATTTTTTCACTATAAATTACTTCATTAGAGTTAAATATAATATTTCGTAAGGTGTTTTCTTCATTGACTACAGCGATAGAGTGGATTTTTTTCTCACTCATTAATTGATTCGCTTGATTAATTTCAGTATGAAGCAATGTAATCGGCTTTTGATTCATTACCTCACTTACATTCTCCTTGATTGAACCGTCCTTTAGAATCCATCGACGGACATCTCCATCAGACAAGACACCTTTTAGATGATTTTCTTCATCTACAATATAGATAATCTTATGTGCATTGTGATCCATTTGTTTCATATATAAATTGAGTTAAATTGCATTCGTTTTTCCTCCTGTAGGCGTATACTAAAGAAAACACTTGAGGAGTGGGGAACATGGAAACAGAACGTCAAATCCGTGAATTGGAAAAAGCGATGACTACGACAGACAACCGCCGGTTGTACGAGCGTTGCCTGGCAGTCAAGTTGGTTCTCGAAGGCCGCACCCGGAAAGAAGCCGGGCACACCATCGGCCGCGACGAGCATACTGTCAGCCACTATGTGAAAAATTACTGCCATAATGGAATCCAAGGTTTAGTCTCCAAAAAACAAAGCGGACGACCTTCACGGCTGACAGATGAACAGGAAGCGGAACTGGT
>NZ_FJND01000041.1:0-5999 GCF_900067165.1 Trichococcus sp. ES5
AAAAAAGCGGATTCCAAGAAACAACAGGTGTTTTTGGAAGAAACCTTCCCGAGCCTAAAAAAAAATTGCTGAATAGCGACATTGACCACCTCCTGTTCGAGGACGAAACCATGATCCGGGATTACCAAGCCATTGGCTGCACCTGGTTTCTCCGCGGCCACCAGCGGAAAATCCCCACTTACGGACAACACAAAGGGGTGAAATTGATCGGCACCTTGGATTATGAAACCGGTCGGATCATTTGTACGGAAGAAGGGGCATACGACGCAGCGGCCTTCCTCCGTTTTTTGGAGCGGACGTTGCGGGAATACCCCACCGGAAAAATCGTGATGGTATTAGATAATGCCCGTATCCACCACGCCAAGCTGATCCAGCCTTTTCTTAAAGAAAACGCTGGGCGCCTGGCACTCATCTTCCTCCCTCCCTACAGCCCTCAGTTGAACCTGATGGAAGGCGTATGGAAGTGGCTCAAGGAATCGGTCATCAACAATGTTTTTTTTGACCACGTCCAGAAAATCAAACAGGCGGTCCGCGGTTTCTTAGCCGATGTGAACGGGCGTCCCCTTGAAGTGATTGACCGACTGTGCGTGCGGATGTAAAGTATTTAATTCAACCTATATAAATGGGTTAATAATAGAGGTAGCAACTTGTCATCTTCCTTTCTTTTGGGGAAATAGTGCGGTGTCGTTATCATCACTATTAACCAAAAATTGGGGGGTGGCAAGTTGTTTTTGTCGTTAACCCCGTTAAATCAACGAAAAAATACAAAATTGAACGTCTGGCAGAGCTAAACTTTGACAGTACGCAAATGGAGGAGGAAGGGAATGAATGAGAAGCTACTTATGGCCTTCAAGCAGCAGGACACGGAAATCGTCCTAAGGGAACTAACACCCCTCCTCTACAAGTACATGAAGGGGGTCCCAGCCTCTATCCGGGAGGATGTATTTCAGGAGTTAGCACTCACCTGCGTCCAAGTGGTAGCCAGATACGATTTTTCACAAGTACATCCCTTCCTGTAGAGGGAAAATGTAAGAGAGAAAGGGGGAATTCGATGGAAGAATGGGTTAACTTTATCGCCAATGTCGGTTTTCCGATTTTCATTACGATCTACCTGCTGGTCCGCCTGGAGGCCGTGATGGATAAAGTAATGGATTCTTTGGATGAATTGAAACAGACGTTACGCAAATAAAAGAAGGAGGTGGGAACCAATGGAGCCAGCCGTATTTTTAAGACAGCTGTATGAAGGAGCAAAAGAGACGTTTCCCCTTTATGGCATTTTCCCTTCCGTTACCGCAGCCCAAGCTATCCTGGAGAGCGACTGGGGGAAATCCCAATTGGCGCGGGAGTGCTGCAACCTGTTCGGTATCAAGGCGGATTCCGGCTGGAAAGGGGAAAAGAAGGCCTACCCTACGAAGGAGTATGACAGGCATGGACAGCTCTACACGGTAACTGCCTATTTCCGGAAGTATGCTTCCTATGCGGACTCCCTGAAGGACCATGGCAGGTTCTTTCAGGAAAACCAGCGCTATGTGAACGTAATCGGGCTTTTGAACTACCGGCAGCAAGCCCGTGCAATTCAGGACGCCGGCTATGCGACGGATCCCCGCTATGCGGAGAAGCTGATTCGACTAATTGAGGAGAACGGTTTGTGGAAATGGGATCAAGAGGTACTTACCATCTCCTCTGAGAAGAACGTTTCTTTCGTAACCCACGTAGTGAGCGAGGGGGAAAGCGTGATAAGGATTGCCGAAAAACATGGTGTAACCCTTCAGGAGATCGTTGAAGCTAACCACTTAAATAATCCCGACCTTATTTTCCCAGGGCAAAAGCTGGCGATTCCAATTTCCGGAGAAAATCCAGGAAGCAAAGTCTACATGGTGAGGGGCGGAGATACCCTGTCTACCATTGCACAACGGTACGGGACTTCCTCCGAACGCATTGCCTCGGATAATGGGATTCCGGATAGTAATTACATCCAGGCAGGGCAAAAGATACTCATCAGGAATTAAAAATAAAAACAGAAAAGTATACAGAAAGCAGGAAAAAAATATGGCAGATTTAAAAGTACAGCAAGTTCAGGAATGGCTACTTTCTACATATAGAAACCAAAGCAAATTTGCAGCCTTCGTCTCTGAAACAGGATTCGAAGCCAACGGCTTGACTGACAATACGACAATGACGGCGCTCATCTATGCCTTACAGTATGAATTAGGCATTAGTGATGTGACTGGAAGCTTCGGACCTACGACGCTTCGCCTGGCTCCAAGAATCAATCTTTCGAATGCTGGAAACTATCCTAAAAATATCATTAGAATCTTGGAGGGAGGACTATGGTGCCACGGTTATAACGCCGGCTATAATGAATCATTCAATTCTTTTGGTGGTACGTATGATAGTGACACCGATGTAGCTGTTAAGGAATTGCAAAATGATATTGGCACTAATCCATCCGGAAATTTTGACGGATATCTCTGGAAAGCCTTGCTTTCAACCGATGCCTATGTGACTACCTGGTCCAATGGCTCAGAGAAACTGCGTGAAGCACAGCAGTACCTAAACGGCTTAGCAATCAATGGCTACTTCTTTACCGATGATTTTATTGGAGGGTATCTGCCAACGGATGGCCTAAACAGCCGACAATTCAACAGTGCACTCATCTACTATTTACAGGCGGTTATGGGAATGTACGCCAGTGAAGCGACGGGGTTTATTGGAGACGCTACAAAAGCAGGATTGATTACTGTACCGGATAATCTTCCCGATGATGTAACAACAGCCCGGCATTACGTGAGAGCCATTGTCTTCGCCCTTCTGGCGAACGGATATGACCTGACAATCAATAGCTATTGGTCGGAAGAAACGGCAGCTGCGATCGCTCAGTTTCAGAGAGACATGGCGTTGCCAGTGACTGGCAAAGTAGACGTTACCACGTGGATGGCTCTATTGGTTAGCTATGGAGATAAGAATCGTCCTTATGCAGCTTGCGATACTCGCTTTGAGATTACGGAATCCCGACTAGAAACCTTAAAAGCAATGGGAATCCAAGCAGTCGGGCGATATATCAACGGAACAGAGTTTAAAGTGTTAAGAAGCGGTGAAGTGGAGCGAATTATTAATGGAGGATTAGGCTTAATTCCTATTTATCAAGAGAACGGAACGAATGCCATTGATTTTAGTAATGTTATTGGTCGCTCTCAAGCAGTAAAAGCCGCTGGAAATGCTAGAAAATTTGGAATCCCTTATGACTCCATCATATATTTTGCAGTTGACTATGACGCGCAAGACTGGGAAATTGCGGAATACATCCTCCCCTATTTCAAGGGAGTGAGTGAAGCCTTAACAAACTTCCGTGTGGGCGTGTACGGTACCCGAAATGTTTGTTCCCAAGTTACTTCTGCCGGCTACGCCGTTACCAGTTACGTATCCAATATGTCTTCTGGTTTCAGCGGTAATCTGGGCTTTAGAATGCCGTCAAATTGGAACTTTGATCAATTCGATGAAATCGAGATTGATGATTGGGGTATTGATAAAGTCGTATATTCTGGTTTATATCCTGTAGTTGGCTCCCTTACAAATAGGGATTCCGATGAGCAGTTAATCAAAGACGCTTTGGCAAGAGTAACAGATGGGCTTCCTTTGTTCACTGGAGTAGCAGGAAGAATTGAACTGGACGGAGAAGAGAAGACCCTATTTGATGATACCTTGATTAGGGTAACCTTTAGTGCTTCTGCAGACGTGGCCGCAGGAGATGATGAAGAAGTGGGGAATACTATTTTTGTATATAATTACAGCAAAATGGATAGCTCTGTTGAGAATATTATAAAAAATAATCTTGGACTCTCTAACCAAGTTAAACTTGATGCTGAAGGAATTACAAGTACACTTGCCTCTAATATCTTTTACGGTAAAATTGAAAGTTCCGTGAGCGTTCAATTTAGAGAAATAATGTATACTTACAAAGTAATATTATACGAAATTGAGCTATTGGGAGGTCTTACTACCTCAGCCTCCATTACATTTAACATATACCTTAAGAACTACAATCTCCCTCCTAGATACCAAGTTCCTGCAGATATTCAAGATAAAGTAATACAAGTCTCGCATGAGGCTTATCAGGGTGTTAGTGCAGCACAAGTAATCTCAGGAGGATTGGCCATAATAGCAGCAGGAGCATTTCTTTTGTATGTCGGTCCTGCAATTATTACTGCCATTCCCACCATAATGGAAGGTCTTATTGCAGCGATGGGGATTATATTGAACACCCAACCTGCTATGTAGTTTTTCCTTATACAACATATAGGCTATAAATACAGACCCCCATCCCTATTTTGTAAGGATGAGGGTCTGTATTTTTTAAGGAGCTAAGTCCTAAAATTTCTAACATGATGAGAAAGAATTTTTTTGAACGTATCAATTTCTTCTTTCGTTCTAAAGAAACTTTTAGGGATAGGCATATAGGAATATTTATTGACCACCAAAAGAAACATATCTTCAAATTCATGAGCACTCATGAAGCTTTTCCATTCGAAAAACTCATACTCATCCTTAACCTTAATTTGAATTCCTATGTGATTTACAGCATACTCTCCTACGTATCCTTTTCTTAGAGTAGACTGAAACGTCGCCTTTAACCGATTCCTGATAGCCATTTTTCCGGCCAGAACTCCAATTCCCCCTCCCACCAACACGGTACCAGCAGATAATAAAAATAAGTTTAATTGTGAATAATTAGATACATTATCCAAGGCATTATAAATCAAGAAATACATGATTATAAAAAACAAAGAAAGGGAAATCAATCTTCCTCCCAATCGTGTCCTCCTTTGGTACTGGGTTGCTCTTTCAATCTGCTGTAAATCTAGTTTACCCATAAATCTTAAATCGAATTTTTCTTCATTCATTTTGTTACCTCCAATTTTATGGTGTTTGATCTGTACTTAATTATTAATCTCACCACTTTACAACTTCTCACGCCTCTAAGGGCATAAAAATACAAACAACCCCCAATTTTTTATATGATTGATTTGGAGAAAAAACCAACAAAAAAAGGGGTTGTTTGCGTGGTAATAACTTTATACTAAGTTACTTTTTTATATACTCGTTCTCATTTTCTAGAAAAGTCTTCTTTATTCTAATTTATCTTAGTCAGGAAAGAAAGTATCAATAAAAATATACTAAAATTAGAAAGGAGAAGTTTCAAAAAGATTTCTACTTAGCTAATTTTAGTATACTTCGCTATACTATTTGTCCAATTGCCTTAGTGATATTAATGTCCCAAGTTCCCATTACCCTTATTAGTAGGGGGTATCACTTTGTTATTATTATCAAAAATAATTGTTTCTTCATTCAAGCTAGCTTCCTTGAGGTTTTCCTTCTTAAATACAGTTGCTGACAATAAAAGAATCACTATTAAAACAATGACTGATAAAAATAATCTTCTTTTTCTCAACTTTTTCACTCTTCCCCGTCAACTTCCGTATTTTCCATTATTGAACCGCTTTAACATGATAGGTTTGTCCAGACTTTGGATTATCGACCAGGAAATAAAAGAATTGACTTGTGATTATAGTATAGGGCGATCCGCTAAGTGGCAGATTGTACGCTTCCACAACATTGCTGGGGTTTGCAGCTGAACTAGTTGTGTTAACTCCAAATCCCCCTTTTTGAAAAGTTAATCTAAATGTAGATGTAGTTGACGATCCGAAAAGATACCCCCCATATCTACGCCCTGAACCATAAAATTCATTGGACTGATAACTAGCACCATTATTAAGCCATTTAACAGTAGTTGGATAATTTACACCCAAAGGCTGTATAATCATGTCATTGTTTTCAATTATTTCCCTTGACGGTTCTACTACCTCCCCATTCTTGTCATAAATAATTATATTTTCATCAGAAGTAGAGCTAACTTCATCTGCGCTAGCAGTATGAGGTATTACGAAGCTATTTAATACAGATAACATCAAAACGATGAACCCAATTTTTTTTAAATATTT
>NZ_FJND01000042.1:0-4115 GCF_900067165.1 Trichococcus sp. ES5
AAAACTATGCGGTATTAGCACCCGTTTCCGGATGTTATCCCCCTCTTATGGGCAGGTTACCCACGTGTTACTCACCCGTTCGCCACTATCTTCTCAGTGGAAGCAAGCTTCCATAGAAAAGACCGTTCGACTTGCATGTATTAGGCACGCCGCCAGCGTTCGTCCTGAGCCAGGATCAAACTCTCATGTAATGTGGGCTCTTGTACAGAAACCCTCATGAAAAGCTGAATAGCTCTTAATTTCTTGCTGACTTTATGTTTGCGATACGATGTATCGCCTTCGTTTGCTTTGACCGAAGTCTAAGCTCCCTGCACATTTGGTTCGTTCATTCTTCATTCAGTTTTCAAAGGTCTAATTATGTCGCACGCTCTCGCGCGGCAACTTTTATATTATATCTCATTCGCTAATGCTTGTCAACAATTATTTTAAAATAATAAATCAACTTAACGCGAGACAACTACTATATATTACCACCAAACGCCCGTCGAGTCAATGTTTTTTTGAAACATTTTTTCAAGAACACGTTCAGCAACTTTTATATAATACCATCTCAATAATGAGATTGCAATACTTTTTATAAATTTTTTTATTTTTTTATAAAAGCCTATTTTTGATCATCTGAACAGAAGAAAAAAATAGCCTGCTATCATAAGCAAGCACTGCTTAACATAAGCCACCTGTCGGGTTCGAACCGACGACCTCCACCTTACCATGGTGGCGCTCTACCTGCTGAGCTAAGGCGGCAGCTATTGCTTTCGATAAAAACTCCGCAAGTAGGACTCGAACCTACGACATCATGATTAACAGTCATGCGCTACTACCAACTGAGCTATTGCGGAATAAAACTGTAAACAAAAAAAAGCGCGGCAACGTCCTAGTCTCACAAAGGGAAACCCTTCACTACAATCGGCGCTAAGAAGCTTAACTTCTGTGTTCGAGATGGGAACAGGTGTGACCTTCTTGCCATCGTCACCGCACATTTTTAATTAGAGAACGTTGTTCTCTCAAAACTGAATCTACAAAAGTAAAGGGATTCCGAAAACACCGCTTGAGTTTTCTTCTTTTTAAAAATTGGTTAAGTCCTCGACCGATTAGTATTGGTCCGCTCCATACATCGCTGTACTTCCACTCCCAACCTATCTACCTGATCATCTCTCAGGGGTCTTACTCACTTAAAGTGATGGGAAATCTCATCTTGAGGGGGGCTTCACGCTTAGATGCTTTCAGCGTTTATCCCGTCCACACATAGCTACCCAGCGATGCTCTTGGCAGAACAACTGGTACACCAGCGGTGTGTCCATCCCGGTCCTCTCGTACTAAGGACAGCTCCTCTCAAATTTCCAACGCCCGCGACGGATAGGGACCGAACTGTCTCACGACGTTCTGAACCCAGCTCGCGTACCGCTTTAATGGGCGAACAGCCCAACCCTTGGGACCGACTACAGCCCCAGGATGCGATGAGCCGACATCGAGGTGCCAAACCTCCCCGTCGATGTGAACTCTTGGGGGAGATAAGCCTGTTATCCCCAGGGTAGCTTTTATCCGTTGAGCGATGGCCCTTCCATGCGGAACCACCGGATCACTAAGCCCGACTTTCGTCCCTGCTCGACTTGTAGGTCTCGCAGTCAAGCTCCCTTCTGCCTTTACACTCTACGAATGATTTCCAACCATTCTGAGGGAACCTTTGGGCGCCTCCGTTACATTTTTGGAGGCGACCGCCCCAGTCAAACTGCCCGTCTGACACTGTCTCCCTGCTCGCTAAGAGCAGCGGGTTAGAGTGGTCATATCACAAGGGTAGTATCCCACCGTTGCCTCCTCCGAGACTGGCGTCCCGGTATCTTCGGCTCCTACCTATCCTGTACATGTGATACAAACACGCAATATCAAACTGCAGTAAAGCTCCATGGGGTCTTTCCGTCCTGTCGCGGGTAACCAGCATCTTCACTGGTACTATAATTTCACCGAGTCTCTCGTTGAGACAGTGCCCAAATCGTTACGCCTTTCGTGCGGGTCGGAACTTACCCGACAAGGAATTTCGCTACCTTAGGACCGTTATAGTTACGGCCGCCGTTTACTGGGGCTTCAATTCAAAGCTTCGCTTGCGCTAACCTCTCCTCTTAACCTTCCAGCACCGGGCAGGCGTCAGCCCCTATACGTCATCTTTCGATTTTGCAGAGACCTGTGTTTTTGATAAACAGTCGCTTGGGCCTATTCACTGCGGCTGACCTTGCGGTCAGCACCCCTTCTCCCGAAGTTACGGGGTCATTTTGCCGAGTTCCTTAACGAGAGTTCTCTCGCACACCTTAGGATTCTCTCCTCAACTACCTGTGTCGGTTTGCGGTACGGGCAGTTACTTTCTCACTAGAAGCTTTTCTTGGCAGTGTGACATCAGGAACTTCGCTACTAAATTTCGCTCCCCATCACAGCTTGTCCTTGAGAGAAAAAGCATTTCACTCGTTCTCAGACTTGCTGCTTGGACACACATTTCCGATCGTGTGCATTCCTTAGCCTCCTGCGTCCCTCCATCGCTCAAACAAAAGCAACTGGTACAGGAATATCAACCTGTTGTCCATCGCCTACGCCTATCGGCCTCAGCTTAGGTCCCGACTAACCCTGGGAGGACGAGCCTTCCCCAGGAAACCTTAGTTATTCGGTGGACGGGATTCTCACCCGTCTTGCGCTACTCATACCGGCATTCTCACTTCTAAGCGCTCCACCAGTCCTCACGATCTGGCTTCGATGCCCTTAGAACGCTCTCCTACCACGGAACCCATTGGGTTCCATCCACAGCTTCGGTGATCTGTTTAGCCCCGGTAAATTTTCGGCGCAGGGTCACTCGACTAGTGAGCTATTACGCACTCTTTAAATGATGGCTGCTTCTGAGCCAACATCCTAGTTGTCTGTGCAACCCCACATCCTTTTCCACTTAACAGATACTTTGGGACCTTAGCTGGTGGTCTGGGCTGTTTCCCTTTTGACTACGGATCTTATCACTCGCAGTCTGACTCCCGGATCTAAATCAATGGCATTCGGAGTTTATCTGAATTCGGTAACCCGAGAAGGGCCCCTAGTCCAAACAGTGCTCTACCTCCATGATTCGCATATCCGAGGCTAGCCCTAAAGCTATTTCGGAGAGAACCAGCTATCTCCAAGTTCGATTGGAATTTCTCCGCTACCCACACCTCATCCCCGCACTTTTCAACGTGCGTGGGTTCGGTCCTCCAGTGCGTATTACCGCACCTTCAACCTGGACATGGGTAGGTCACTTGGTTTCGGGTCTACGACCTCATACTTATTCGCCCTATTCAGACTCGCTTTCGCTGCGGCTCCGTCTTTTCAACTTAACCTTGCATGAAATCGTAACTCGCCGGTCCATTCTACAAAAGGTACGCCATCACCCATTAACGGGCTTTGACTACTTGTAGGCACACGGTTTCAGGTACTGTTTCACTCCCCTTCCGGGGTGCTTTTCACCTTTCCCTCACGGTACTGGTTCACTATCGGTCACTAGGGAGTATTTAGCCTTGGGAGATGGTCCTCCCGGATTCCGACGGAATTTCTCGTGTTCCGCCGTACTCAGGATACTGGTAGAGCTGATTTGGATTTCGCATACGGGGCTATTACCCTATGTTGCGCAACTTTCCAGTTGGCTTCTGCTATCCATTGCAGTCTCATGTCCCAGTCCTACAACCCCAAAGAGCAAGCTCTTTGGTTTGGGCTTTTCCCGTTTCGCTCGCCGCTACTAAGGGAATCGAATTTTCTTTCTCTTCCTGCAGGTAATGAGATGTTTCAGTTCCCTGCGTGTTCCTCGATACACCTATGTATTCAGTGTAACGTAATATCCTATCAAAGATATTGGGTTGCCCCATTCGGAAATCTCCGGATCAAAACTTACTTACAGCTCCCCGGAGCATATCGGTGTTAGTCCCGTCCTTCATCGGCTCCTAGTGCCTAGGCATCCACCGTGCGCCCTTATTCACTTAACCTATGGTTAAGCTCGCCATTGCTGGCTTGCTAACTTATTTCGTTAAAAACTCATTTAAGTCAACTTAAAACGCGGTAAAATGTTTAGGTTTCTTACTTTATTTTTGTAGTATTCAGTTTTCAAAGAACAA
>NZ_FJND01000043.1:0-5573 GCF_900067165.1 Trichococcus sp. ES5
TGGAACGTCAATGGAAGAACAACACGTTGGAGACCTTCAAGCACCGCTTTGACAAGGTAAAGTTGGTTATCCTAGATGAGATGGGTTATGTGCCGTTCACCAAGGAAGGCGCCGAGTTGCTCTTCCAGCTGATCAGTGATTGGTATGAGACTAAAAGTATCATCATCACCAGCAATTTGGAGTTCAGCCAATGGAATAAGGTGTTTATCGATACACGTTTGACTGCGGCATTGGTGGACCGCTTGATTCATCACGCACACATTTTAAGTTTCACCGGAGAGAGCTTCCGGCTCAAAAACGCTCTATCAAGACCAAAATAATCAGAGAAAAATTTCAGGCGCAAAGGTGTGTACTTTTTCTTTGCAATATTGTGTAGGAATGTCTTGCAAAACACATGGGCATCACTACACGCCCCAAACCATGTCCAATATGACTAAATCATTTACGGAAGAAGTCACTTCATTTAAGGAACGTGAGCTTCATGACCGTTATGCCGCTATTTATATGGACGCAACCTATATCCCTTTAAAGCGGAAAACCGTCGCCAAGGAAGCCATTCATATCGCAGTTGGCATTCGCCCGGACGGTTCAAAGGAAGTGTTGAGCTATGCGATTGCACCAACTGAATCTATCACGATTTGGGAAGAGATTTTAATAGACCTCCAGGAACGTGGCGTGAAAAACGTCCTCCTTTTCATCACGGATGGCTTAAAGGGGATGGCAGGGGCCGTGCAGCGGTTCTACCCCAAAGCCCGTTTTCAACATTGCTGTGTGCACGTTTCCCGTAATATCAGTCACAAAGTGCGTGTCGATGATCGTAAGGAAGTCTGTGATGATTTTAAAATGGTGTATCAAGCGTCATCTAAAAAGGCGGCATTGGAAGCACGTGGTGCTTTTGCGGAAAAATGGAAAACCAGCTATCCAAAAATGGTGGAATCGATCCTTTCGAACGATTACCTGCTCACTTTCTATGATTTCCCATTAGCCATACGCAAGACTATTTACTCTACGAACTTGATTGAATCCTTTAATAAGCAAATCAAGAAATACAGCCACCGCAAGGAACAGTTCCAAAATGAAGAGTCGATGGAACGTTTCTTAGTCTCGTCTTTTGATACTTACAACCAAAAATTCCTAGGTCGCAGTCATAAAGGTTTCCAACAGGCCGAAGGCGAGCTCGAACAAATGCTGAGTCAACCGATGGAGAATTAGAAACAATCTACAGTAGGGAAGAACCATTTACACAAAATTATTGACGCTCCCGGTAAGTGTAAACAGATTAATAAAAGTAATTCTCATTGTTTTCAATTTTATACTCAGTTTACTGATAAATAAAGACTTTTTGAAAAAATCGCACAAGTTAGAAAAAACGGGATTAAAGGGACTTATATGATCATTGAAATGCTATTCAAAGAGATCGAAGGTGACACATAATACGGAGATGTGAAATTTTTTTGGCGGAAGTTCTTTAACTTAATTAGAGAAATTAAAAGGAGACAAGCAATGTTATTAAGTATTATTATTCCTGTCTATAACGTAGAAGAATTTATTCAAAGATGCGTAGAATCTGTTTTAAGTCAGGGATTCTCTGAAAACGAATATGAGATTTTACTAATAAATGATGGCTCAACAGATAATTCTTCTAATATTTGCAATCGAATGGGAAACATACATAAAAATGTCAAAGTATACCATAAAGAAAACGGTGGGTTATCTGATGCTCGTAATATTGGAATAGAAAATGCTGCCGGTAAATATATTGCTTTCTTAGATAGTGATGATTATGTGATCAAAAATTGTTACAAAAAGATGCTTGATGTAGGTATCATAAATGATGCTGATGTCGTTATGGGGAATGCAATAAACTATACAAATGAAAAGACACAACATCCTAAAACAAAAAAAAGGAAAACGACATTCTTGAAAGAAAATGGTGAAACGTTTCTTGTGAAATCAATAAAATCCAAGAGTATGTCAATGGCATCGGTTTTAGGTCTTTACAAGAAGGAATTCCTACTTAAAAATAATCTGAAATTCAAAAAAGGCATTTTTCACGAAGATGAATTATGGACGCCTCAAGTTTATTTGAAAGCTAATATTGTATGCTATACAGATTTAGACTTTTACATTCATTTTAATAGAGAAGGTTCTATAACAAAAAGACAAGATAAGACAAAGAATGCTTTAGATTTAATTAAAGTTTGTTATGAATTAGAGAAAATTTATGAGGAAGTCACAAATGAACAGAATAAAAGAGTCCTCCAGGATTACATCGCTATGCTTTACTTAAATGCAGTATTTATAGGTAAACTTACAAAAAAAGAATTCAGACATAAATTAGATCCATCCTTTGTAACTAGGAATGCAAATTCAATTAGAAATAAAATCAAGGCGAGATTATTCCTGCTAAATAAAGATTTATACTATAAACTAAATTATTTAACAAAAAATATTAAAAGGCGGATTTTATAATTAACTTAGCCAGTTGGAAATAAAAAAACGCCACGTGAATTCCATGTTATATTGAAGTTACCACTAACTATCAATAGACAAGGATGAATTCACATGACGCAAAACCATGATAACACAATTTCACGCAAGGGAAAACACCTATCCTACTCAGAACGTTTCCAAATCGCCATCCTGAAAAAGGAAAACTATTCCAACCGTCAGGTTGCAGCTGTCCTGGGGTGTGTGCCGCAAACCATAAACAACGAAATCAAACGCGGGACCATTACTCAGCTTAACCGCCAGAAGCAGAACGGGAAGGTCTACGACTATTATCATGACGTCTACGACGCCGATGCCGGGCAGGCGGCCTACGAGAAGAACCGGTTGAACTGCGGCAGACGGCCCTTATGGGCGGATACGGATGCCTTCATTGACTGGGTGGACGATAAGATGCTGTTGGAAGGCTGCTCCACGGACGTGGTGGGTTTTACCAGAAAACACGAGTTGTTCGACCCGGCCATCATCCCTGGGACCATCACCCTCTACCAGTGGATCGACCGCGGTATCATGAAAACAAAGAACATGGACCTGCTCGAAAAGCTGTCCCGCAAGCCCAAATCGTCCCGTCGGGGCAACCGCCCGAACAAACGGATACTGGGGAACTCCATCGAAGAGCGCCCAGAGGCGGTTGGCACCCGGGAAACCTTCGGCCATTGGGAAATCGACACGGTAGTGGGAAACAAGACCAGACCAAGTCGGATGCCGTGCTGCTGACGCTGGTGGAACGACAGACACGCTTTGAGGTCATCCAGAAGCTGGCCGGGAAGGATGCCCC
The DNA here is from genome assembly GCF_900067165.1 of Trichococcus sp. ES5. Classification (NCBI taxonomy): domain Bacteria; kingdom Bacillati; phylum Bacillota; class Bacilli; order Lactobacillales; family Carnobacteriaceae; genus Trichococcus; species Trichococcus sp. ES5. The sequence continues at coordinate 3,287 of NZ_FJND01000043.1, forward strand.
ATCGGTCAACCAAGCGGTTCAACAGTTGAGAGAACGGGCTGGCGCTCACTTCGGTCAGCTGTTCAAGACGGTTACCTCGGACAACGGCTCGGAGTTCGCGGGACTGCACCATGCCTTGCAGGATGTGGCAGACGTCTACTTCAGCCACTCCTATGCTTCCTGGGAGCGCGGGACGAGCGAAAACCAAGTCTTGCGGATTCAGCGTTGGATGAATGGTTACCCGCGGAAGATTCTGGGTTATGCAACGCCGCATGACACGTTTGTCCAGGCATTCAGGCAGGAACGGTTGGCGGTTTGACACGTGGACCCTTGACAACGAGCCTCCCTCGGCATGACTTGTGTCTGGAAAGCTGGCCGGGGCCAGCCGGTCCGGAGACTACCATGCCTCAACTCATTGTCAAGGGCCCACTCGATTAGAAAAGTTAGACGGTTTGTGGTAACGAACAACCGGGTCACCATGGGTGGCTAACTTAAACTTGAAATTTACGATATAATTTAGTCGAGGTTGTAAGTAAGTGCGAGAAAAAAGAATATAGGAAATTAGAGTGTGTTTTTCTTTTTAAAATGTTGTTACTACCAATTTATATAAAAAAATAGGAGGGGGATTATGAAAAAAATACTATTTATGATTGGAAGTTTAGGAGGAGGAGGAGCCGAAAAGACATTACTTGAATTAGTGAAAAATTTAGATAAAGAGAAATACGATATTACTGTAAAAACTATACACGATAAGGGAATTTATAGGGATGAAATAAAAAAATATGCAAAATATGAAAGTTGTCTCAAAATCTATAATAAGAAAGACAACACTTTTACGAAAGTTCTGGCGTATGTGATTATAAAAATTATGACACTTTTACCACCTTATATTTTATATAAACTTTTTATTCGTAATTTTTATGATGTAGAGATAGCATATTTAGAGGGAATGTGTACAAAAATAATTGCTGGTTCTACTAATACAGAATCAAAGAAGTTTGCGTGGGTCCATGTCGATCCATTGGTCCATAGCTGGTCAACATTAAGTTATGTTACACTAAATTCGGAAATAAAAAGTTATAAAAAGTTCGACAAAATATTTTGTGTTTCAAATTCAGTAAAAAAATCTTTCGAAAAAAAATTTAATATCGAAGCTGGAGTCCAATATAATGTTCTAGATGAGAAAAGCATAATCGAGAAATCAAAAAAAGAAATTGATCTAATAAATAAAAGCGAAAGATTTAGAATCATTTCTATAGGTCGTCTTTCACCTCAAAAAGGATATGAGAGGTTATTGAGGATTCATAAGCGTCTTATTGATGAAGGTATTAAGCATGAACTGTTAATTCTTGGGGATGGAGATCTCAAAAATAAGTTACAACAGTATGTTATGGAAAACAAACTATCTGATACTGCTTACCTACTAGGATTTCAAGATAATCCGTACAAATATCTTAAAAACTCTGACCTCTTTGTATGCTCCTCCTTTACCGAGGGATTTAGTACTGTAGCCACAGAATCCATAATACTTGGAATACCAGTAGTAACGACGGATTGTGCCGGTATGGAGGATTTACTCGGAGAGTCCAGGTACGGGTGTCAGTGCTAAACTAAATTGAACAGTTTTCGATGAACAAGATTGAACACTTTCGCCAAAAAATATCTCCAATCCTGTATACTTTTAAAGGTATCTTAGGTTATTGGAGGACGAAAGGTGAAGAAGAAGTTAATGTTATATTTGGAAATTCAACAGATGAAGGAGCGGGGCTTTTCCATCCAACAAATCGCAAAGCAGTTGAAGGTATCCCGCACAACGGTTTATAACTACATGGAGAAGACACCGGAAGAAGCTTTCGAATGGGTCAATTCATTAGGTTCGAGGAAGAAGAAATTGGACCCATACAAGGATTGGATTGTTGCTTGGCTTCAAGAGTATCCGCATCTGAATGCGTCTCAAATACAGGATTGGCTGCTTGAGAAATTCCCCGACTTCACCGTTGGTGAACGTACGATGCGGTTATATGTGAATCAAATACGCGAAGAATATCAGATAGCTAAAACTAAAGTTGTGAGGCAATACGAGGCGGTCGAAGAACAACCGATGGGAAAACAGGTGCAAGTCGATTGGGGCGAAACGCGTCAAAAGACACAGGATCAAAGAGAAATCAAATTATACTGCATTTGTTTCTTACTTTCCCATTCACGCTACCGCTATGTGGAATGGCAAAACCGCCCCTTTACGACTCGTGATGCCATTCGAAGCCACGAGAATGCCTTTGAATTCTTTGGTGGCATGCCGGAAGAAATC
>NZ_FJND01000044.1:0-5059 GCF_900067165.1 Trichococcus sp. ES5
AAAACTATGCGGTATTAGCACCCGTTTCCGGATGTTATCCCCCTCTTATGGGCAGGTTACCCACGTGTTACTCACCCGTTCGCCACTATCTTCTCAGTGGAAGCAAGCTTCCATAGAAAAGACCGTTCGACTTGCATGTATTAGGCACGCCGCCAGCGTTCGTCCTGAGCCAGGATCAAACTCTCATGTAATGTGGGCTCTTGTACAGAAACCCTCATGAAAAGCTGAATAGCTCTTAATTTCTTGCTGACTTTATGTTTGCGATACGATGTATCGCCTTCGTTTGCTTTGACCGAAGTCTAAGCTCCCTGCACATTTGGTTCGTTCATTCTTTGTTCAGTTTTCAAAGGTCAATCGCGCATCACGTATTACGTGATTGCTTATTTATATTATCACGGCTCCTGCTGTCCGTCAAGCCTTTTCTGAAATTTTTTCAGAAGCATTATCGGCTTGCAGATGCGTGGATCAGCAACTTTTATATAATATCACGCTCTAAATCGTCTGTCAACAATTTTTTCAAATCATTTCAAAGCCGATTCTGGCGGACAACTTCTATATACTATCATCGCAACCAAATGCTGTCAACGATTTTTTAATTTTTTTTAAAGACTTCCGTCACCACCCGTATAAACACTGGCGTTCTTCACAATATGGCATGTGGATCAGCGGTCCAAACTCCCTGGATTCCGACTTTCGCATTCGGATTCTCTGATGGATTTGTCCCGCTCACCATGCCTATTTATATCAATTCACAGGTTGTGCTGTTTTTTTGGCGATATTCTCCAAAAAGTTCCGGATAAGCGTCTGACCATCTTTTGTGAAGATGGACTCGGGATGGAACTGCAGGCCATAGACGGCATGCTCCTTGTGCTTCATCGCCATAATGACGCCATCATCGACACTTCTCGAGAGTATTTCCAGTTCATCGGGAAGGCTATTTTCTTCGACAACCAGCGAATGGTAACGCATGACCTCGAAAGGGGAAGCGATCCCTTGGAAAAGCGGATCTCCGTTATGCGTGACCATGGATGTTTTGCCGTGCTTCAGCGTTTCCGCACGAATGACATTCCCGCCATAAGCATACCCGATGGCCTGATGCCCAAGACAGATTCCTAGCAAAGGTACTTTTCCGGCAAACTCCCGGACCACATCAACGCAAATCCCGGCATCTTCCGGCACGCCCGGTCCTGGGGAAAGGATGATGCAGTCCAGGTCCATCCCTTTCATTTCATCAAGTGTCAGGGCATCATTGCGCAGAACCTGCACATCCGGATTGATTTCTCCGATGTATTGGTAGAGGTTGTACGTAAAGGAATCATAGTTATCGATCAATAAAATCATTCAGATTACCTCCTTCAAGGCCATTGCTTTGTTGAGCGTCTCGGTATATTCCGATTGCGGAACGGAATCGTGCACAATCCCTGCGCCGGCTTGAACATAGGCGAAGCCGTCCTTCAGAATGATGGTCCGGATGGCGATGCAGGTGTCCATGTTGCCATTATAGGAAAAATAGCCGACCGCACCGGCATAGATGCCCCGCTTCGTTTTTTCCAATTCGTCAATGATGCCCATCGCCCTTATTTTCGGCGCACCTGATACGGTCCCTACAGGCAAACACGCGCTCAAGGCTTCAAAGCAGGTCAGACCCGGTTTCAATTTGCCGGTCACCTTCGAAACGATGTGCATAACGTGTGAATAAATATCCACTTCCATGAACTTATCCAGCTTGACGCTGCCGAATTCGCTAATCCTGCCGATGTCGTTCCTTCCCAAATCCACCAGCATCACATGTTCTGCCCGCTCCTTCTCATCTGCGAGCAACTCTTTCTTCAATTCATTGTCTTCCTCTTCGTTCTTCCCTCTTCTGCGCGTTCCGGCTATTGGATTCGTCATGACTTCGCCATCCTGAACGGTGACCAGACTTTCCGGGGATGAACCGACCACCTGGAAATCACCCAGATCGATATAGAAAAGGTAAGGCGACGGATTCTTTGTGCGCAGTCTTCTGTAAATATCGAACGGTTCGGATTCCGATTTGATAGTCAAGCGCTGCGAAAGGACAACCTGAAAGATGTCGCCCGCTTTGATGTATTCTTTTGCTTTCTCGACGAGTTTACAAAATTCCGCTTCGCTGACATTTGAGGAAACTTCTTGATTCGGATTCACCTCTTGGAAAGGTCGGATGCCATTCGTCTGGTTCATCGTTTCGGCTAACTTTTCCAGATTGGCAGTGATTGTTTCATAATCCTCCGTGTCCTCGGGGAAAACATTATGGACAAGCGTCATTTTGTGTTGGTAGTGGTCGTAGCTGATGAATTGCTTGTAGAACATCAAGTAGGCTTCAGGCGCCTGCAGTTCATCCGGGTTCACATTCGGCAGCTTTTCGTATTGTCGGATGACATCGTAACCGACATAACCGATCGCGCCGCCGACGAAAGGCAACGGGATATCGGTCTTGAGATACGGAATCGACACCTGCTCTTTTACGTAATCGAGCACCTTGCCTTTTTTGTGCACGGGTTGCCCATCGGTGATGATCGTGACGTCTTCGCCCATACTCGTGATGCTCTTATAAGGGTTCGAACCCAAGAAGGAGTATCTCCCGATTTCCCGCTCCGAAAAGACACTCTCAAACAAAAACTTATGCTCCCCTTCGAGATTGTAGTACATGCCGATAGGCGTCAATTGATCCGCATTGACCGTCAAGTGTACCGGAAACACCTTATTATGCTTTTTTGCTGCTGCAAATTCTGTTGCTGTCAGATTAAACATTCCATTCACCCCTAATGAGATTTTTTGCTGTTTCTGCTTGATTCAGGGGATTTTGGGTACAAAAAAAGCCACAACATCCCCTATAATGGGACGATGTAGCCGCGGTGCCACCCATATTAGTTCTCTACTGTTGACTCACACCCGACACTGTCGTTCTTTGCGCTCCTTGCCTCCTTATCGGAATCAAGGACCCAATGCGTCACCAAAAAATGGGCTATGCATTGTTTTCGCGCTAATACTACAGAATCAAAAAAACACTTCCTCCTCAAAAGGACGAAATGTTTCCATTCGTTTGCCACCTCAGTACAAAACTCGCTCTGCGGGTACGGATGTTACTCGATACCCCGTCCTTTTAACGGCGGACTCCCGGTTTTTGCTACTATAATTTTCGCATCACGTCTCAGAGATCCATTCACCGACAGCTACAGTGCTTGGCTTTCACTGCCCCAAACTCGCTTTGACTAAACGCCATTGGTTACTACTTCTCATCACAGATTTTATTAATTTAATTTTAATCCATTATAATCCTTTTCTCATTATTGTCAACTGAAAAATATTTGTCTTTCGAAAAACCACTGAGCCCAGGCAATAGAAAAAGAAGCCGTTCATAACAAAGTACTCCTTGTTATGAACAGCTTCTTTTGTGATACCGGCGGCCGGGGTCGAACCGGCACGCCCTCGCGGGCACTGGATTTTGAGTCCAGCGCGTCTGCCAATTCCGCCACGCCGGCATGATTATGAAGAATGCAATGTTCCATTTTGTTGTTATGGAAAGGCGGTAACCGGATTTGAACCGGTGATAGAGGTTTTGCAGACCTGTGCCTTACCACTTGGCTATACCGCCGAGATGTTGCTATTTAAAAAAAACTGGGCTAGCTGGATTCGAACCAACGAATGACAGAGTCAAAGTCTGTTGCCTTACCGCTTGGCGATAGCCCAATAAGAGGGCGACTGATGGGAATTGAACCCACGAATGCCGGATCCACAAACCGGTGCGTTAACCACTTCGCCACAATCGCCATAATATAATGTTGAGACAGGGGTAGTAGGAATTGAACCCACACCGACGGTTTTGGAGACCGTTGTTCTACCTTTAAACTATACCCCTATTCAGAGGATGCTTTTTAAAGAAATGGAGGGAGGCAGATTCGAACTGCCGAACCCGAAGGAGCGGATTTACAGTCCGCCGCGTTTAGCCACTTCGCTATCCCTCCATCATATAAAAAAATGGTCCGAGACGGATTCGAACCGCCGACACCTTGAGCTTCAATCAAGTGCTCTACCAACTGAGCTATCAGACCAGAATAAAATTGTAAAAACGGCTCCGACGGGATTTGAACCCGCGATCTCCTGCGTGACAGGCAGGCATGTTGACCCCTACACCACGGAACCAATGGAGGTTGACGGGATCGAACCGCCGACATCCTGCTTGTAAGGCAGACGCTCTCCCAGCTGAGCTAAACCTCCAGGGATTGAAAAATGAAGAGCCTAGGCTCCGGTGTATCCTATCTGTACAACAGCTAGGTTAATGATCCGTACGGGAATCGAACCCGTGTTACCGCCGTGAAAGGGCGGTGTCTTAACCGCTTGACCAACGGACCATAAGTTTGAAAACTGTTAAATTGAGATTGAATGGATAGAACTAACATCCATTCGTATCCTGTCTGGAAAGCAGCTAAAGCCGCAACAGCTAGGATGATGATCCGTACGGGAATCGAACCCGTGTTACCGCCGTGAAAGGGCGGTGTCTTAACCGCTTGACCAACGGACCGTAAATTTGAAAACTATTTAAATAGGAATAATTAGATGGAGCTAACATCCATTCTTATCCTGTCTAGAAAGCAACTAAAGCCGCAACAGCTAGGATGATGATCCGTACGGGAATCGAACCCGTGTTACCGCTGTGAAAGGGCGGTGTCTTAACCGCTTGACCAACGGACCATAAGTTTAGAATACATATTGCAATGGAGGTTGACGGGATCGAACCGCCGACATCCTGCTTGTAAGGCAGACGCTCTCCCAGCTGAGCTAAACCTCCAGGGATTGAAAATCGTAGAGCCTAGGCTCCGGTGTATCCTGTCTGTACAACAGCTAGGATAATGATCCGTACGGGAATCGAACCCGTGTTACCGCCGTGAAAGGGCGGTGTCTTAACCGCTTGACCAACGGACCATCTTGTTTATTTTTCTGATAAAGCTACGGAGAAGGAGGGATTTGAACCCTCGCGCCGCGTTAACGACCTACACCCTTAGCAGGGGCGCCTCTTCAGCCACTTGAGTACTTCCCC
>NZ_FJND01000045.1:0-5016 GCF_900067165.1 Trichococcus sp. ES5
GATTGAAAGCCGCATTTTTTCCATTTGAAATCAGTTGAAGAGTAGGTGTAGCCTTCTTCTTCGAGAACCATTGCTTTGGCAGCTTTCGAACCGGAACGGATTTTGTAGGACATGATATATTCGAATCCGATGGATTTTAGGAACACCAGATTTTTTTTGGAATTCAGCCCTCGATCCGCTGTAATGATCATCTTGGAGATGCCGTACTGCTCCTTCAATCGTATGAGTACAGGCTCCAAAGTCTTGAAATCATTGGTGTTTCCAGGGAATAATTCATAGCTGATCGGAATGCCTTTGTCATCGATGAGGAGTCCCATCACAACCTGAACTTGATTCACTTTGTTGTCCTTTGAGTAGCCAAATTTCTTCAAATCATCTGCTTTGACCGACTCAAAATAATAAGTCGTGACGTCATAGAAGGCAACCGAAAGGTTGCGGTCGAAAAACTGACTGATCTGCTTGTTCAAATGTTCCTCTAACTGGTTTTTCTGTGATGCCAAAAAAGGCAAGGCGCGATACATCTGTTCCAATTCACAAGGGAATTCGCTTGCGAAGCGATCTTTCCCCTCAAATGTGGAACGTTTTGAACCAGGGAACAATAATCGGGAGTAAACCATCAATGCGATTGGCGTTTTAGTAGAGAAATGAATGTTTGTTTCCTTTTTCTGGCGGTACTGCAGAAAAGAATCAAGCTTCAGTTGATCCCACAGCCATTGATAGACTTCATAGCCATAATTTTGTACCGGAGCGCCTGTAGCACTCGGTTGAGCACTGGCGTGCTCGATAAACGCGCTCACGCGTTGGGTGGCCATCGAAACTTCCGTATGTTCTTTTTCCAAGTTCATCTGGTCCACTTTTTTCTGAAGTTCTTCGATAGCGTTGGGGTTCTCCGCTAGTAACTTCTCTTTGTTTCCAAAATTTTGTATCACGCGAATCTTTGGTTTCTTTGTTTCGGGATCCCTGTAAGATTCCGCGATGCGCACGTATTCCTGATTCCGATTTTTGAAAATTTGAAGATACATTTCCGACACCACCTTTACAGCTATTATAACATATATACATCCATATATACAATATAAAAACAAGTGAAAAGCGCTAGAAACATTATAAAATTAACGTTTCTAGCACTTTTTGATTGATTAAACTGTAAAAGTCGGGACCAAAGTCGATCGCTGACCGTTCCCCTTTGCGCGTTGATCCAAAACAGGTAGCTCTATGACTTCCTTAAAAAAGGAAATGCAGGTCAGGACGCGTGTCCTAACCTGCAGACTGCATGAAGCAGTTCGTTCATCCACTTTTTTACCTGACAAACCCATAAAATGGGAACAACAGAAAAGGACCGGATTCGGACTCCGGCCCCAGACTGTTCGCAGTTTTTAGTTCCTTCAGCGTGTTTCTGCTAAATTCATCAGCTTAACCCTAAAAAATGTAGCGAGGACATCATATTCGTTCATTCAAAAAGGTGAGGTATGTATTGCGATCAAATATTTATAATAAGATGGGGTAATTTCGGGGAAGTTTTCGGCTACGGGATAGACAGAAAAGAAACTTCAGACTGCTCCATTAGTGATTGATTGATATAAATCTACCTCCAGCGAGTGCTTAAGAAACATGTTATCCGATTGGCTGTGCATACTTGCCATTTAAACAAAAGTTACTTACCTTAGTAAGAGCTCTCTTACTAAGGTAAGTATAACACCCGTGCGCATTTTTTTCTATTTGTTTTTTTATGCCCAAAAACAACGAAATGTAAGCCGATGTTGAACACCATGAATTTACAAGAAACCACAAACCTTGCTGCATCAATAAAGTTAGGTTTGTTTATCATTTTATCTTACTAATTAATCGGGAAAACATCGGTTAGAATATTAGCTGAACGACCGAAGAAAGTTTAATATCCTTACATTCACGCAAGGGGAAATACAAAATTGTTTTTCGCTGAATGGTCCAAATTTTATCGCCATCTTGTCAGTCCTTTTGATAAAAAGTACACAAATTTAATACAAGATAGCCAAAAAAGATGACAGCCTTCGAAACAGTCAAACTATTGTCCTTTCGAATTTCGCCGCAACAAAAGAAAGCCCTCAGCGATACCCGATAGTTTCCGGGTGCCGCTGAGGGCTTTCCTTTGTTTGCTTTTTTAATTACAAAATCGTATCGCCTTCGCCGTAAGAGCTGCGGCCGGCTTCGATGATGCCTTGGTTGCTGTCTCCGTTGTAGATGGAGTTTTTGACCAATACATAATCGCATTTACGGATGGCGGAGATGTCTTTTCCGCCCGCATAGGAGATCGAGGATTGCAGATCTTCGCGCATTTCGTTCAATGTGTCTGCGATCGTGCCGCGGTAAGGCGTCAAAATCTTTTTGCCTTCCACGTTTTTGCGTTGGCCTTTTTGGTATTCGGAAGCACTGCCGAAGTACTCTTTGTACAAACGACCGTTGATTTCCTTCGTTTCGCCCGGTGACTCGTCGTGTCCAGCCAATAATGAGCCGACCATGACCATCGTCGCGCCGAAGCGGATCGATTTGGCGATATCTCCGTTTGTACGCACGCCGCCGTCAGCGATGATCGGTTTGCTTGCAGCTTTCGCGCACCAGCTTACCGCCGCCAATTGCCAGCCGCCTGTACCGAAACCAGTCTTGATTTTGGTCGTGCAGACTTTACCAGGTCCGATTCCCACTTTTGTAGCATCGGCTCCGGCATTTTCCAATTCACGGACGCCTTCTGGAGTGCCCACGTTACCGGCAATCAAGAATGTTTCCGGCATCACAGCTTTAACGTGCTTGATCATACGGATGACTTCATCGGAATGACCATGCGCCACGTCGATTGTTGTATATTCAGGAACGGCTTTTTTAGCCGCCAATTCATTCACGAAATCGAATTCTGCCGCTTTGATCCCCAAACTGATCGAAGCAAACAAACCTTTTTCATGCATGTGTTGGATGAACGGCAAACGGCTCGCCTCATCGAAACGGTGCATGATGTAGAAATAACCTTCTCTGGCTAATTTTTCAGCAAGTTCTTCATCCAGAATCGTCTGCATATTCGCAGGCACCACCGGCAATTTGAACGTACGGCCACCAAGCGCGACAGTCGTGTCGCATTCAGAACGGCTTTGCACAACGCTCTTATTCGGAATTAATTGTACGTCTTCATAATCAAAAATTTTCATTTCTATTTCCCTCTCTCTGCTAGTGCACAAATCCTTTTTGGGAATCGCTTTACACAGACACGGACGTGAAGGCAAAAAATGTCTTCTATCGTAAAGTCCCAATAGTAAGTTACACTACTCCCCCACGTTTGTCAAAGATTAATTGGTGAGAATCAATTACGCTGTTCGCTTTTTTTGTAGAATTGAAAGAGAAAAAACAAAGCCGATGGCTTTTTCAGTCGCAAATATGCAGAATATGGGCCTCTTAATACCGATCAGTATGTGTGGGCATAAGCAGGATTCTGTTTTTTTCATACGAAGGCATGACAAAGAAACGTACGGATATTCTATTTTTTAGAGGTTACGCTACCCAAGCATTCAAATGACCCAACTCATTTTTTTGGATATTCCGTTTAGCGAATGCCAACATGACCAGAAAAGCCATGGTTACGAAAAGGTTCATTTTCTTTTCACCCCGTATAGTATGTTGCTCAAACAAGAAATCACGATCAAGACGCCCATTCACCCGTTCAATCGCAGTCCGCTTCTTGTACAGCCGCTTGAATTTGTGGCTATTACGCGCTACTTTATTGAAAACACGCCGATTATCCTCCCGTTTGATTCTGAAAATACGGGAATCCTGGTGTTGCGGTTTGAATCCGTAACGAAGGGAATCAGTCGCACTATCATAGCCTTTGTAAACCAACGCCACTTCCTGTCCTCTTTCATCGACATAGAAAACTTTCCCGTTATAAGTATAGGTCAAATCGGTATCACGGTATTGTTTAGTAGGTCCCTCTTTTTTCCACTGGTTCTTAATATCGATAATCGGAATAATGTCTCTCGATTCAATTTCATCCAGCAGGGGGCCTCCGTCATACCCTCTGTCTGCAAGAAGATAGTTGCAGCTTTTCAATTGAGCATCCGGCAATGCCTTTATTAGTCTTTTCGCGACCGTAGGCTCGCCTTCCGAAGCCTTTGTAAGTTCATAGCCAATCGGCAGTTCATAAGTGGCATCGATGATCAAATGCAATCGATAGCCGAACCACTTCTTCTTGTTCGTCACTTTCTCTCCTGAAGGTGTAGTAGTGGTGTATTGTTTGATGGTAAAGTTCGCCTCAGTGTCCCTTCTGCCGTCTTCTTGTTTATTCTGATTGGGCCCTTTCGCGTAGGAGGGAATGATTTTCCCATCTAGAGCGAGGATTTCGCCAAACCCATCTAGGGAGACGTACATCTCGTCCACTAGCTCGTGGAACATAACATCCAGCAAACCTTGGTGCTGCAACAGTTTCTTTACGAAACGGGAGAAAGCGGCTTCCGTGGGAGCCAACTGATAACGATAAGACCCTTTTTTCGTACGGATGATCCGAGTTTGGAATCCGCATACCTCCCGGAGTTGGCTGTTGCGCTTCAGTTCCCGGATCAAAGCTGCAACTGTGGGGTGTTGGAACACGAAACTGGCAAGGAAAGCCCGCCACATGGTGAACACAGGATAATCATTCCGCCCCTTCCCACGTTCTTCTTCCAAAAGGGCGATGAGTTTCTCGTCCGGCAATGCATTCAGCACGTCATTTAATTTCTCTAAATCCCCGAGCTGGTTATTTTCAAAAATGGATAATTGTGTTATTCTGTTCATAGAAAAAGCGACCTCCTTAATATTTTGTAGTGACTATATTTTACTGCTATTTCAGCAGTATGGGGCGCTTTTTCTTTTTTTTTTTACATTAGTCGCAAAATCCATAAAACAATAGATCGCCAAGGTGAAAGTGCTGTAACAGCAGGCTTTCACCTTGGCGATTTTTATTTTGCTACATCCGCTATCCTTAGAGCCCCAAGGGCTCCAGAACAGCGTAATTGATTC
>NZ_FJND01000046.1:0-3455 GCF_900067165.1 Trichococcus sp. ES5
TGAACAGAGCAGCGTACTTATCTTCAATGACTGACCAGGGAATCGAATCTGCTTTTTTGACCCAACGGTTTTCTGGGTTCATCGTAAGGCCCAATGGCTGATCGAAGTCATAAATGGTTAATTGCCGATTCGTCTGCTTTTTGTACATTTTCATCGCCTCTTTGTATCATTTTTGAAAAAAGTGCACGGGTTTTTGGTATTTCCCTCTGGAATCCATGCATCTATTATACCAAAAAACAGCTAAAAACGCTGTTGCGATAAGGTTTGTTAATTATTCAGTAGACATTGTTTAGAGCTGTTGAATCATTCTTCTAAGCCTGTTTTGCGAGTAAACACCGCCGCACCATTCATAAAGAACCTTGCTTCTTAGAGGCATATTGGGAAATAATTGCTTCAACTCATTCCAGTGGAACAAAATTAATGCGCGATGAGTCCCTCGTATCCCGCAATTGGTGCAGTCATAAACTTGCCTGGAATGATGGAGTGAAAACGAGCCACAATCGGGGCAGCGTAATCCTTTGTGCAAATCTTCGTAGCAGTAGGGAGGAATATGATCCCAAAATGCGCGCTCCACTCCTTGCTGCGCGAGCAACTTTTGTACAACTAAATGGTGATACCGTGTGAGCGGCGGGGCTCCTTTTGCTAGAGAAGTGAAGTGCCGCTTCAATTGAGTCGGCAGGAGCAAGGTTTCTTGCTCAGGTGCTCCTAGTAGGGTAAATTCAGGATGGACCATAACCGCATAGGCTTTTACTTGAAAATCTTTTGCATACCCCAACTCCCTTAACAAATTCTTGAACCGATTTTTGTTGTCTTGCATTTGGATTTGCGGATTGCTGATTTCAAATCCTGTTTCCGATAGCCACATTTCCTTTCCGTAGCGATAGGTTCCGCTAAAACTCTTTACTTCGTATAAATAGAAGGATGTACCGGCCAAAACAATCGTGTCCCATTGGAAGGCATTTCCCATTTGTGGTTGGAGCAATGCTCCCGGGAAAATCAATATCGAATCGCCACACCCTTCCATCTGCTGATCTAGTTTTTCTTCCCACTCGTGCCCTTTTCTTAAATGGGTCAAATAATCAGCTGATTTCCCATTAAGAGCCGTGCGAGATGCCAGCGACTCCATGATATGCAATGTTAAACTCTTTTCTCGTCTGTATAAAAGCATGAATGTTCACTCCTTTCCTAATAAAATACGCAAAAAATCTGTCTTTCCACTAAAAGAATTATTCCTATTAGGTTGAGGAGGTAACCGCTAACAATCCGCTATTTTCATTGATTTTTAATCGAAATCTTTTCAATCTTTCCTCAAAAGTGATATGATTTACAAGAGAGATTAAAATTGGAGGAGTTTATTTATGCTAATCGGAGTACCGAAAGAAATCAAGAACAACGAGAACCGGATTGGATTGACGCCCCTGGGAGTAGCCTTGCTTGTAAAAAATGGCCACCAGGTAATGGTTCAATCGGGCGGAGGACTCGGCTCTGGATTTGAGGACAAGCAGTACGAAGAAGCTGGCGCCACTTTAGAACCTTCTGCAGAGAAAGTATGGTCGGCAGAAATGGTCATTAAAGTAAAAGAACCTCTGCAAGAAGAGTACAAATATTTCCGCGACGATTTAATTATTTTCACGTACCTACACTTGGCAAATGAATTGGAACTGACCAATGCACTAGAAGCAGCCGGAACGGTTGCGATTGGATATGAAACCATGGTCGGCGAATCTGGTGACTTGCCGCTCTTGAACCCAATGAGTATTATTGCCGGTCGTCTGTCTGTTCAAATTGGGGCCCAGTATCTAGAGAGTCAATACGGCGGCAAAGGCGTCTTGATTGGCGGGGTACCAGGTGTGCGTAACGGGAAAGTAGTCATCATTGGTGGAGGCGTAACCGGTAGGAATGCACTCCAAATCGCACTTGGACTTGGCGCGCACTGTACGGTTCTTGACGTGAAACCAGAAGTTTTGGAAGAGATTGAATCGTTATATGGGAACGAAGTCATCACTTTAATGTCAAACTCCGTGAATATTGAGCGTGCAATCCAAGACGCGGATATCGTGATTGGAGCCGTCCTTATTCCAGGACGCAAGGCACCAACACTGGTTACCGAAGAAATGGTGAAGAAAATGCAGCCGGGCTCTGTCATTGTGGATATCGCGGTGGACCAAGGCGGAATTTTTGAAACGGAAGACCGAGTAACATCCCATGATGATCCGGTTTATGAAAAATATGGGATTTTGCACTATGCGGTACCAAATATGCCGGGTGCTGTTTCGAAAACATCAACGATTGCGCTAACCAATGCTACCTTGCCTTATGCAGTGAAGATTGCTAATCAAGGATACTTGGAAGCGGCGAAGAATGATGCTACCATCATGACTGGAATCAATGTCTACAAAGGTAAACTGACGAATGCAGATGTAGCCGATTCGTTGAATAAAGAATACACCGATATTGCAAAACTATTCTAGATAGGGAAAGACTGGAGAGTGTGGAAGCATCCTTCAGTTTTTTTGTGTAAAAAACCAGTTTGATAGGAAAATTAATAATTATGGGGTATAATTTCAAAGCAATTTATTTTTAAGTGCGTGAAAAATGAATGATTATAGAAGATAAAGAGGTGCTTTGATGTTTTTAGCATGGAATGAAATAAAATATTCCAAAACTCGTTTTGCGCTTATCATTGGTGTCATGATCTTGGTTTCGTATCTGGTGTACTTCCTAACCGGACTAGCTTACGGATTAGCTCAAGACAACCGTACAAGTGTGGATAAGTGGGGCGCGGATGCCATTGTTTTAACCGATGAATCGAATGCGAATATCAGTATGTCGATGATGCCACGCAATTTGATCGATGAAGTGAACGCGGATGAAGTTGCTGTCCTTGGTCAAACGCCAACCGTTGTTCGAAAAGAAGGATCAACGAGTGAGGATGCAAAAATTACGGTTACGATTTTTGGGATTGAGTCAGATCAATTCTTGATGCCCGAAGTAATTGAAGGAGAAACCTTCACCGAAGACTGATATCCGCCACAGGAAATTACCAGCAGTGACATAGTTATTACCACCTAGTGACATCAAAATTACCACTGACTGACAGATAAGTTACCAGTGGAAAAAACGCTCACGAAAAGCTGCCCAAATCCTTTATCTAAAGGATTTGGGCAGCTTTTGTGAATAACGTCAAAATGGAACCATTAGTGTGTAAGGTTGAACAGTAAGTGGACAGAGCGTTTAAAACCAACAATCCTGACCCTAAGGTCACCTAAGAGCCGTTCCATATAATCCAGGAACGGCTCTTAGGGAATATCTAATATGTTTTCTACCTGTAAAATTTAAAGTCAGTATTGGTTGATGCTGCTATTGCCATTTCATTATCTCGGAAACAGGGTGATTTTTATTCCATTCAATACGCTCTTCAATGAGGCTTCGGTACTTCCTGTACGCGGAATAAT
>NZ_FJND01000047.1:0-3419 GCF_900067165.1 Trichococcus sp. ES5
CAGTTCTCATTTCTTGGAGAATGCTGTTCGCATGATGGTCAGCTTGCTTTCCTACAACATCAACAATTTTATGCGTACACTAGCTTTCCCAGAAAAGGCCAAAGGCCTACAGATACAGAGTATTCGTCTTCGGTTTTTCAAGATTGCTGGGAAACTGATCCACAGCGGAAGACGCATGATGCTAAAACTCAGTACCCATCATGTCTATCAAAACGAATTTTTTCATATCTTACGGCAAATTCAATCCTTGTCTTGGTGAGTCCCCGTTAATTTAAAAAAAATCTTTCGAACAAAGGGATTAGTATGCCCTAAAACACAATAACAATCGCATTCCGTGCTTCTTTTCGTCTCTAAGAGACGTTTTGAAAGGAAAAAAATAACAACTCCGCGAAAAATCCAATATTGCAGATGAAATAGGGTTATTCATATCAAGATTTGGTATGGTATGAATAATTCAGGTCTCTAATCATTTCATCAGAATAGGGAGGATTCAGTTTATTTTCTTAGCAACTATATTATTTGGATTCACCGTTTATGGCAAAGAGTTTATCATTCTCTGGGTAGGGCAAGATTACATTGAGGTATATTGGATTGCATTAATAATATTGCTTCCTTTCACTATTGATTTAATCCAGAATCTTGGCCTTACTATTATGCAAGCAAAAAATCTGTATTCTTTTCGCGCTAAACTATTTTCTTTTATGGCAATATTAAATATTATTTTATCATTTCAGTTAAGTTCAATCTTAGGAGCGATCGGAGCTGCAGTAGCAACTGGAATAGTTATGTTCCTTGGCTATGGTTTAATAATGAATATTTACTATTATAAGATTGTTAGAATAGATATACCTGCATTCTGGAAGGAAATTTTTTATCTAGTTCCTATTTATTTTCCATCCATAGTAGTGGGAACATTATTAAAAGAAATAATACTAATCAATAGTTGGTTCTCACTTTTTATTAATATAGTTTTCTTTTTGTTAATAACTATTTTCTTTATGTGGATTAAGGGTTTTAATTCTTATGAGAAAAATTTAGTAACAGAGCTTTTATCCAGTATGAAAGAGAAAGACTCACTTAGAAACGAAGGGGAATTCTAGCAGAATTAATTTACTTTGGAGTATAAACATTATTAAAATTGCTTTCTTCTGAAAAAGTGTATAAAAATGAGGGAAATATTTCTTTGTTTTTCAAGTTTATCTATAATAAATATATCAACATATGTAATTTAGATATAGGTAAGAGTTTAGAATACTCACAATCTCCGAGGTACTTAACTTGTAGACATAATGTAGCATAGTTATTATAGTCATTCAGCAGATTACATCCGTCTGTATTTTTAATATCCAAAGAAACTAAAAACAAAAAAAACAAAAAATGTTATTTTTGTTAGCTTCGAAATAAAATTCGAACTTTACTAAAATTACTATCATTTCTTAAGTTTAGAAAATGATAATTCAGGAGGAGAAAATGGGAGAAGAAATA
Source organism: Trichococcus sp. ES5 (assembly GCF_900067165.1). Classification (NCBI taxonomy): domain Bacteria; kingdom Bacillati; phylum Bacillota; class Bacilli; order Lactobacillales; family Carnobacteriaceae; genus Trichococcus; species Trichococcus sp. ES5. The sequence continues at coordinate 1,486 of NZ_FJND01000047.1, forward strand.
TCAATAAGTGAACTTTTTGCAACATTAAAAAGACATTTTAGTAAAATAATCCTTTGGAGTTTAGCAGGTCTTATTATTTCCGGTGTTTATACCTTCTTTTTTGTAACACCACAATATGAATCAACTTCAAAAATCGTTGTAAATCAAACACAAAATACAGGGCAGTCTATTACTAATTCCGATATCCAAACAAATTTGAATTTGATTAATACATATCAGAGTATCATCAGAGAACCGATTATCTTGGAAGATGTGATTGAGACAACAGATTCGAATTTAAGTGTTAGCCAATTAGGTAATAAAATTAGTGTACAAACTCAAAATAACTCACTAGTATTTGGAATAACTGTTAGTGATCCAAGCCCTTATGAAGCAGCTGAATTAGCAAATGCAACTGCAACCTCTTTTGAAAAGAAAATCGGTGATATTTTAGAAGTGGAATCTGTTACGATTCTTTCACAAGCCATACCTGACTTAAGTGCCGTATCGCCTAATGTACCTTTTAATATGGTAGCTGGTTTAGTTCTAGGATTAATGATAGGAGTGGGATTTGCATTCTTAAGTGAATATTTAGATAACACAATAAAAGGCAATCAATTCATCAATGAACACATTGGTTGGACCGACTTAGGAGCCATCTCCTTAATGACAGAAAAAGAACTGAAAGACATGGCTGTCCGTCAGGAAGAACATAAAATTGAATCAAGAAGAGGGAGGAGGGTAGTCTAATGGTATTTGGCAGAAAAAAACGAACCAAAAAGAATTATAAAGGACTCATCACGCTGGCTTCTCCGGGTTCCTTGATCTCTGAGCAGTTTACAACCTTGAGAACCAACATTGAGTTCGCCATGGTGGATAAAAAATATAAATCCTTAGTAGTGACGTCATCCATGCCTGATGCTGGAAAATCGACGGTAGCGGCAAACCTGGCAATTACATTTGCGAGGCAGGGCTATCGAGTTCTATTAGCGGAGGCAGATTTCCGCCGTCCGTCTGTTCACAAAGCGTTCCAAGTTGTTAACGGAATCGGGATGACATCACTATTGTCCAACCCAGAACTAACCGTAGAAGAGTGTGTTCTGGAGACAGATATTCATAATCTTCACTTAATGACCTGCGGCCCAATCCCGCCAAATCCAGCTGAACTGATCGGTAGCAACCGTATGAAGGAACTCCAAGATAAACTAACAAGCAAATATGACTTGGTCATCTTCGACACGCCACCTCTGCTTGGTTTTGGTGACGCCCAAATCATGGCCGGTCGCGCAGAAGGAACCATTTTCGTAGTACGCCATGGTGTAGCCAAAAAAGAGAATATGCTGAAAGCCCATGAAATCTTTCAGCGGGTTAACGCGAACGTATTGGGAGCAGTCTACAACCAAGTCCCAACTAGCGAGCAGGATAACAGCTACTACTACTATTACACAGAAGAAAATTAAACAGGAGGCACAAGGTTTTGCAGTTTAAAAACCGGTGCCTTTTTCTTTTAATTCTTATAGTTTGTTCTATCAATATACTGTATAATTAAATTTGTCTATATTAATGCCTGCTGAATAAATCCCTATTTTTAGCTTACGGCTTCATTAGGGGTTCAATTCTAGGGGAGCTCATCCATTGGATGAAAGTCAAAAAAATGCGCAATGAAACCTTGGACAGGTTCATTGTAAGGATGGATAAAGCAATCACACAGAGACTGGTCTCTTCAAGGCGTGTTCGAATAAGCCTGAGCCCGAACTTTCTTTTCGCCAGGCTGAAGCCTCTCTCGACCTCTACTCGATCGCAGTTGTCGCTGTATTCTTGTTTTTTGTCAATCTTCTGATCCTTCTTGGGCCTGCCGAGCGACGGGCCGGATAATCGGATTCCGAGTTCTTTGCAGTAGCTTAAGTTTGTGCGATTTCGGTATATTTTATCCGCCAAAACTCGTTCAGGATACA
>NZ_FJND01000048.1:0-3139 GCF_900067165.1 Trichococcus sp. ES5
CGTAAGATGTTGGCAGATGCATCGGTATCATAGCCTGCAATTAATTGGAAAATCAGTTGTTCAAGGATGGTTTCATTTGAATGTGTAGGTAAAAGACGGGAGTCTTGAAAATGAAGCTCTTTCTCCATCAACTGTTCGAATCCGATTGAATAAAGGAATTCTTTAACTAAAACAAGACCAGCATCCGTGGAGAGATTACCTCCAGTATTTGTAACCGTCATTTTTTTGTTGAAGTTTAGCGTATTTTCGTGTAAAGTTGCCATTGAGAGAACCCCTTTCTTTGGTTGTTGGTAGTACATTAACCATAACAGATTGGGGTTCTTTTTTCACACCTTTTGGGTGTGAACGTGAAATAAAGAATACGTTGATAGAACAACATTTCAAGGTGTTTTCTGAAAACCTATGAATAATTCAGGAGAGAGTATTCTATCATTTCCTTTTTGAGCGGCAATACGTGTAATACTCGGTAAGAACACACTTTGAATAACCGTAGATAAAGGCATGTAATTCATATATATCTGAGCAGCTATAGAGTATACAGCTACTATAGCTGTTCCCGCTGTAATCCCTAAAATTATCTGGTTACTTTTCCAAAAAACTTGATCTACAATACTTACAATAAAAATGCTCATGGAAAAACTGAGCATACCTTTTATTAGATTTTTATCATAGTAATGGTATTTGATTTTGTCGTCTATACCAAAACGACAGTAAAAGTATTTAATTAGCGCTGCAAGTAGATTAAAAAGTGTCTGTACGACTACTATCAGGAATGCTCTAGGTGTAAATAAAAGTACAGCTATTATCGCTGCTGGTTGTATAGTAATCTGAAAAATAGATAGTAACTTGAGAAAAATAAAATTCTCATTAGCAGTTATAATTGATGTATAAATATTTGACAGTAATGTTATTGCTATGTTTACAAGTAACATTATGAATATTTTTTTAGCTTCTTGTAATTCATGTATACTTAAAGAACTCCCAAATAAAACATCTAATTTAATAGAGAATATCATCCCCAAAAAAAGCATAATAATAGTTATTACATAGTATATTCTTCGTGCAATTCCTAGTACATTTTCTTTACCTTTTTTATCTTTTTCTGCATCATATTTTGAGTAAAATCTGACGACTGTAGAAGAAAGTCCGAAGTCCATTATAGCGAAGTATGAAATAAGAGATCCCATTAGTTGATATAATCCATACTCTTGCTGTCCTAAATACTTTATCATAAGTGGAACGTATATCATCCCTATTAAAGCGTTTAAGCCTAACGTTATATATGATAATATGACTCCGACTTTTCTTTGATTAATGTTCATATATTTTCTCCTAAAACTTCCCTATATTAATTGACATTAATTTCTTCTTGATAATGCTCATTATACTGATGTTTCTTTTGATTTTGCTGTATAAATACCACATAAAATATTTGTCTTTTTCAATTAAGAAAAAGAGACTTCTATATTTATCTCTATATTCTTTACTGGATTTAAAAGATTCAATCGAACGAGATTTCTTCATAATACGAATTCCATCTAACTTTTCTTCTCTGCCCATATTACTATTAAACATTTGATTAATACAACTGCTAAAATCTTGTAATGTATTATTTATAATGAATTCTTTCGATTTCCCTATAAACACACCGTTAGAAACAGCAAATTTTAATAGAGAGTCTTTAGTACAGGAGAAGCTAAAAGCCTTTGTAAGATTGAATGTACTAGATAGCCCTTGGCCTAGACTTCTATAGTTATATAGAACCTTATCTGTTATTTTAATATTTTCACAATAATTCAAATAATTTATGTTAAACATAAAGTCTTCGCCAAAATTAAGGTTGGCATTGAATGAAATATTTTCATCTCTTATTGTTTTTAATTTGTATAATTTACACACTGGTTGAAACAGCGAATACGAATGTAGCAATACATAAAAATCTTCCTCTTCCCAAAAAGAGCAATTAATCTTAGTAAGATTCTTGAATGAAGTTCTATAAATGACATTATTCTTTTTATCAACTTTCTGCAAGCCACATATAGCAAGATCAGTTGTCTCCGTCATACTCTTATATAGTTCTTCAATCATAGTAAGCTCTATCCAGTCATCACTATCTACAAATGCCACATATTCTGCTTCTGCTATTTCTAATCCTTTATTCCTCGCAGATGATACTCCTTCATTCGCTTGATGTATCACTTTAATCCTAAAATCTTTATCCTTATAATTATTACATATTTCTCCACTTAAATCTTCAGAACCATCATTCACGAGAATAAGCTCAAAATTGGAAAAAGTTTGATTGAGGACTGATTGTATACATTCTTCTAAATGCTGGTCAGCATTGAATATTGGAACTATGATGCTAATCTTGGGTTGCATTTGTACTATTCTCCTAAAATTTTTTCATATTCATTTAATCTCAATTCCATTTTAAAGTCTTCTCCTCTTTCTTTAGCTCTTTTCTTATATAGTTTATAAGTGTCATTATCCGAAAGAACTCTCTTTATTCCTTTATATAAATCCTCTTCGTTATTATCAGTTATGAGCCCGTTGTCAGCGTCAAGTAGAATTGAACAGTTAACGCCAATTAATTTTGAACACTTTCGCTCACAAACATGCTCTGACGATGTTTCATTCGGTAGCTAGCTTCATTCATGTGAACGACCTCCGCTCGATGCAGAATACGGTCTAGGATAGCCATTGCGACTCCCTCATCGCCCAATAATTCTCCCCATTGGTCGGGGCTCTTATTTGAGGTCAAGATGATTGAACTCCGTTCATATAGATGATTGATCAAATGAAAAAACAGGGTAGCTTCCCTTTGTTCCATTGCCATGTACATCAAATCATCAATAATCACTAAATCAGATGCTCGGATCCGATTGAGCTGGACCTGCGATTTCCGCGTGAATTCTTCAGTTTTCAGAAGGGAGAGTAGTTCTCCCATTGTCACGAATGTTACCTGAAACCCCTTCTGGATGGCCTCCATGCCTAAGGCAATGGACAAGTGCGTTTTCCCCACACCGCTCGGACCCAAAAAGATGAGATTATACTGCTGCTCAAGCCAAGTAAGCTCTTGGAGCTGGGTAAGCTGCCGTTTGCTCAGAGAAGTCTGATCTGATAGGTCGAATTCCGT
>NZ_FJND01000049.1:0-2713 GCF_900067165.1 Trichococcus sp. ES5
ACTTTTTGAGACCGCACGCTGCCTTAGAAAAGAAGGTACCTGTGTTGATTCCTGAGCTGGACAAACTTCCCAATATGCCGGCTAAATGGACAAAATTAATCTCTTTATCCCAAGAGTGGCTGATGGACCAAACCCCTTAACTTTTGGCACCTGAGCCCTCTAAAAAAAGAGAACCAATTAACTAAACAAACGGCGGAGCGTACTCTTGACAATCCGAATGGCCAATGGTTTAAAATTTCCTGAGACCAAGGGCTACTTTGTGCTGCTCCTTTTGTATACCGTCGCCCTTGACGGCAGAGGAAGAAACCATTGGCTCGGTTGTCAAGAGCGTTTGTTTCACCCAACTTTGAATAGTAGGGCACGGATTTTCACATCACTTCATTATTCATAGCAGTTTCCATAGAATTTTTGGCACTACCTTCAACATATTCCCTATTATACTCCACATATTATGCCTTTTTCATCTAAAGGTAGAAAAAAAGAGACTGGGGACTCCCAATCTCTTCGAAATGTTAATTATATTAGCCACCGATATAGTTCAGCGGATCCACTAGGCCACCATTTTCATGAACTTCAAAATGGAGATGAACCCCAGTTGAATCGCCTGTTGTACCCATTATTCCAATTTGTTGACCTTGACTGACGGTTTGTCCAGGTGCGACCAATAATCCTGGTTGCATATGTGCGTATAATGTTTCAACGGTCACACCATTGATTGTACCATGGTTGATTACTACATAGTAACCAAAGCTAGCGTGATATGTTGCTGTTACAACAGTCCCGGATTGTGCAGCAGAAATGGCTCCACTGCCCGCAATATCTTGCCCTCTATGCAATTCAGAGCCACCGGTGATCGGTGAAAGACGATATCCGAACGGGGATGAGTAGTACCCACTTGCCGGTTTTATGAAACCACTTGAATTTACAGTATAACTACTGGATGCAGTCGTAGTTGGTGCTGCTGATGCAGTCAGATTGTTAGCTGCCGTTGCTGCTGCAATTGCTGCCGCTTCAGATGCTGCTTGTTCGGCTGCCGCTCTTTCTGCTGCAATTCTTACTTCTTCTGCCGCCATATCATTGCTGATTGTTTCTGTTTGTGCAGCCAAGGCAGCTCTAGTTGATTCCAAACCATTTTTCTCGGCCTCAGTCAACTCGTAGTTCTCGATGACTTGCGCGATTTGGACATCGATTTCAGCTTTTTGGGCTACGACATTATTTTTTGAAATCAATATTTCTTGTTTCAATGCTTCAGCGGAAAGCTTTTCTTCTTCAACAGCCACTTTGCTGTCTTCGACTTTTTGCTGATCTGCTTCCTGTTGTTCCACGATGTCCTTGTTGGCAGTCACAATTTTTGAAACGACCGTGATTTTTCCGACTAGGTCAGAGAAATTCTCTGAAGACAAGAGGATTGATGCTATATTCGTAACGCCCGCATCCGTTTGGATATAACGAGCTTGCGTATTTAATTTTTCGGTTCTTTGGTCGATGACTACTTGTAAAGCTTCGATTTCAGCCTGCAACTCCAAAATTTTTGATTGGATAGCAGCTAATTTTTCTTCTTGTGCAGCTAATCGGCCCATCAATTCATCCAATTGCGATTGCAGTTCATTCACTTTTGTTTCCAAATTTGCTTTTTCGGATTCCAAAGTATTCAATGAATTTGATTTTTCTTCTATCTGCGATTGAATCGTATTCGTTTCTAATTGCAAAGCATCTTTTTGTTGTTGTAATTCTTCTAATGTAGCCGCCTGAGCAGTAAACCCACCTGCAATCGGACTAAGCAATAAGATTGATGAGAACAACGCGATATGTTTTTTTCCCAATTATACTTCTCCTCCTGTTTCTACTACGAGATGAAGTATATCAAAATTAAAATACCATTGCATGATAGAAATATGACAATTGTGTTTCAATTTGTTACGACGGTCGTAAATCGTGAAATATTGTTCATGTTTACACATCGGCTTCCGAACACAGTCTGCATTTGATTGTTCGCGCTTCCAGCGAAATACTTAAGCTGTACCAAGTGTTTCCTCCACCATCGCTCTTCAAGAAAGAAAGGGGCAATAACATGAGAATCGATCAAAAAGATTTACACAAACCAGGTACGGACAACCTTCCTCTTGGCGTCTACAAGGAAGTCGGCCCAAGAGGGGGCAAAATTACCGGCAGCAAAGAGGTCCATATCGTTGAAGGGCATAGACTTCCGCCTACCAACAAAGCCGGAAACAAATGGATCAAAAAAGACTGATTGTTCGCTGATAACTGATCATTTGAAACCTGAATTCCCGGAATTTATAACGAGGGAGGGGCAACCCCTAACGCCTCATATAATTCCTTCTGCTTCGTCGTAACCTCTCCCAACAGGCGTCCATGTCCGGGGGACTCGAATAATTCAATCGTGTCCAGTTCATCCAGTACACCTTGGAGAGTCCATTGGTTAAATAGCTCGGCATCCTGCATCTTCTTTTTCACATAGGACAAGTAGATTAAAGCGATGAATTCCACGAAAAGCTTCCCGTTCAGGGATAATTCGGACGAAACTTGCATTCTTCTGAAGTTGAGGCGCTCTTTTAAATTGCCGAAGGCTTTTTCAACAACATCCTTGCTGCGATAAAGAGACAACGCTTCAAACGGATCATTGACCTCATTAGAAAGCAATGCAAAGTAACCATAATTTCTAACCGCATTGCGCATCGCCTCTTCTTTAGGC
>NZ_FJND01000050.1:0-2455 GCF_900067165.1 Trichococcus sp. ES5
AACACCTGCAGAACGCCTTCAGGAAGAACTGGCCGATTTACAAGCAGCTTAAGGTGTTTTGTTGGTTCTATAGGATAAGAGAATAGATTAGCTGAGTCAAGAGCCGCTTTGCTCCTTCTCTTGACTCAGCTAACCTATCCTCTTGGGTCAGAACCACCAACAACTCACCTGAAAAATGGTAAGGGATGAAACACTCCCTGCCGTCAATGGCTTCAAAGCATTGGTAATACTGGATTATTGAGTAATTCGCTGTCTATAAAGGTTTTTAAAATTTTTTATGCATTTGATATTGCAATTAAGCTTTGTATCATAGATGACGCAAACAAATACTGATGTAAATATTTTACGTCAGCTTTTTCAATCCTGACATCGCTTGACATCGCAAAGACGTTAACCTATGATGAATTTGCGCAGTAGATACGAGATGAAACACACTCTATCATTAATAGAGAAGGAAGAGATTATGCTGACAATCCAGAAACAATTCATGAATCTTATGCACAATACCTTTTTGTCGATGCTGACAGCCCCGTTGACGCTACTTCTTTTCGGGGCATGGAGAGGAACGACTTTCACCGGTCCCAACTATCTGTTACTATTTATACTTTATCTTTTTTTGCTTTTTTCCCATGCCTTGGAACGCCTACTTTCAAAAAGAGAACATTCCAAAAGAAAGCTCCCCTATAAAATGATTTTGGTTTTAGGGTTTCTCACAATCGTAATACTGACCATCATATTTTATCTGTCGAATATTGTCCTGACTGCGGTTCTTTTCCTGTATTTAATTTACCTGATCTTACAGTTTTATCCTTACAGTATGGCAAATACATTTTACGAAGTAATGCTGCAGCCTTTCTTTAAGGTGCTTATTCTTTCATCAGTATCTTTTTTTTCGCAGGCAAACTTTATTCCGTTACAGCTTCAATACGAAGTACTTCCAATGATCCTGTTCCATATTTTTTGTTTGATACAGGTCCAAATTAAGAATACTACATACAGCAATCAGCCAAATTCTTATTATCAAGAACTACTATTAGAGCATTCAAATTTTCTAAGAATGACCACTTTTCTGCTTCCCTACGCGGCAGGTATTCTCCAGATAGTTAATCTCAACAGCCCACTATGGGCCATAAGCTTATTCGGATTATCTATCCTAATGGTTTTCCCTTTATTCAAGAGAACACTTCAAAACGATTTCAGAATCGAACAATATTTAACTAACTATGCTTTTCTTTTCACACTAAGCTACTCATTATTATTTTTGGTCTAAGAAAAACAGGCAGATGCGTCCTTCGACTGATGCATCTACCTGTTTTTTTGCAGGAATAGCTTTGTGGGTTCTTCATTCAGCCCTGAATAAGCAAACACTTATCACTTTTCCGAAGGGCTTACACGTGAAGCTGGCCATAAAATTTGATTGCATGAAACATGTTGTGAATCTGTGAAACACCTACGGTGACGCACTTTTCAATTCGAAAAATTTTATGCTTTCCCAATTATTAAAAAAAAGCACTCAGAAGAGTGCTTTTCGATGATGATCCGTACGGGAATCGAACCCGTGTTACCGCCGTGAAAGGGCGGTGTCTTAACCGCTTGACCAACGGACCATAAATATACTAAAAAGAAAATCAGAACCAATTGCGGGGACAGGACTTGAACCTGTGACCTCCGGGTTATGAGCCCGGCGAGCTGCCAACTGCTCCACCCCGCGATAATAATAATAATAAAAGGAGGATAAGGGATTCGAACCCTTGCGCGCTTTTACACACCTGACGGTTTTCAAGACCGTTCCCTTCAGCCGGACTTGGGTAATCCTCCAAAGTTTATAATGATCCGTACGGGAATCGAACCCGTGTTACCGCCGTGAAAGGGCGGTGTCTTAACCGCTTGACCAACGGACCATCTTATTTATTTTTCTGATAAAGCTACGGAGAAGGAGGGATTTGAACCCTCGCGCCGCGTTAACGACCTACACCCTTAGCAGGGGCGCCTCTTCAGCCACTTGAGTACTTCCCCATAACAAGAAACGTTCTATTACTGTTTGTGCTTTATCAATGGGCCTAAATGGACTCGAACCATCGACCTCACGCTTATCAGGCGTGCGCTCTAACCAGCTGAGCTATAGGCCCTTCTTAAAAAAAGCGGGTGAGGAGAATCGAACTCCCGACATCAGCTTGGAAGGCTGGGGTTTTACCACTAAACTACACCCGCATGGCGGCTCCGACGGGATTTGAACCCGCGATCTCCTGCGTGACAGGCAGGCATGTTGACCCCTACACCACGGAACCATGCGTTAAACTTTTATGAGGTTACACTGTGGGCTTTCGCCCAAGTGTATCATGCTTGTAAGCTACTGAAGCAGCGACAATCATGACAATTGCGGGGACAGGACTTGAACCTGTGACCTCCGGGTTATGAGCCCGGCGAGCTGCCAACTGCTCCACCCCGCGATAAT